>DOKP01000038.1:22561-29046 GCA_003510795.1 Candidatus Moraniibacteriota bacterium | reverse complement strand
TGGGGATTAGCCAAGCGGTAAGGCAACGGGTTCTGATCCCGTCATCGGGGGTTCGAATCCCTCATCTCCAACTTATAAAATCAAAATGTACTCGGTCTAGAGTATGTTTTAGGTTTTATTTAGTTTGAGCAGGGATTCGAACGGGTAGAAAGTGAATAAAATAATTTTTAGCAAAAAATTATTGCAATGAACGCCGACAAACGCGAGCAAAGAGCGTTTGGCGCTACCCAGGGCAAAGAATGAATGAGCGACGGCGAGTGAATGATGAGGAAATCCCTCATCTCCGACAGAATAAATTAGCAATATTTATTTCATTAGTTTTTTTAAAAGAGGATTTAAAGGGGCGTTTTTTATTTTTTCTAATCAAATGATAGGGGGTTGCTATGGAAATTGGAATAAATTTATTGTTGGTGATTGTAAGCATAATGTTGTTCGTAACGCTGATCAGCAGATCGTTCCTTAAAATCCGAATAAGAAGTCAGATGAATGAAATTCAACAGAAAGATGCTAATATAGTGCATCTAGAAAAAATCGTTGACAGACTGATGCCAGAGAATCCATGTAGGACATCTCTTAGGTCTGGAATTCATTGCATGAAACCTGCTACGCATATCTATGCAGGGATTGATCTCTGCGATGATTGTGCGCAGAACCTTAAGAATAATGGAGCTAATCCTCCGCCAGTGAGATTTAATTTTGAAGCACAAACAGCTTGTCCTGAAATTGCTTGATGAGCTAATGAGTCCCATATACTCAAGCCCGAGAAACAAATTAACGTTTTCTCGGGTTTTTTATATTAAACTTAATAAAAATTAATTCAAGCCTAGTGTTCCGTTTGGAAACTAGGCTTGGTTGACTTTTTGTGGTATTTTTTTAGACGAAAATACCGAGGCGAGCAGGCAGATCAGCCAGAGAGTTTAAGATCATTTTTCTTGGAACTCCCGCATCAAGGAAATCTTCTCGCGTGCTAATTCCTCCTCTAATAAATAAAAATGTCGTCGCTGTTTGTGCTAGTATGTTAATATGCTAAAATGTTATTATGTTAATATGCTAATATGACTATTTATGAAAATTGCAATTCAGGCGGCGGATTTGGATAATAAGAGGATTGATGGAACCAGAGTGTATCTTTTGAATGTGCTTAAATATTTGGGAAAAATCTCTCCCGAAGATGAGTTTATTATTTATCACAAGAATAATTTTAATCCTGAATTAGTGCCACCAGATTTTCCCAATTATCAGGTAAAAAAATTAAAATTCTTTAAGCTCTGGACTCAGACTCGACTTGCTTGGAATATTTGGAAAGATAAAGTGGATATTTTGTGGATGCCAATGCATAATATTCCTCTGTTGAGAAGAAAAAATTTGAAAACAGTAGTTACCATTCATGATTTAGCCTTTAAGCAATTTCCCCACACTTTTCCTAAGCGAGATTTGTTTCAACTTAATTTTCTGACGGATTTGGCAGTAAAAAGGGCGGATAAAATCATTGCCGTTTCTCAGTCGACCAAAAATGACATTTTAAAATTTTATCCTCAAATAAAAGAAGATAAGATAAGGGTGATATATCATGGTTTTGATGGCGACCTCTATCGAAAAAGATTCGATATCGAACTCATGAATGAAGTGTTGAGGAAATATCATTTAAAGCCAAAAAAATATTTGCTTTATGTGGGAGCAATTCAGCCGAGGAAAAATTTAATAACCTTGGTAAAATCTTTTGAAATATTTAAAAAGGAAAATGAAAACAGCATTAAGTTAGTTATCGCCGGAGGCAAGGCTTGGAGCTGGGAAGAAACTATCAAAGCAATTGAAACTAGCTCAGTAAAAGATAGCATTATCTTAACTGGGCGGATTCCTTTTGAAGATTTATCAATATTGCAGCAAAACGCAGCTGTGTTTGTTTTTCCTAGTCTTTACGAGGGTTTTGGAATTCCAGTTCTAGAGGCTTTTGCAGCCAATGTGCCAGTCATTTGCGCTAGGAATTCTAGCCTGGAAGAAGTGGGGGGCGAAGCGGTGGAATATTTTGAAAGTCGAGATGTGAAAGAATTAGCCCAAAAAATATTTAAAGTTATTAACAATTTTGGTTTGCAATCTGAAATGATAGCAAAGGGCAGAATACAACTCAATAAATTTTCTTGGCGAAAATGCGCCAAAGAAACTTTGGAATTTATTAAGGAATAAATCAATAAGTTATAAGGTTCCTAAGGTTTTTAAAGTTCATAAGGTGGCAAATTGTAAATGTAGCCGTGCTGTGTGTTTGGGAATTTAATTTGGAAATATAAGAATTTAAAATAGTAACTACTTATCTTTACTTTATAAACTTTAAGAACTTTATAAACATTGCGAACACTACAAATTTACCTTTCTTTATCAAGCAATTCTTTATAAAAATAAAATAATATCAAGAGAGTAGTTAAAGTTATAGTAATATTGGAAAAGTAATTAAATTTCAGGAGAGCTAGACCGGATATGATAATTACAAAAAAAATAGTAGTAAATAAAGTGAATTTTGGAATTTCCATAGGCATTGATTCTGGAGTTTCTATTTTTTTACTTACTAAATAGATAGAAAATATAACCCCAAATATCAAAAGCGTTAATTTTAAAAAGCTTATATTAGTTGAGACAAATCCAGGCAAAAAAGCTTCTCCCAAAAGGGCGAAAGCCCAAATAACCAAAAATATTATTAGGATATTTTTTAGCAGGGCGTAAATTATGATGGGTTTTGACAGAATATTTTTTAACATAATATGAAATTTATTTTAAGGCTCTGAAACAAAATAAATTGTGCAGTTCGTGTTCAGGTTTGCGTTAGATTTGTTCAAAAAATTACGAGGAATATCGAGATATTGTGAGGAATTTTTTGGACAAAGATAGCGTGAAAATGAGCGCGAAATGTATGAGTTATTTTGTTACAGAGCCTAAGCATCTTTAAAGCCAAAACGGTAAAGCATGCGCTTCTTCAATTCGCCGAGAAAGAACTGAAAATTTTCTCGAGTTAATGATTTTTCAAATTTTAAGCCTATTTTTTTAATTTGAATATTTGCAGGAAGGCCGTCTAGCGTAAAACGATAATCTTTTCCGATTAAACCAACTATCTGAGAGAGGGGTACCTCGCAGGAATATTTCTTGGGGAATAATTTATTTTTTTCTAAAATACAAAAATCAGATTTATTCAAACTTTCTTCGTCGACCGCGATGGCATTTTGGATGTTATTCGGAGAGGGATTAACTATTTTTTTCTTAGTGAAATTTTCTATAAAATAATAAGTTGAACCGGAAGTTGTTTTTAAAATCGTGCCAGTTGGATGAGCGGCATTCAGATCGGCCAATTTTTGCTTTTCATAAGCGCTGAGATCAGTAGTATTCGGTCGGAGGCTGTCCCAACTGTAGCCCAGGCTTTCAAAAGTGAGAGTGCTATCAATGGGCGTTGTTTTTTGGTTGCCAACAATGAAAACAGAATCATCTATGGAAACTAGGCTGTTCTCTTCTTTGTTTTTAAGATCATCCAATGAGCTGGCCTCTGGATAGAAAAAAGCTTTGTAAGATTTTTGGAGAGTAATCTTTTGGTTTTTAAAATCAGCCACGGGTGAAGCTAACTCTAAATTGATTTCTATCTGGGAAAAATTTAAAGGAGTTGAAGCATAAAAATTCATCTTGTCATCTGCTTGAGCCATATTCATAATAGTATTTTTCAAACTATTTATATTGGCAAATGAATACGTGAAAAATTGGGAAGGGAAAATAACTCTGGCGAGCGTGAAAATAATAAACATTAGAAAGAAAGAAAGTATGATAAAATTAGCAAACCAATAAATTCGCTGGTCTTTTTTGTTTAGTTGAGAAATATTTAAGTTATTCATTTCAAATGCAATTAGGGAGTTAATTCAAAAATTAATCCTTTGGTTGATGTAATTTCTTTGCCTGGCAGAGAGAAATTTTTCTTATCTGCGTGCAGGGCGCTAAATTCAATGGAATAATTTTTCGCCAGAAGCATTTTATTCTTTAGGGATGTTTCTCTATAATATTTTTCCCTAGTTTCGGGAATGATTAGATATATTTTTTCATATTGGCTTTTGTCTATTTTGTCCAAATCTGCCACATTAAAAAAATAAACTGCATTTTTGCCAAAGATGGAGCTCAGCGGCTGATCAATCATTTCAAAATTGTTGCCACTGGACATTTGATCAACTAAAATAAGATCTTTATCAGAGAAATTTTGGCTGATTTTTTTCGTTTCCTTAAGGAGATTTTTATCGGGAATAAAGGTTAAATATTGGGAAAAAGAGGGGAAATTAAAATAAACAATAATTAGCGTGAGAATTATTCCCAGAAGGATATTTTTTTTGCGGTAGGCTGTGTTGATCAAAATTATCGAATAGATGATAAATGCCGGTAAGATGGAAAAAGTAAATCTGCGCAACATCCAGGGGTGCTCCATGGTTATTTGCGGACTGAGGATATAGAAGAATGATGGAAAAATTATAAAGAGGGGGATTAACTGATTATATTTTTTCGTTTTAACTAGATAAAAAACTCCGGCTAGTCCAAACAACATCGGCGCAAGTATGCCATAGAGTCCAAAAATTTTAAATAGGTTTAGAATTGTCAAAAGACTGTTATTCTTCGCAATATCTGAGGAATTTTCACTTAAATTTTCCAAAGTAGCTTTGAGAACTGATTTATAAAAATAAATGTCCGTATGCAAATTCCAGATAAAAATTGCGCCAATGATTACCAATGGAGGCAAGACTATAATTAGGAAATTCTTCCTGAAATATCGGCCGGAATTTTTGTTTGCAATTAAATATAAAATAGCGAGCAAGAAAAAAACCAATCCTTCAATGCGCGTAAAAATAAGCAATCCTAAACTTAAGAAAAATAAAAGAAGGGTGGATTTTTTTCTGAATAAACTTTTTGTATTGGATCCAGTTATGATTAGCAGTGTTAATATCCCGATCCATAAAAGAGGAATGGCGATGTTTTCAGTCAAGGTAAATTTGCTAAACCACATGAAACAAAAAGAAGTTGCAATGATGGCTAGGCTGGATATTTGAGTAAAAAATTTTATTTTAAAAGAAGCTTGGCTTAAATTTGTGAGGCGGTGAATTAATAAATAAAAAGCCATTAGAGAAGAATAAAGAAGGATTCCATTGGCAATTTGAAATCCAAGAATGCCCAAAAATGAATAGAACAAAGCTAGCCAAGCGATGTAAACGATGGGAAATTGAGTGACCAAATTACCGTCGGCCGTGTAATAAAATCCCGGGAAATTAAAGGCTTTGGAAGATGTTTTGGCTTGGCAATAGACAGTGTAGAATTTTGATCTTAACGAATTAGTATCTTGGAAATCATCCAGCTTATCAATCAGGCAATTTTTGAGGTTATTTTTTTGAGTAACATTGATGTTAAAAAAATCAGTGGAGGCTGGCGTGGCGAATTCTAAACGGCCGTTTTGGGCTAAGCGGATAGCCGCTTGGCTGATGGAGCCTTGATCACGCCCAGAAAAGACTGTAGGCGCAGAAAAGGTAACGAAAACCGTGGCAGTCGCGATTAAAATTATATTAACGATTAAGAATTGGATGGATATTTTAATCAGGTTTGACAAGATAAAACGAAAACCGCTGGCAGCTATGACAGCTATGAGAATGGATACTGTCCACCAATAAAAAATACCCGAAAGCGCCAATAGAAAAAGTCCCCAACTGATGGTTATCCCAAAGAGCGACAGGTAGATAAAAAAATTATAATCGCGATTATTTTTAGCGTTTTCCATAATTAAACTATAATAGCAAAAGACTCATTTGGCAAGGTTGTGCGGTTTATCAATTTGAGGTAAAATTTATTTAGCTTTAATAAATTTACAATTTACATTTTTCAATTTACAATGAATTTACAATGATTCAATTTTTAGATGCATTTTGTTTTTAAAAAATAGCTCTTGAAAATTTTGACATTGATAATTTATTGATTATTGATTATTGAATATTGAAAATTTAAATCCATGTCTCTAAAAGCTTACATTTGGAGTTTAATATTAAGTACCTTGCTGGCCTTAGGTGCTTGGTTTTTTGTTTTATTCAATATCGACCCTTATAAATCTGGAATTGTGGGTCAGGTTTTGTTTTATTTTAGTTTTTGGATTTTTCTATTGGGGATTTGGGTAAATATTTTAGTTTGGCTCAGGGTTAAACTTCTAGGAGGAGAAAGCGCGATTGAAACGATGGGACTAAGTTTCCGTCAAGGGTTTCTCTTGGCAACGCTTGCGGTTTTGATTATTATATTAAATGCTATAGGATATTTCACTTGGTGGATAGGTCTTTTGGCAGTAGCGGGAATATTTTTGATAGAATTATTTTTCCTCAGCAGGGAATAGCGATAATAACTTTTAAATTTAAAATCCTAAATAAATATAAAATAATTTAATTTAAATAATTTAGATGATCTTATTTGCGGATACTGTGAACCGTGAACTGATAACT
>DOKP01000038.1:8860-22483 GCA_003510795.1 Candidatus Moraniibacteriota bacterium | reverse complement strand
CTGTGAACCGTGAACTGATAACTAAAAACTAAGCATTATGGGTGAAAATAAACAAGAAAAATATGTGAGGCCATCTTGGGATGAATATTTTTTAAATTTAGTTCAGGCAATAAGGACTCGAGGAACATGTGATCGAGGCAGGTCAGGATGTGTGGTTGTTAATAATAATAGAATATTATCAACTGGGTATGTGGGTTCACCGATTGGTACAGCTCATTGTGATGATGTCGGGCATGAAATGCATACTGTTATTCATGAAGATGGAGCTAAAACACAGCATTGCATCAGAACCGCCCATAATGAACAAAATGCCATTGCTAATGCGGCTAGATTCGGAGTGGCACTAGATGGTGCAACTATTTATTGTCATATGACGCCTTGCTATACTTGCGCTAAGATGATTATTAATGCGGGAATAAAAAGAGTAGTTTGTACCAAGGATTACCATGGCGGAGAGAGAAGTCGTGAAATTTTCAAAGAAGCGGGCGTGGAATATTCATTGGTAGGGAATGAAATGGAAACTTATGATAATATGTAATTCTTATAAAAAATAATTCAACAAATTAAAAATAGAAATATGGAAAAAATAATCTTAGGAATTGCCGGAGAAATTGCTGCGGGCAAAGGAACTGTCGCGAAATATTTAGTGGACAATTATGGAGCTTCAACTCATCGTTTTTCTACTGCCCTTCGAGATGTGGCCAAGCGGATGTATCTAGAAGAAAGTCGAGAAAATTTACAAAAAATCTCTACTTTGATGCGAGATAATTTTGATGAAGATATTCTATCTATGGTAATTTATAAGGATGTAGAAAAAGATTCTTATGAAATTATTGCTATTGATGGAGTACGCCGTATGAGCGATATTGTTTTTTTGGAAAAAATTCCTGAGTTCAAACTGATCTATGTTGAAACAGATTTAAAAATACGTTACGAGCGCATAACTAAGAGGGAAGAAAACGTGGATGATGAAAAAAAAACCTTTGATGAATTTAAAAAAGATAACAAAAGAGAGGCTGAAACACAAATAAAATATTTAAAAGATGAGGCAGCCTTTGTGATTGATAACAATGGAACGCTAAAAGAGCTTTATGCTCAAATTGACGCGATAATTAAAAAATAAAACATATAATACTAATGGAACATGAAAAAACTATCCATGCAGTGAAAGATTTGAATCAATGCGGGTTTGTATTGGTTTTGAATAATGAAGCTAAAATTGATGCACAAGCTGAAGCTATGCTGCAAGCCTTACATTCGCGCTCAACGGGTGGAATTTATCATCATTTAAAGATTTTAAAAGAACGCGGAGCACAAAATTTTATGCAGCAATTTTATGTTGGCTACGGACATAAATCTATTGGAGATTGTGGAAGTACAACTGTTTTTGCGGAGGGTATTTCGCTGTTAGCAGCTAAAGCTATTCAGGATTGGCGACTCTATTCCGGACAGGAAGCGTCTACTCGGTATGTGGATTTTTCTGCGCAAGCCTTTCTTAATCCAGTTGGCTCAGCTGAGGGAGAAAAAATTCAGGAAGATTGGCGAGCTTTTTATTTAGAAGCGCAAGTTCCAGTTCAAGCACATCTTAAAAAACAATTTCCTAGAAAAGATGAAGAAGATGAAAAAATTTATAGCAAGACTATCGTGGCTCGAGCATTTGATATTACCAGATCACTTCTTCCTGCTGGAGCGACTACTAATGTAGCTTGGCGAATGAATTTTCGTCAATTTGCTGACCAGTTAATGTTGCTTAGGCATCATCCCTTGGAAGAGGTTAGAGATATTGCTGAGAAAACTGAAGCTGCTCTCAAAGAAGCTTATCCTAGTTCTTTTTGCCATGAAAGATTTGAAAATACAGAAAAATATAATCAGAACTGGATGCAGAATGATTATTATTACGTTAACAACGAAGCTAAAGATTTTGCACTTTTAAAAAACGGAATAGACTTGAATGATTTAGAAAAATACAAAGAATTGATTCAGAATCGACCTTTCAAAACAGAGTTGCCACCGATGGTTGCGGAATGTGGAATGATTCAATATGAATTTTTATTGGATTTTGGATCTTTTCGTGATTTGCAAAGGCATCGAGCGATAGTACAAAGAATGCCCCTGCTTGTGAGGAACCACGGCTTTAACGAATGGTATTTAAAGGCTATGCCAGAAGATTTAAGAAATAAAACTCAGGAATTTATTAAAATGCAAGAAGACTCCATTTCTAAATTAGAAACTACTGATGAAATAAAACAATATTACACTGCTATGGGCTATAATGTTCCTTGTCGAGTGTCGGGAGATTTAAAAGCTTTGATATATTTAGTGGAATTACGCTCCACAAGATTTGTACATCCTACATTAGTGCGACAGATGCTCAAAATGATTGCGAGTCTCAAAGAAATTTTTGGAGGAATTGGCTTAGCAATTCATACCGATGACGAACCTAATCGTTTTGATATTCGCCGGGGCGAACATGATATTGTGATGAAGGATTAGCTTTTCTCGAATCAAATTTTTTTATTTGACTTTTTTATGATTTTAGCTATATGCTGTTTAATAGTACTTTGTATTTGGATTTTCAATAGAGGCTCATTTTGAGCAAATTAAAGAGACGAAGGAGATTCGCCATGATTAAATTATATGATAAAGCTATCGTAATTCCGCCGTCGTTTGAAATTTTATCTGACGAGCTTTCGTTAGCGCAGAGAATTGAATTATGCGGGAAAGTCTGTTATAAGGCCGAAGATAATATAACAGAATCTTCCGCGATTGGTTTTATTGAAAAAATGGTGAAACATAAGCATAATTCTACTCTTGAAATGGGAGTAGCCTCTCTAAAGGTTAATTATTTGACTATTGGGGGGCGTTGGTTCTTTGATGAATTTTATCAAACCATTCCAAAATATTTGGTTGTTGATGCACTTGGATCTGGAGAGTTGTTGGTTACTGGAAGCGTGAGAGCTTTCCGAGAAATAGCAATAAAATATCCCAATTGCGAAGTCGTGGGGGCTATGGCTTATACATTAGCCTCTCGACATCCATATTTTTTCAAAGACATTGATGTCTACGAAAGCAAATTTGTAAAAGCTGAGAAAGTCTCTCTTGAAAAAATAGATCAGCTTGAGCCTGAGCTCAAAGCTCGGCACCGTTTTGTAGCGGTGAGATTTGTCGTCAATCGAGCAGTGACTCACGAGCTGGTACGGCATCGTCCTTGTGCTCTGCTTCAAGAGAGTCAACGGTATTGCCGTTATTCTTTGGGTAAATTTGGTAGCCGAGTAACTTTCATTAAGCCGATATTTTTTAAAGAGGGCAGTGAGGCTTATGCGTTGTGGGAGCAGAGCGTTCTTAGGGCGGAAGCGGATTATCTGGCTCTTCTTGAGATGAAAGATACTAACGGAGACAAATACACTGCTCAAGCAGCTCGGACAGTTTTGCCCAATTCGTGTAAAACTGAATTGATTATTTATACCAGTCTGGAACATTGGCATCATCTTTTTCATATGCGGGCTATAAATCCAGCCGCTGAGCCCTCGATGAGAGAAATAATGATTCCTGTTCACGCAGAATTCATTCGTCGGTTTCCAAATCAGAACTTTGATAAACCTCGCCGAATGCCCGAAGGTTGGGTACAGAAATAAGTTCGTTTTAAGTTGTGAGAACTCTTCTTGTATAGATTGCGAGAAGAGTTCTTTTTTAATGTTTTTAAATGTGTTAAAATGAATTTGCTTTGAAGAATAAATTTTTATTTATTAACTAAATATGGAAAAGGGCAAATTTATAGTTTTTGAGGGATTAGATGGTTCTGGACAAAGTACCCAAATTAGTCTTTTAGAAAAATATTTAAAAGATAAGGGTATAAAATTTCACACCACTTCAGAACCTTCGGGAAATTTATTGGGTGGATTGATACGGGCAATATTAACTAAGCAATGGAAACTTAGTAATACCGGCATCCAGCTTCTTTATGCGGCTGACAGAGCCCATCATCTGGAATCAGAAGTCTGGCCAGCTATGGAAAAGGGTAATCATGTTATCTCAAGCCGTTATTTTTTTTCTACGTTTGCTTTTGGATCGCTGGATAATGATTTGGCTTGGTTGGAAAAAATAAATGAAAAATTTCCAAAACCGGATTTGGTTTTTTTCATTAGAGTTTCTCCCAAAGAATGCATCCGGAGAATAGAGAGCTCTAGATTTCGCAAGGAGTTCTTTGAGGAAGAAGCAAAGCTAAAAAAAGTTTTATCGGTTTATGATAAAATAAGTAAGAGTAAAAAGTATAAAAATTTCTATACAATTGACGGTGAAAGGTCAGTTGAAGAAATATTTGCTGAAATATCTAAAATAATTGATAAATATATTAAGTAAAAAATTATTCTCGCTTTGTCATTGCGAGTAAATTTTGTACTCAAAATTTGCATGGCAATCTCCTTTAAGTTTTATGAAAATTAAAATTAAAAAAATAAATCCATTAGCTAAAATGCCTAGTTATGCTAATATTGGTGACGCAGGTATGGATTTTTATTCAGTTGTAGATGTTTCTATTTTACCAAATGAGATAATAGCTTGTGATACTGGTATAGTGATGGCAATTCCTATTGGATATGTGGGATTAATTTGGGATAAGGGCGGAGTGGCTTTTAGGGGTGGAATTAAAACAATGGGCGGGGTAGTTGACAGCTCTTATCGAGGTGAAGTAAAGGTAATTTTAAAAAATTTATCTGACGAGAAATATATAATCAAAAAAGGAGATAAGATTGCACAGATGTTGATCCAAGAAGTAGAGATTCCAGAAATAGAGGAAGTGCAGGAATTGGATGATACTAAGAGGGGCGAGGGAAGATTTGGCAGTACAGGAATAAAATAAATTTTATGAAAAGAAAAAATATTGAAATTGAAATTAGGAGTTTGATCGATGAAGAAAAATATAAAAAACTTCTCAAATTTTTTAAAAAAGAAGGAAAATTTATAAGTAAGGAAAATCAGACTTCCTATTATTTTTCGGGAGAAAATGATTTGCGAATCCAAAAGAGCGATAAATATGCTAAGATTTGGTTGAAAAAAGGCATGATGCATGATGATGCTAGGGAGGAAATTGAAATAAAATTAAATTTGAAGGATTTCGAAAATGCTAATAGACTTTTTGAATCTCTAGGATTTAAAAAGGAGATAATCTGGATTAGAAAGCGAAATATTTTTTCTTGGAAAAATATAAAAGTTATGTTGGACAATACCAAGGGTTATGGCTACATTTTGGAATTAGAAAAGATGAGTGATTTAGCGGACAAGGATATGGTAATTAAAGATCTTAAGCGCAAGATGGATCTTTTGGGAATTAAGGAGACTTCAAAAGAAGAATTTGGCAAAAAATTTGAATACTATAAAAATAATTGGAAAAAATTAATCGTTTAATATATTTTTTTAAGATTGAGTCGTTTGGAGTTTATTTGAAATTAAAAAATTCGTAATTTTCCATAATACTTAATTCACGATACTTTTTATCCATTCATAAGCAGGTTCTTGATTAAAGAAGCATAATATATTATCATGATTAAAGTGAATTACTTATAAAATATGTCAAAATACCTAGCCACAATCGGAATGGAAATTCATGTTGAACTTAAGACTAAGTCCAAGATGTTTTGTAGTTGCAAAAATGATATGGAATTAGATAAAGATCCTAATTCTAATATTTGCGAAGTTTGTACGGCTCAACCAGGAACTTTACCAGTACCCAATAGTCAGGCGATTAGATTTGTGCAATTAGCAGGATTAGCTCTTAATTGCAATCTTCTTAAAGATACTAAATTTGATCGCAAGAATTATTTTTATCCTGATATTCCAAAGGGTTACCAGATTTCTCAATACGACCAACCTTTTTGTGAAAAAGGCGAGCTTGAGATAAAAGGAAAAAAGGTTGGAGTTACCAGAATTCATCTTGAGGAAGATACTGGAAAATTAACTCACCCCAAAGGAACTAATTATTCTTTGGTAGATTTTAATCGAGCTGGAGTGCCGTTAATGGAACTTGTAACCGAACCAGATTTTACTAGCGGAGAGGAAGCTCGCGAATTTTGTCAAAAATTACAACAAGTCTGTCGTTATCTGGAAATTTCAGATGCTGATATGGAAAAAGGCCATATGCGTTGCGAGGCTAATATTTCTGTGCATAAAGAAGATGAAGATAAATTAAGTGGAACAAAAGTAGAAGTAAAAAATATCAATTCTTTTCGATTTGTGCAAAAAGCGATTGAATATGAAATAGCTAGACAAGTTGAAGCTTTGGAAAATGGAGAAAAAATTATTCAAGAAACGCGAGGTTGGGATTCTATAAAAAATATTACCGTGTCGCAGAGGGTTAAGGAAACTGCGGCTGATTATCGTTATTTCCCAGAGCCTGATATTCCGCCGATGTTATTTGATGATGCTTATATCGAAAATTTAAAAAGAGAATTACCCGAATTACCTCAGTCTAAACTAGAAAGATTTATCAAGGAATATGATTTGAGTGAGCAGGACGCTGAACTTTTAGTTTCCGAGAGAGATTTAGCCAATTATTTTGAAGAGACCATTAGTGAATTGGAAGAAAAAATAGCTTCGGGAGAAATTAAAGTTACGCGCGAAAAATTATTTAAATTAACTGTAAATTATCTTAATACTGAAATTAGGAAACATTTGGTAGAATTGCAAGAAAAAATTAGCGATATAAAAATTACCCCCGAAAATTATGCGGAGCTTATTGGCTTTGTGGCTGATGGAAAAATTAACTCTAGCGCGGCCCAAATCGTTTTAGAGGAGATGTATAAAAATGGCGGTGATCCATCCCAGATTATCGAGGAGAAAAATTTAGCGCAGATGGATGATGCTGGCGAAATGGAAAAAATTGTGGATAAGATATTAGCCGACAATCAAGCTTCTGTGACTGATTATAGAAGTGGCAAGGAGAATGCGTTTAAATTTCTAATGGGACAGGTAATGAAAGAAACTAAAGGAAAAGCTAATCCTCAATCGGTTACCGAAATACTTAAAAATAAACTTAAAGAATAGAATGAAAAAGACTTTCTGATATTGACAGAGAGTCTTTTTTGAACTATGTTTTCGTTAGTTATAGGAGGCGATCAAATTTTAACGATTCGGGAGGAATCATGAAGAGAATCAGAGGATTAATTTGATTGTAGCTGATTATTGGTTAGGGATAACGAAATTTCTGGGAAAAATTTTAGAATAAAAAAGGAGACATGATATGAATTTTATTCAAACAGAAATGACCTGGCCTCAGGGAATGAAAGGTATGGAAAATGGTATGGTACCAATCAAAATATCCAATGAGGACATTGTGTCCGATGAAGCAGAAAGACTTTCCCATCAAACTTGTCCCTCTCGCAGAGGGATGGAGCACATGACCTCTGGTATGCATATCATTGATTGTATCGATATCAAAAAAGGTAGCTCAAATTAGAACGCTGGTTGTTTTTAGCGGAGGTGGTTAGCTTAATAAGCGAGCCACCTCAAATTATTTTATAAACATAATTTTTATTTACGTACATATGTAAGTAAATATTTTTGGGAGACTCTGAAGTAAAATACGAACCCTGAAATAAATTCAGAGCAACATAACTATATGTTGATTTAGAATGACAATGGGGATGTTTTTATGTTAAAATGTTAATATTAATTTTTTAATTTTAAAAAACATGAAAACATATATTTGTGAAATTTGCGGAGATGCTTATCTAGGGGAGGATAGACCTAGTCAGTGTCCATTTTGTGGAGCCGGCAAGGGATTTATCAAAGATGGTATCGAAGCGAGACCGATAGCCAATGAAGCCATTGAGGTAGATGAAAGGGAGCGAGAAAATTTAATGAAGACTTTGGAACTGGAGATGCGCGCTGTAGCAATTTACCAATGTATGGCTGGCAAAACTGATAAGTATGAAATTAAAGCCATGTATAAAAGATTAGCCAAAGTGGAGTTGGAGCATGCCACCATTGTGACGAAAATTTTAAAAATAGAAAAACCCGAGGCAGTTGGAATAAGTTGCGCTGATAGTGAAGTGGAAAATTTTGATGAAACAATCAAATTAGAAGATGATGCCTCAAAATTATATGCAACTTTTGCTCAAGAAGCGGTAAATGCGAATATCAAGAAATTTTTTGGCGCGCTTACAATTGTAGAAAGAGAACATATTGAACTCATAGAAAAGTATATTTAAAATTAGTAATTTGGACTTGAGTATTTTTATTTTTCTTTTTCATCAATGCTTTGATTTTTCCCCGTAATTCCTTCTTCCCATCTTTTTATCATTTCTTCATCATAGCGTAAATTGAAATCTTGATTCAAGTAATAAAGGATGGAGCGGTTGTCCAAGACCCTGGTTTCCTCTTTGACTTTATCCGGATCTGTTTTATTTTTCTTGGATTCACTAATTTTTTTACCGCTTTTGATATTATAATAAATGGTTTCTTTTTTGACGCGAGAAGAGCCACTAACCATTGGAGTTTCGCTTTCAATTTTTTGGTAAGCAACGAATTCTTCCCGGGGTTTGGATTCCAATAATTTCGTCATATAGGTTTTCCAAATCGGGCCAGCCACATAAGATCCATCCGCCCCGGCGCGCATAGGAGAATTGTCATTGTTGCCTGCCCAAACTCCTACTGCGATGGAAGGGGTATATCCAACCGTCCAAGCATCACGGTAATCTTGAGTAGTTCCAGTTTTTCCCGCCACATTTTTGTCTTTGATATTGAAAGCATTATTAGGTCCAAACATCGGTGTGCGAGCTTGATTGTCAGAGAGAATGGAGTTTATTTTTCTGGCGATTTCGGCGTTGATAACTCTTTGCCCTGAGTTATTGAAATTATAAATGACTTCATTTTTGGAATTAGTGATATTTGAAATCGAAACAGTTTTATTTCTTATTCCGTCATTAGCAAAAACCGAGAAGGCTGAAGTTTCTTCAAGTAATTTCATTCCTCCTCCGCCCAAGGCTAAAGCTAAACCATAATTTCCATCGTCAGTAAGAGTGGTTATTCCTAAACGTCGAGCCAATTCGATAGTGTCAGAAATTCCAGCGATGTAAAGTGTTTTAACAGCTGGGATATTAAGGGACATTGCTAAAGCTTGGCGCATAGAAATGAGGCCGTTAAATTTACCATTGTAATTCTGGGGGATATAACTTCTGCCGCTGCCATCTGGTCCGAAATTTGTTCGGACATCATAGATCATGCTTTCCGGCTGGAGTCCTTTTTCAAAAGCTTTGGCGTAAACGACTGGCTTAAAAGATGATCCGGGTTGTCTGACCCGAGTAGCGACATTTACCTCCCCGTCGATATTTTTGTCAAAATAATCCAACGATCCCACCATAGCAAGTATCTTTCCGCTAGTGGGCTCTACGGCTACAATAGAAGCATTGCTCGCTCCATAATTATTTAAATGATTTTTAGAATTTTTCAAAATTTCTTCGGCTAACCGTTGCTTTTCCCAGTCGAGAGTGGTGGTTATCTTCAAGCCTCCTTTTTCCATCAGGTCTCGTCCGTATTCTTCTTCTAATTTTTCGATGACATACATGACAAAGTGGGGGGCTTTGATATCCCTGGATAGAGGCTTGAGTTTTTCAAAAGTATTAATAGCGAGGGCTTGGGAGATTTCTTCCGGATCAGCTAATTTTAGTTTTTTTAATCTTTCCAGAATAAATCTTTGTTTCTTGAATAATCTTTCGTCATTTTCTCCATAGGGAAAATAAAAAGTAGGAGCATTGGGCAAAACTGCCAGTAAAGCGGCTTCATCTAGAGTCAGATCTTTAGCATCCTTGCCAAAATATGTTTGGGTCGCAGCTTGAATTCCATAGGCATTGGCTCCGTAAGGTATTTGATTGAGATACATATCCAAAATTTCATCTTTGGAAAAAGATCGTTCCAGTTTTATAGCCAAGATAGCTTCCTTGGCTTTTCGCGTGATAGTTTTTTCTCGAGTTAAAAACAAACTGCGCGCGAGTTGCTGGGTAATAGTGGAAGCACCCTGCTGAATGCTGTCGTTTTCTATGTTAGTTTTGATAGCTCGCAAAAGAGATTTTAAATCAATTCCAAAGTGATGATAAAAACCATCGTCTTCAGAAGCAATTGCCGTTACTCTGGCAGTATCAGGTATTTCTTTGTGGGGAATTATTTTTCTGTTTTCCTCGCCGAATATTTTGTATAAAATATGCTCTCCGCTACTGTCATAGATGACAGAGGCTTCGCTTATCTTAATATTTCGGATGTCTTTAATGTTGGGGGTGTTGGTATAAAAATAAATAAAGGTCAAAAAAGCTAATAAAAATATGGCCATACAAACATCAAAAAATCCTAAAACAATCTGGATTAATATTTTGAAAAACCAGCCTTTTTTTGTTTTCTTTAAATTGTTATTTATTCCTTTTTCTTTCATGTCTTTAGTTTAACATAAACTTTTATTAGTATATAATTATAGCAATTTTGGGCCATAAAGTCAAAAGATTCTCCCTATTTACATTTATTCTTATTTTACTATAATGAATATGTACTCAAATACTTGAATTTAGAAGAAGTACTTGTTTGGTATCGTAAATATAAATTTTTTTAAATAAAAAAAATATGGAAGGAAATAATTTCTCAAAGTTTGAAAGCGGAGTTAAAGTTAATGTGAACAGCAATGTTGGACACGTAGATAAGACTGTCTTTGGCTCAAAGAATAAGCCGGAAGAAAAAACTGATTTTAAGAAAAATATCTTCGATAAGATTATCCTGGCTAGTTTTTTTATGTTGTTTTTTGGTCTGCCTATTTTCTTTACGGGACTTTCTTTTCAAGGAGTCGTATTTGAAAAACAAATTTACTTTTACTTTTGGGTGCTAGTTGCCTTGGTTACTTGGGTGGCCAAAGGTGTAATGCTGAGTGAGATGAAAATAAAGAGAACTTTATTGGATATTCCTATTGCGTTTTTTTTGGTATTTTATTTAATTTCAACATTCTTTTCTGTGGATAAATGGCATAGTTTCTGGGGATTTTTTGGCGATCCTTCTCGAGGATTGCTGGGCGTTTTGTTTTTGGTGGTTATGTATTATTTAATTTTGAGCAATTTTAATTTTAAAACTTTAAAGTGGTGCTTGGGAGGGCTAGTTTTATCCAGTATGCTGGTCTCAGTTTTTTCTTTACTTGTTATGTTTGGGGTAAAAATTGCTCCCGCTAGTTTAAATAGTTATATTCCGTTGAGCCTTATCGGCACAGTGTCCGGACTTAAAGTATTTTTAGGGATGATGATCCCGCTTCTTTTGGTAGTGTCGCTTAAGATGAACGAAAGTAAAAAGAAATATGTGAATATTTTGGGATATATCGCTTTGGCATTTGTTCCAATTAATCTGTTGATTGTATCAATGGTTTTTGATAAAATCATTTCCGCTACTATTTTATTCGGAGTAGGTTTCTTCTTGCTGTATATACTTTCCCATATTGTTCGTCCCAAAGAAAATTTAGCCTGGATTCCGATGGTGGCATTTGTTTTGGCGATGATTGTTTTGGCAACCGGGAAGAATGATTTAGCTAAAGTTAATATTCCGATTGAAGCTAGTCCCAATATGGAGGTGTCTTGGGAAATTATTAAGGGCGGATTAAAAGAAGACCCTATGCTAGGTTCGGGCCCGGCCACCTATGGATTTGATTTCTCCAAATATAAACCCCAAGCTTTTAATGAAAATATTTTTTATGGAATAAGATTTTATCAAGGAACCGGATTGTTTTTCGAAAGCTTCTCAACCTTGGGAATATTGGGCGCTGTAGCGCTTTTGGCTATAGTAGTTGTTTTTATAAATGTAGCCATTTATCTGATTAGCCAAGATAAAGAAAAAAACAAAATTTATTCATTGGGATTGCTGTCCGCAAGTATAATTTCTATAGTGAGTGCTTTTGTGTTTAGAGTGGATGGAACAATCATATTATTGAGCGCCATGGTTGGATCCATTACTATGGCAGTTATTTTTTTGGAAAGTGGAATGGAAGAGCGATATCTGAAACTTTCTCTAAAGGCCTCACCTAAATTTGCTTTGACGTTGGCTTTTATATTTATAATTGTTAGCGCCGGAGTGGCGGTGCTATTTGTCTATATTGGAAAAGCTTATTTAGCGGATATCTATGCAGGTGTGGCGACAAGGGTAAGTAAGGTAACTGAAGAGGGTTCAATAAAAAACTTAAACAAAGCTATCTCCCTAAATGATAAGGAGGGCAGATACTATTCGAGAGTCGGGCAAGAATATATGGTATTGGCCAATGAAGAGGCTTCAAAGCCAGAAAATAGCGTGGATGTAACTAAAATAGGAAATTATGTCAGTGCTTCAGTCGCTTATGCGAAAGAGGGTGTCTCAAAAATGCCCAACGATGCTTTGTCTGTTTCTGTCTTGGCTCAAATTTATGAAAGTCTATCTATGCAAGTAGATAGTACTTTGGAGTTAGCATTTAAATCTTACGAAAATCTTTTGTCTCTAGAGCCACATAACCCAGTTGCTTATTTGAAATTGGGACAAATAAAAATAGTCCCAGCCTTAAAGGAAACTGATGTTACAAAAAAGAAAGCACTGATAAAAGAATCTATGGGTTATATCGAAAAATCAGTTAAAGAAAAAACTAACTTTGCTGAAGGATATTATTATTTAGCAGTAACTCAAAATGCACTAGACCAAAAAGATGAGTCAATTAATTCTTTGATTAGTGCTGTAAATAATGATAAGAAAAATTTAACTTATTTATTCAATTTAGGGCGAGCCTATCAAGAAAAAGGCGGAGAAACAGATATAGATAATGCAAAGAAAATATTTGAATACATAGTTTCAATCAGTCCTGAAGAGGTAAACACAAATTTTGCGCTAGGAACATTGTATGAAAAAATAGGAGAGAAAGATAAAGCAGTGGAAAAATATAATAAAGTCTTGGAAACTGTGAAAAAATTAGGTTCCGATAATGATGAGACTATCGGCAAATTGAATAAAATAATCAGCAATACAAAGGCCGGAATAAGCAATGTGAATATTGCGGATTCTCAGCCGATAAATAGTGGACAGACAGGTGATGTTTCAAATTCAAACCAAGAAGTTGAATTAATCGGACCAGCACCCGTTCAAAATCCAGTTAACCAAACAGCACCAATTGCAGGTCAATCAATAGACAATGCAACTGAGCCTGCTGTGGGTAACTAGTTAATTTTAATTAGAAACGTGCTTTGATAATTTCCCAATTTTTTGCGAATTATCCTGGCAAGTAAAAAAATATGGCAACAGAATTTACAGATAAAAATTTCAAAGAAGAAGTTCTTGAAAGTGATAAGGTAGTATTGGTAGATTTTTGGGCACCTTGGTGCGGACCATGTCAGATGATGGGACCGATAATTAACGATTTGGCGCTAGAAATGGGAGAAGGTTTTAAAATAGGAAAACTTAATGTGGACGAAAATTCTGAGTGTGCCTCTGAATACGCAATAATGTCCATTCCTGCCATAAAAATATTTAAAAATGGCAAGGTTGTGAAGGAGCTTGTGGGTGTGCAAAATAAAGATGCATTGAAAGAGGAATTAAAGAAGCTATAAATTTAATTTTGATTTCAAATAAAACGTAAAGACGAGGCAATATGCG
>DOKP01000038.1:4497-8799 GCA_003510795.1 Candidatus Moraniibacteriota bacterium | reverse complement strand
AGCAATATGCCTCGTCTTTTATTTCGATAGGTGTTTTTTGTTTTACTAAAAACATTTCGTGATTTTATTTCGGAAAAAATTAGGGTTGATTCGTGAATTGGATCCTAGTTATTTTAATTGATTCAATAAACTTTCCCCGTTCATTTCGGCGGGTTTTTCTATCCCCATAATATCAAGTATCGTGGGGGTAATGTCGCTCAAAAGTCCGCGTATGTTATTTTCGGATTCAACAACTTGTTCTTCAGTTTTTTCCATGTGATTATCTGGAGAAATTAGCCAAAGCGGCACAGGGTTAGTGGAATGCTCGGTTAAGGGCTGTCCGGAATATGGATTGGTCATTTCTTCTACATTGCCATGGTCAGCGGTTATGAGCACAATTCCTCCGGTTTGTAATATTTTTGGAAGTAACAACGACAAGCTTTTATCAAGCGATTCAACGGCTTTTTTGGCGGCCTCCATATTGCCAGTATGACCCACCATATCAGCATTGGCGTAATTTATTAAAATGAAATCATACTTGTTTAATTCAATGGATTCAATAGTTTTTTGAGTTACTTGAGCGGCGCTCATTTCCGGTTCTTCATCATATTTGGCCACTGATGGAGATGGAACAAGGATATGATCTTCTCCGGGAAATGGTTTTTCTACTCCGCCATTGAAGAAATAAGTTACATGGGCATATTTTTCTGTTTCGGCTATGCGGAGCTGTTTTTTATTATGAAGACTGAGAATCTCACCTAAACCTCCCTTGTTTACCTCAGGCGGAAAAGCAACATAAACCGGCAAGTCTTTTTCATATTCAGTCATTGTGATAAAAACTACTTTGAGATCCCTTTCTTTTTTTATCTTATTAAAGTTTGGAATAGCAAATGCTTTGGTGATTTGTCTGGCGCGATCCTCTCTGAAATTAAAAAAGATAATTGTGTCATTATCCGATACAATGGCAGTGGGTTTTCCATCTTTGGTTAACACGACAGGTTCTAAGTATTCATCGTTGATATCTTTTGCATAAGAGGCCTCCATATGGGCGATAGGATCGTCTGTGAGGTCTCCAATCCCTTGGGTCAGCATCTGGTAGGCTTTTTCTGTTCTATCCCAATTATTATTCCTATCCATGGCCCAGTTTCTTCCGCACAAAGTAGCTATTTCTCCTACGCCGATAATGGTTATTTTTTCTTGTATTTTTTTGATAGTTTCGACTCCTGAAGTGGGAGGAGAATCCCGTCCATCAGTAAAAAGATGGAGAAAAACTTTTTCAATTTGTTGCTCTTTAGCCATTTCCATTATGGCAAAAAGATGTTCATTGGTAGAATGAACCGAACCTTCCCCAACAAGTCCCATTATATGGAGAGAAGAATTATTTTTCTTAACATTGTCCATCCCCCTTAGCAAGGCCGAATTGCTAAAAAATGTCCTATCTTGAATTGATAAGGTTATTTTAGGAAGGTTTTGATAAATTATTTTACCGCTACCCAAGATGGTGTGCCCAACTTCGCTATTGCCTGGTTCTCCCCAGGGGATTCCAGCTGAAATTCCAGAGGCTTGCAGAGCTACCAAGGGATAGTTTCGATTTATTTTTTCAAAGGTGGGCAGAGTGGCCTTTCTTATGGCATTTCCTTCCACACTTGGATTTAATCCCCATCCGTCTAGGATTATTAAAACAACTGGTTTATACATATTTGTAAGCAACTTAATTTTAAATTCTAAATTTTGAATTTCAAATAAAATTTTAATGTTTAAATTTTTTAATAAATTTGATTTATATTTATTTCACAGACCATGGAGAGTCTGCGTGATCGATAAGTCAATTTTTATAGCTTCTTTAAAGCATTTATTAATTTGAAATTGATTCAAAATTTGAAATTAAAAATTTGACATTATCTCTTATATATATTTTACCATTTTTATTTCCCTTTGACAAAAAGTTCCAGGTATAATATTATTTTTATAGGTAATTAATATAGTTAAACCTGTTATTTCGGTTATTATTGGATTTTAATGGTGCACTGATTCAAATGAAACTTCTTTTTATTTCAAACTTTAATAAAGATCAAAAAATCAAAAAATAAAAATTTGTTCAATTTTTGATTCTTAGCGCTGTTGTTTAAAATATCCAATGTCGTTGCAGCTTAATTTATGCTAGTTTAAATCCAGCAATATAATTTTAGTGGTAAAATTTTTTGTTGGATAATTAGGGTTGTTTAAGTTGCAATGGTACAAACAGGAAAACAGGAATTGTGATATGGAGATAAATATAGTAGTTTTGGCTATTGGAATGCTTATGCTAGGACTAGGAGCTGTAACAGGCTACTACGCCAGACAATCGATAGCTAGAAAGCAATTAACTACTGCTGAGGGCAAAGCTAGCAGTATTATAGAACAAGCCAAGCAAAGATATAAGGAAGAAACTCTTAACGCTAAGAATAAAGCGGTAGAAATTTTAGAGGAGGCAAAAAAGAAAGAGAATGAACGAGAAGATCAAATTAGGAAAATGGAGCAGAGATTGGAAAAAAGAGAAGAGATGGTGGATGGAAAAATGGAAGAACTGGACAAAGGCCGATTAGTCCTCGAGAAAAAAGTTTTAGAAATAAAAACAATAAAAAATGAGGCTGAATCCATCAGACAGAAAGAATTAGACAGATTGGAAAAAATTGCCGGTTTAAATAAAGAACAGGCAAAAAAAGTATTGCTTCAATTAACCGAGGATGAATATAAAGATGTTTTATTGGACAGAATTAAAAAGATGGAGCATGAGAGTGTAGATGAATTGAAGAAAAAAGCGCAGAATATAATTGTGCAGGTGATTCAAAAGTATGCCGGAGCGCACACAGCTGAGATGACTACTTCTACAGTAGCGATTCCGTCAGATGAAATTAAAGGTAAAATAATCGGACGCGAAGGCCGCAATATAAAAACTTTGGAAAAAATAACCGGAGCAGAAATTATCGTAGATGATACTCCGGAAGTGATTGTGATTTCCAGTTTTGATCCGGTGCGACGAGAGATTGCTAAAATCGCCCTGCTTAAATTAATTGAGGATGGCAGAATTCATCCAACTCGAATTGAAGAGGCTGTGGTTTATGCTAAAGGAGAAATTGACAATAAAATCAGAGAAGCGGGTGAAGCTGCTACTTATGATTTGGGAATTGCCGGACTGGATCCAAAATTAATCTATTTAATCGGCCGCTTGCGCTATCGAACTAGTTTTGGCCAAAATGTGTTGATTCATTCTATGGAAGTGGCGCATCTTTCGGGAGCTTTAGCCAATGAGCTTGGGGCAGATGTAGCTGTTGCCAAGAAAGCTGGGTTGCTTCATGATATCGGCAAATCAGTGGATCATGAAATTCAAGGCACCCATGTAAAGATTGGCATTAAAATATTAGAAAAATTTAATGTAGATCAAGCGGTAATAGATGCCATGAAATCTCATCATGAGGAATATCCCTTTGGAACAGCTGAATCATTTATTGTAGCCGCAGCGGACGCTATATCAGCTAGCCGACCAGGAGCGCGAAAAGATACATTGGAAAGATATCTAAAGAGATTAGAGGAATTGGAAGATATTGTTAATTCTTTTGAAGCAGTAAATAAAAGCTACGCTATTCAAGCTGGACGAGAAGTGCGAGTCTTTGTGGATAGCGATAAAGTGGATGACTATGGAGCGGCCAAAATTGCCAAAGATATTGCCACGAAAATAGAAGAGGAATTGAAATATCCAGGAGAAATTAAAGTCAATGTCCTTCGAGAAACTCGGTCAATTGAATACGCCAGATAAGATTTAAATTACCAAAAGCAGAGATGCGATACTGCTAGGTCTAATCCCAACACGGTCATAATTTCAGCTGTGGATAAAAAAGCTTGCATTATAAGGCTTTTAGGTAGTAAAATTAATTGAACAAGTAATTTATTTTTACTTAAATTGAAAGGGGGTGTATGATTAAATGAAAAATATCAACAAAAGTGAATTAGTAGACGCAGTTGCAACTAAGACTGATCTATCTAAAAAAGACGTAACTGCAGTTATTGAAACTTTATTGGATAAAGTAACTGAAGAGTTAAGAAAAGGAAATAAAGTTACTCTTACTGGTTTCGGAATATTCAAAACCAACAAGAGAGCTGCCAGAATTGGGAGAAATCCACAAACTGGAGCTTCAATCAAAATCGCTGCTGCTACTGTACCAAAATTTAGCGCAGGCAAAGGTTTAAAGGATGCTGTTAAATAAATAAAATAAAAAGATAGCAACAAAAAATTCATCTTGATTTATCAAGATGATTTTTTGTTTTTTACGAATAATTAGTATA
>DOKP01000038.1:4171-4407 GCA_003510795.1 Candidatus Moraniibacteriota bacterium | reverse complement strand
GCCTCGTCTCTACAATACAAATTTATATTTCCCCAAGGCTCAACCTTAAAATTCCCCAAAGGTTGAGCCTTTGTGATGTTTGCTATTTGATTTTTGGCCTGTCTTGTGTTAAATTATAGGGGAGTTGGCAATATCAGAAACGCTTATGAAATATGTAATTTGTCAGAAACTCTAAGAGCTGAAAAAAATAAATTTAAATTTAGGCTCTGTAATAAAATAAATTGTGCAGTTCGTGT
>DOKP01000038.1:317-4113 GCA_003510795.1 Candidatus Moraniibacteriota bacterium | reverse complement strand
AAAATAAATTGTGCAGTTCGTGTTCAGGTTTGCATCAGATTTATTTAAAAAAATTTGAAAGATATTGAAATATCTTGAGAATTTTTTAAAGAAAAGATGATGTAAAAATGGATGCGAAATGTGTAAGTTATTTTGTTACAGTGCCTCGAATACTTTGATTCAAAAAATAATTAACAATAAAGTTATTAACGGAAAGCCCACCAAAACAATTGCTGGGGCGGCTTTAATTGTTTCTGTGGCAGGAATTTTGAGCAGAATTTTGGGACTTTTCAGAGATAGGATTCTAGCTTCAAAATTTGGTGCTGGAGATGAATTGGATGTGTATTATGCAGCTTTTCGAGTACCGGATTTAATTTATAACTTTCTGATTGTAGGAGCTTTGAGTGCGGCCTTTATCCCGGTTTTTACCGGTTTGGTAGCAAAAAAAGATAAAGATAAATCTTGGGATTTAGCTTCGGGACTTTTAACATTGCAAGTAAGTATCGTCGTTATTATTTCCGTAGTATTCTTTTTATTTGCTCCTGAGCTGACAAAATTAATCACACCTGGTTTTCCAGAAGAAAAAATAATGCACACCGCTGCATTGACCCGCATAATGTTTTTGAGTCCTCTTTTTTTGGGAATTAGCGCAATCTTTGGGGGAATTTTAGTTTCCTATAAAAGATTTCTGATTTATTCTATTGCTCCAATTTTCTACAATGTCGGAATAATAATTGGAGCCGTTTTTTTCGTGGAGTTCTGGGGAGTAGCTGGATTAGCTTGGGGGGTGGTGCTAGGAGCTCTGATGCATTTTGCTTTGCAGTTTTTTGCAGTTAAATTTGTAGGCTTTACTTATCAATTTAGAAATATTAAAAAAATAATAGAAGATACTAACATTAGGAAAGTTATCCGCTTAATGATTCCACGCAGTATGGCGATGGGGGTGAGTCAGATAAATCTTTTGATTGTAACAATTTTTGCATCTACTTTGGCTTCTGGATCTTTGGCTGTTTTTAACTTTGCTAATAATTTGCAAAGTGTTCCCTTGGGAATATTTGGCATATCTTTTTCGATTGCGGCTTTTCCTCGATTAAGCGCATTGGCAGCCAAAGATAACATGGAAAAGTTCAATTATGTTTTTAGCAGAACCTTTAAAAGAATATTATTTTTTGTTATCCCGTCTAGTTTAATTATATTTTCCTTGCGAGCCGAGATAGTCCGGGCGGTACTGGGCGCAGGAGAATTCGATTGGGAAGACACGACTGCTACATTGTGGGTCTTGGGATTTCTTTCATTTAGTTTGTTTGCACAAAGTACCATTCCGCTTTTGACCAGGTGCTTTTATGCGCTAGAAAACACCAAGACTCCTTTTTATGCCGCGTTATTTAGCGAATCAATAAATATTTTATTGGTAATGGTTTTGATTGAAAAATTTCAAATTTTAGGATTGGCCATCGCTTTTTCTGTGGCAAGTATTATCAATATGGCGACATTGTTCTTTTTGTTAGATAAAAAATTTAAGGATACAAAAAAGAGTGCAATGCTGACCCCAATAGTTAAAATTTTAATTGCCAGCTCTTTTTTGGTAATGGCAATTTATTTAACCCGGCATGCTTTAGCTAATTTTATCCAGTTGAAGACTTTAGGGGAAGTTTTGGCGCAATTGATAATTGCTGGAGGAATGGGGGTTTCAATCTTTTTGATTGCGTGTTATTGGCTGGGCGTGGAAGAATTTAATGATTTCAGAAAGACAACCATGAAATGCATCTGTGGAAAACCTAAGGATTTGGAGGATAAAAATTAAATCAGAAATGCCAGAAAATTGCTCACAAAATATTTAAGTGAGTTTTTTTATTTGGATTATTGCCTAATTTAGATTTTTAGGGCAAGATTAGATATAGGATAAAATTACAACTCCTGAAAGAATTAACTAGTTGAATAAAAATTGAAATGAGTGTATCTCAAAAAAATATCAGAAACTTCTGCATAATCGCGCATATTGATCACGGAAAGTCGACTTTGTCAGATAGGATTTTGGAATTGACTGGGACGGTAGAAAAAAGAAAAATGAAAGAGCAACTTTTGGATCAAATGGATTTGGAGCGAGAAAGAGGCATTACCATAAAATTGCAACCAGTGAAAATGAATTATGAGCAAGCTGGAGAGAAATATGTTTTAAATCTCATTGACACTCCGGGGCATGTTGATTTTGGTTATGAAGTTTCACGCTCTCTAGCTGCCGTGGAGGGCGCTGTGCTCTTGGTGGATGCGACCAAGGGTGTACAAGCTCAAACTCTTTCTAATCTTTATCTGGCCATCGAACAAGGTTTGGAGATAATTCCTGTTTTAAATAAAATAGATTTACCTAACGCTAATTTGGAAAAAACTACTAAAGAAATAATTCATATTTTGGGTTGTAAGGAGGAAGATATTATTCATGCTTCGGGGAAAACGGGAGAGGGCGTAGATAAAGTTTTAGCAGCAGTAATTGAAAATGTTCCCTCCCCAGTAGGCGATATCAATAAACCATTGCGAGCCCTTATTTTTGATTCAAAATACGATACTTATAAAGGAGTGTTGGCGGATGTACGCGTTATCGACGGAGAAGTAAAGCGAGAGGACAAATTGCTAATGATGATTACAGATAAGGAAAGCATTGCAATTGAAGTAGGTAGCTTTCGCCCGATGCTAACAATAGAAGACTCTTTAACTGCAGGAGATATCGGTTACATTGCGACGGGGTTTAAAGGTGTAGAGCATTGTCGAGTGGGTGATACTATTACGTTAGCTAATACGCGAAATCTTAAAGATAAGATAGAGCCTTTGGCTGGATATAAGGAAGTGCGACCAATGGTCTATGCAAGCTTTTATCCTTTGGAAGGTGAAGATTACACGATGATGAGAGATTCTTTGGATAAATTAAAACTTAATGATGCTTCTTTTGTTTTTGAGCCAGAGAGTAACCCTGCTTTGGGGCGTGGTTTTCGTTGCGGATTTCTTGGAATGCTCCATTTGGAAATAATTCAAGCGCGCTTAGAAAGAGAATTTAATCTCTCGCCAACGATTACTACTCCTAGTGTAGTTTATAATATAAAATTAAAAGATAAAGATGGAATTAAAAAAGTTTATTCACCTATTGATATGCCAGACCCAGCCATGATTGAAAGCATTCTGGAGCCGTATGTAAAATTAGACATTGTAACTCCCGCTACTTATTTAGGGGCAGTGATGGAATTACTTAATAATGTCCGGAGCGAATATATGAATACTGAATACATTGATGCTGAGCGAGTACTTCTTCAGTATGATGCGCCACTGACAGATGTGATTATAAATTTTCATGATGATTTAAAAAGTGTTTCTTCAGGCTTTGCTTCGATGAGTTATGAGGTAGATAATTATCGAGCTTCGGACCTGATAAAAATGGATATTTTAGTAGCGGATGAAAAAGTGGAAGCTTTCTCCCGTATTGTTCCCAGAAAAAATGCTTTTCGAGATGGAAAATTGGCGGTTAAAAAATTAAAGGAATCAATTCCTCGTCAAAATTTTGCCATTGCTATTCAAACTACGATTGGTGGTAAGGTAATCGCCAGAGAAACAATCAGTGCCTTTAGAAAAGATGTGATTGCTAAACTCTATGGAGGTGATGTAACTCGAAAAAATAAACTTTTAGATAAGCAGAAAAAGGGAAAGAAAAAAATGAAAAATATTGGGAAAGTTTCTATTCCACCAGAAGCGTTTTTAGCAGTACTTAAAAAATAGTATCTATGCTAACACGTTAGCGTTCCTTTGGTATGTCATTCCGACCGAATAAATT
>DOKP01000038.1:0-224 GCA_003510795.1 Candidatus Moraniibacteriota bacterium | reverse complement strand
AATTTAGTAGTGGAGGAATCTAATTGTTGATAAAGCAAGTGAACATAAAAACAACAAAACGATATAATGTCATTGGTCATCAAGTCATTAGTAACCAAGTAACTATTATGATGACAGTTGACCAAATGACTGATGAACTTTAATTTTAGTTGTATTATGATTAAAAATTTAATGAAGTTTAAAAAAATTAGTATGTTAATTATAGCGTTAATTTTAATTTTATT
>DOKP01000007.1 GCA_003510795.1 Candidatus Moraniibacteriota bacterium | reverse complement strand
AAAAAAAATCGCGTCTATTGTATCATCCTCGTAGAGACGCAGCGGTGCTGCGTCTGTGAACCTTTGGACCCAATTAAGTTTTCTGCATTCAACAATTCTTGCTCATAAATCCACGGCCGTATTTTCATAATACTTTTTATCCCAAGCTTTCATATCTCTTTATAGACAAATCCAAATAATCTTTATCAATATCAATTCCTAGAAATTTTCGATCATGCATTACTGAAGCAATTCCTGTCTTATTCCAGAACTTCAATAATAGAGCCTTTTATTGATGCGCGGATATCCTTGGCTAACATTCCATCACCCTCAACACATGCTAAAATTTTAACGATTTGCATTCTATTTAATTTTAAATCAGCTCCTAATCTTCCACGCTCAATCATTTCTTTAACCGTTTCTTTGACTTCCTCTTCACTTATAGTAAAAACTGTAGGATTAATTTTATACATATAGTTTTATTTTTTTAGATTAAAATGATATATTTTTTGATTTTTCAATTCGACGCCAACAACCGCATCAAATCTAAATTTTTCAAGCCATACATTTTCTTTTTTAAAATTCTCGAAAGCCTCTTTTGCATCCTTTCCATTTCCCCATCCCAAGATTTGGCAATTTTCAACCTCTGGCAATTCTTCTCTCGATCCAGGTTGAAAAGTAAATCCCTCAGTAGTGTAAAAAATAAAATGTCTTGTAACTATTTTGCGTTCAGCAATTTTATCTAGAAATCCTTTTGCCATCAATTGCAATGTTTTTTCATCTAAGTTTTGTAAATTCTCCCACAATTCAAATGTTTGATAATTTTCATCTTCAAAAATCATCCTCCATTCACTTGGCGCAATCTCTACAAAATCATCATCTTCTGGCGTATATTCCTTACAGACAACCAAAAACGGGAAATAGAAATCTTTATTTTTATCCAGATATCTTAATATTTTTATAGCCAATTCTCTTTTTATTTTCATATTGAATCAAAATTAAATAGTTAATTCTGATCCATTTTTGATCGTTTTGAAATTATTGTCAACGCTAGCTTTATTTATATTCTTATCAGGAACTACACTATTTTTTTTAAGCCTTGTCATCATTCGAAATATCATTATTTATGACCTCTTCGAGTTTCCAAAAACGACTGCCACCCTTTTCAATCAATTCATTTATTAATTCCGAAACTGCCAACTTTGTTGCATCTTTTTTATACAAAATTTCAAAAGCCTTAACAAAATCATTCACATAAATCATGTTTCTAAACGAGTCAGATTTTTTGAGACAGTGTTCTAGCAAATACGCCTTCAATATTTTCAGTGTTTCTTCCGGTGCTTGCTTAGCCAAAGTCGACACTGACTTTATTAAGCCATAATCCCAATCTGTTTCACCCTTGCTCTTTTCCAGGGTTTCGGCAATGTGATCCGCAAGCCATCTATAATCATCAAAAACATTTTGCTCTTTGTCCACCCAAAAGCCAAAACCAGCAAAAACTTCTGCATTTTCAACCTTCTCGAGTATCCAATCCCAAAGGTCTTTTATTTTCTGCACATCAACCTTGTTCTCCTTAATAATAGTTGCAGCATTGGTGTTTGAAATAATATGTCTGCCAACAAAAGAAATAAATTCTTTTTGCCTTGTTATGTTTTGATTTTTCCAAAACAGTTCAAACAATTTTGAGCCTATTTCAAAATCAGGAAAATGCACATATGCAAGTGCCAAATGAGTTGCCAAGCCTTCATCGAGGTTTTTGAAATATTTTCTTTCAGTATAAGTTTTTGGATCAAGCTGGATTGCTCTTTCATACAAATCCTTAAATTGAACAAACATGTCTCCATAGATATTAGAAGAAAGATAACCTTCCCAAGTTGCGAGATACAAATCAAACCGATCCTCATCTTGAGAAAATATTTTTGGCATCAAAGAAGTAATCCATTTTTTGTCTCGATAATAAAATGACGGCAAATAATGTCCGAACAAAAACATGATCGCAAAAGTCTTTTCCTTTTCCAACACATCTTCAAAAATTTCCTTAACTTCTTTGGAAATTACTTTTTCTGAATAATTTTCTCCCTCACGATAGACAAAAAGCACCAGCGCCTGAAAAGCTCTTCCGCGAACTGAATTTATAGCAACAAAGAAAGGCTCGCTTTCTTCTTTGGTATTTTTTTCCAAGTCAGGACTTCGATGTGCAAGAAGATGTTTGATGACAAACAACAACTTCTCCCGATGAATTGAAAAGTCAATCACCATTTGGGTTTTCCCTTCTCCTAACAATTCTTTGACAACATCTGCCATTGAATAGAAAACTGATTTCCAACCAACAAGCCAGGTATCGAATTCTTGACGCCTATCGTTCTCTTTAGGAAAGTTTTCATCAGCATCTGATTTGACAATGCCTTCAATTAAGATTAACAATTTTCCAAAATCAACATTTTCTTTTTCAAATTTATTTTCTCGCAAAACATCATAGGCTCCCTGCAAAAATGAGTGAGTGTAGTGCTGATCTAAAATATCCCTCTTAAAAAAGAGTTCGGCAGAATCAATATAAGAATTAAATCTTTGCGCGATATCCTGCTTAAGCAACTTTCCCATTCCATCAGCATTCAATGGATTCATAGAATCCCTTTCCGTGTCCAAATCTCGAAGATTTTTTGGAGACCATATTTCGCAAAGATTTGAAACTATTTCCGAAACTTCCAACTTCTGCAAATCCTCCAGAGTTACCGGTGCCTTTGCAGCGATAAATCCTGCCATTCCTCCTGAAACAATGCTCGGTTCGGGACTAAACTCTTCTGCGATTTTCCCTTCCAACTTTTCTTCGGCTTTGTTTTTTTCATTTTCATCAAGTTCAGAAAAAACACAGGCGATAATTTCACGTCCTTTGACTTTGTGCCAGAATTCATCTTTTTCGTCCTTTCGTTTTTCGCTAAAATATTCAATGACATTTCCAATGAATTTTCTTTTATCTTCATTTGAAAGCACGGAAAAACCTTTTTTCAAAGATTGTTCATATTCAGCTCCAAAAATCAAATCATAGCCATTCTTGTTTTCCTCAAAAAATCTAAAAAAGGCTTTCTTCAACTCTGCTTGGAAAATTTGAGGATGAAGACTGAGTACAAATAAACTGAAACGCCACATTGAACGAGTAGCTGGCAAAGTTTCAACATACTCGGCATACATCCTTTTCATTTTTTCTGGCTTGGCAGAATTTTTTGCAAACAATCTTTCAATGAGTTTTTTCATTACAGCAGCCAAATTTTTCACATCATCCCGATATGAAGAATGTCTATCATCTTCAAGTTCGAGCGTGAAAAAATCAACATCAAAAAGTCCGAAGCTATCCTCCACCTCAAAGATCTCACTTTTGTTTTTTCTTTTTTTGTTTGGGATAATTTTTTTCATCACATCCAAAACAAGCTTCAAAGCATTTTCCAAATTTTCACCATCAATTTCAGTCAAATGTTTGAAAATTTCAATTTCACCAAGATTCCTGAAATAAAATGGGTTTTCCGTACCAAAGGTTTCTTTTTCATCCGCGGATTCCTTGGGGCGAACAGCCAGCACTGCTTCAGCCAAAATCAAGACACTTTTCCAATCTTTTGCCTCGGAAAGTTTTTCAAACATCTGTTTATATTCAAAACCAAAATTGTTGAATTTTTCCATCAACTGAATCCAGCCGTCCTTCTTGATTTTTAAAACCATTCTGACAAGTTGCTCTCTTGGCAAAGAACTGCAGATATATGCAAATCTATTGATGACTTCGGGATTGAAGTTTTCTTCGGAAATCGGAACCTCAAGCATGAAATTGACGACGCCAGCAGGATCTTTCTCTGAAATATTCACGAGATATTGCAATTCTGGCAAGGTGTATGAATATTGATTTTTGTCATCTGCTGGTTTTTTTATTGCATCCAGAAATCCATTCTCCCATAGCCAAACAAGCCAATCCTTATCAGCCTTATTGAAGAAATAGTCACGAGCATCGTCATTGGTGGAAACAATTTTTTTAATCTCTTCAAAATCAACAGAAGATGGTCCGACTTGAATTAATTCAACTATTCTTTTGTGTAATTTAATTTGATTCATATCTTTTTTCAATCCTTAAGTTTAAATTCTTTAAATAAATCAACTAATGAAATCTGAAAATCTTTGAAAATTCCTTCGTACTTTTCATTTGTCATCACATTATTATTATTAAGTCTTTTATCATAAGGACTAAGAAATTTTTCTTCAATATTTCCTCTTTTGTTACTATGCTTAATCTCTTGAATAATACCATACAGGTAATTTATATTTTCTTTACGCTTTTTAAACTCATCCTTTTTCTCTGGATTTTCTGGCTCCATGAATGCACTAAAAAAATCTATACTCTCTTTTACTTGCACCATATCTTTCGCTGCACACTCATACCAATCACTGGTTAGCTTTTTTCTAATATGATTTAACGCTTGCTTGTAATTTTTTTCGAAATTAAAATCCGACCTACCGCAAAGAACATGGATCTTATTAACACTTACAAGTAAGAACGACTCTTCTGATGTAAATTCAAATACCTGCTGATCTACTGATTCAATTTTCTGAAAAATGGGATTGTTTTGATTTATTTTTTCTGGCTTATCATTAGGATTGTCCGACAAAACGACATTGTAACTTATTACTTTTTCGATGTTTATCTCATTTTTAACGTGCTTAATATTTTCACGTTTAAACCAACCATTGAACAAATTAGAAAAGTTTAGGTTTTTTATAATATTTTCCAATTTTAACCACGCTGGGAACTCCATATTATTTTAGCTTTCAACAATTTTTATTTCCTCATCAGCCAGGCCATGCAGTTCATAAACCAATTGGTCAATTTTTTTCATATTCCTTAACCATAGCTTGTTTTTCTGGATTAATTGCATAATCCTCCGCTTCAGTAATTTCTAAAATGTTATTAACAATATCAGTAATAATTTTTTGATTTTCATTCGATAATTTTAATATAGGAAATATTAAACCAAAATCAATTACATGCCTAATCAAAATTTGAAGTTATCTGACAAAATGCATATGTCTTTATCCTACGCCAAAAATAAGGGGTTGGCAAAGATATTGAGTATGTATTCCTCAGTTTATATGAAAAATAAATTTACGTACATATGTACGTAAATTTAGATTTTTTTGTTTTTCCGTCTCAAGATAAAGCCTTTTTATTTTCTTCTCAATTGAATTGATTTCCAGATAATTATTCCAATGCTTACTATTAGAAATAATCCAGCTAACCACCAAGTTGCCAATTCCTTATCAATACCAACAAATCCTCCGTATGTTGTTGGGGTAACTATAATAATTAACATAGCTACTGGTAAAAATATTTTGACAAATTTTTTCCAAATATTAAAAATCTCTTCTTTGGCCAATAGAAATATGGAGAATATGAACAATAGAGAAATTGAGAAAAGAAACAATGGCATACCCACATCACCTCCTATAATTTTTATACATAGTGTTTTTTTGCAAATATTATTCCCTATCGGTGAAGAAAAATAATATCCAAGCAATATACCTACTATTGAAATTATTATCCCCAACCAATTTTTTTTTCTATAGTCCATATTTTTTATTTTATTTAATTAAATTTAAACGCACTGTTTCTATTATTTTTATCAACTTTTCAGCTTCAACTTTGTCAATTCTGAGCTTATTTGGCATTTTTTTATCACTGAATATTTCTATTTGATTTTCTAGTATTTCCAGAATTTTAGCCGCATTCTTGTTTTTTCCTTTCTTTATCTGCTTTTCGGCAACCTTAAGCTCATCTAAGAAAAGGTTTTTTAGGATTGGGTTTATTTTTAAGTATTTGTAAAAGAGAAGACAACAGAGAAATTAAAATTATGATCTCACTATTATCTTTCGTATTTAGTATTTTCTATAATACTACAACATTCTGGCCAAAGAAATAAATATAAACACGGCAATGATAAAAGAAATGATAAAAACTGAAAATAACACTCCTACGGAATAGCTATAGCCCTTTTTCAAAGCATAATATCTAGAAAATATGATTAAAATATTTGTAATAATGTAGATTAAAGAAGAGAAACTGGCAACAGTCCCCTTTTCAATCGGAAACATCCAATTATGGCTATAGGATGGTGCAATCAATATTGCTAGCATTGAGATTGGTATCCAGACACGAGTAAATTGCCACCAAGCTTGAAAAACATTTTCTTTCATCGGATAAGTGATGAGCGAGAAGATAAAAAGAGGAATAGCAGGAAAAATAATCATAAACAATGTATCAAAAAAATCTGCACAATCGCTATAACTATAAGAAGGGCCTATTCCTATTTGTCTAGAAAAAACTGCTACCAAACTCGAAGCAACCAATATAATAGATAAAAACAATACATTTTTTTTCATAAATTTACATTTAATACCTATAAAAATTAAGGGAATACGCGAGAAATACAATAATAATCCTAAGGAAATGATTTATTATCTCCAGTCATTTACACCCACGTGGAAAAAATGACTGGAGATTTTATTTCAAAGATTTTTTTTCTTTAATCTGCCAAATAATTATTAAAACTAAACTAATAATCAAAAACAAAGAACTCATCCAGATTGAAACTTGCTCCCTATCCGGGTCAAGAAATCCGCCAGGGTATACTGGCGTAGCAGAAATAAAAAACAACGAGACTACAGCCCAACCTATGGCAAATTTAAGCCATTTTATAAAGATAGTATCTTTAATCAAAAAAAGAAACACAGACACAATAAACAGAGCTACAGAAAAAATAAATAATGGCTCAATGATGCTATCTCTATACGACACGAAGAGACAATCTGAATTATATTTAGAAAAACAAAAATAGACATCATAAATGATACCACTGCCAACAAATAATCCACTAGAAATAGAGACTAAACATTTCCACCAATATTCTTTTTTCATAAATTTTTATTTTAATTATTTAATACTACTTTTTATAAATTCTAAATCACTGATAACAACTGACTTTATTATTGTAACATAATTCTTTTTATCTTAATTTTAGTATTATTATAATTCAAAAACCAACTTCTTTTTAAAGTTGGTTTTTGCAAGTTCTTTTATTTTTTCCTTAATTGAATTGATTTCCAGATAATTATTGCGATGCTACTAATCAAAAACAATCCAGCTAACCACCAGGTTGCCAATTCTTTATCAATGCCAACAAATCCTCCGTACGTTGTTGGAGTAATTATAATAAGAAGTATCGCTATAGGTAAAAATATTTTGGCAAATTTTTTCCAGATATTAAAAACATCTTCTTTGACAAACAGGAATATGAAAAATATAAGGAATAAAACGATTGAAAAAAGAAATAACGGCATTCCTACATCACCTCCTATAATTCTTATGCACAATGTTTCCCTACAAATATCATGCTTTATAGGTGAAGAAAAATAATATCCAGTTAAGATACCTACTATTGAAATTATTATTTTTAGATACTTTTTTTTTCTATAATCCATATTTTTTATTTTATTTAATTAAATTTAAACGAATTGTTTCAATTATTTTTATTAAACTTTCCGCCTCATCTTTATTAATTCTTAATTTCTTAAACATTTTTTTATCGCTAAATATTTCAATTTGCTTTTCCAAAATTTCTAATATTTTAGCAGCATTCTTGTTTTTTCCTTTCTTTATCTGCTTTTCGGCAACTTTAAGCTCGTTAAGAAAATGGTTTTTTAAAATTGGATTAATACTGGAAGATTTGATAATTTCTTTTAAAAGCTGAACTGAGACTGTCTCTGTAGAATTTGATTTTTCTACATCAATTTTAGCATCTATTTTTTTATCATTATTCCAATCTATTTCCATTATACCAATGTTTTCTGAAATATCTATACTGGCTCGCATATCTTTAATGACGGGAACATCTTTAAAGGTTGTATTTTTATCAACCTCTTCACCCTTAAGCTCATCTATTTCAAAAGTAAACGTGCCGGCATCTTCTCCAACCAACTCTACTTTGATATTTCCATCTTTAGGACTGCCAAGATATTTTGTTTCTCCAAATTCCATGTAATATGAATTGGAAATATTTTCTTCATAATAAACCAAATCTGAATCCAGATTGGGATTTTCTATCAAGCCAGTGTGATTATTATTTTCGTCACGGAGATGCACGGCCACCGGAGAATGCATTCGATAACGAAGGCTTTCATCTTCACTTGTAACTGCAGGTTTTTCTTTGGTTATGTAATTAGGAATATCTCTTTTATTATTTAGGATGTTTTTAATAAATTCTTGAAGATTGGGAATTTCGAGAATACTAGCGTGGTCCCTGTCTCTCGTAGGCCCATCATTATATTTCTCAATATTCACATAATAAATCTCTCCATCATTCATAATGATTGCACTAGGAACAACCACGGTTTTATCTCCATCTTTTTTAAACACAAGCTTTCTGTCTAAATTGCTAAGTTTATCCGGACAAAAAACTATATCACAATCATCATATTTTATTCCCGCTATAGTATCTAGTCCCCAACCGGCAATTTGGATTACTTCCGTGTTTTCAGGAGCTTGCCAATTATCTAAAATGGTATTGTGAATGTCGTTAGCTTTGCCTAACAAACTACTACTTAAAACATTAGGAGAATCCGTATCATCAAAGCCAGGATCAGATCTTTTGCCTTCATCTCCTGTCAGAAATTCATCCAATTCATCTTTACTATCAATTTTGCTTCCGTAAATTTCTTTAAAATCATAAATATCTTTAACGTCATCTTCAAATTCCACTATTGGGGTCTGAACATAATCGAAATATTTTTCGCTAGGTAAAAGATTGTAAGCGCTGGACATATTTTCTGCCAAACCTCGACCAGTTTTTTCATTCAATAAAAATGAAAAACTTAATCCACTACCATGCAAAAGTCCCGCCACCGCCTTAGGAGTTCCCACTTGAGGAGTAGCCACCATAATAAATTTATCTACCAAATTATCTTTGCCGATATTTTTTAATCTGTCTATAAGCACTTTTCCCAAAAGTCCACCATTACTATGACCAATAATGGTAACCTTTCCTGTGTTGGAATTTTCGGACAATCTTTGAACTTCTTCCAGCAAATCAATAATTTTCCCGTCCTCAAGTCTAATCCCATCATCTACCGTACTTTGCAGTGGCAATCTCCAATCGTAAGGGATAGCTTTCCATTCCTTAATTGTTTTATCATTATTAGCCAAATTATCCATGTAGGACATGAAACCTTTATAAATATTATGCTCATAAGCTTCGTCAATAATATCTTTGGTATAAATATTTTTATCCACACTTGTTCCATCAGAGTTGAGATATAAA
>DOKP01000009.1:15180-20117 GCA_003510795.1 Candidatus Moraniibacteriota bacterium | reverse complement strand
GATCTCTCGACTCCACTATCGTTACGCTCGAAATGACACGCTCTCGCATATTGTTCGTACTTTGTAGAAAATTTTACGACTTTTTTTACGTTTTGTGAAAAAATAAAAAACACCTTCGTGGTGTTTTTTATTTTATATAAATGTCGGAGCATTGGGACTCGAACCCAAACTACACGGTCCCAAACCGCGCGTGCTAGCCATTAACACCATGCTCCGTAAATATTCTTTTTTCAAACTATAATTTATATTATACCGTTGGATTCATTTAGTCAATGCGATTGCATTGCGTATTTATGAAAAATTATTCTACCCCTATCTTCCAAACATCTTTTTCTAAAAAAGCCTCTATAGTTTGTCGATTAGCTTTATTAATAAGATTGGAGTGGGAAAGCTTATTCTCTTTAGCATAATCATCCAGGTTAATAATTCTTTTACCCTCCAAATAAGCTAGCCTTTTATGATAGCTATTGGTGAGTGCTTTTCCCACTATTTCTTCCATAATCTCTGTCTTGCTATTTAAATCAAACTCCCGAAAGGCTTCGTAATATTTTTTTCTATCAATAAATTTAATATTTATCGGCACAAAACCCTCTCGCAATAACAAATAATTATTAAGCACTCTTCCGATACGCCCATTACCATCAATAAATGGATGGACATATTCAAAAGTAAGATGCAATCTAGCAATGCGCTTGATTATATTTTCATAACTCAAAGAATTGTATTCTAATAACATTTTAGATAGTCGTTCTTCTATCTCTTTTGGATTAGGCGCAATATGATTTCCGACACGCACATATTCGTTATCTTTTCTAAACCTCCCCGCAATATCATCACGAATATTGGAAATTAACATTTTGTGCAATAACAATATCGTCTCAAGGTTAAGTTCTTGTTCTTTTGATTTTTTTTCAATATATGAAACTACTCTAGCTAAATTTTTTGCTTCAAAAATTTCTCTCTCATTGATAAACCTATCTAAATCAATCTGCAATAATATTTTTTCAGTCTCTTCGAGCGTTAGCGTACTATTCTCTATAGCGTTGGAATTATATACCTGCTCAGCTACTTCAGTTTCAGAGATAATTTTAATAAGAGCCTCTTTGCCAGTAGACGCTTTATAATATCTCTCTCGAAGTAAATTTATCCTTTTGGAAATATTGGTTATTTTGCTCATATGTCACAAGTATACTCTTTTTTCACGATTTTGTCAATAAAATCGTGAAAAACAATCAAATTTTATACACTTTTCACGTTTTTTGACCAATAATCGTGAAAATTAACCAAAAACAGCCCCTATTTCACGCATTTTTAGTCTCAGCTATTGACTTTATGTCTATTTTGTGCTATATTTACATGATACTAAAAAGTATTAAAACCAGTTCCTCTTATCATCCCATATACAAGGAGAAAGCCATGAAAAAGTTTATTGTCTATACAGTTCTTATGCTTGCTGCCATCATTATTGGTGCTGGTTTTCGCAATTTCGCCGAAGGAGAAAAACCCATTTTTTCTGGAGGAAGAATGCATATCGATGAAATCGTCAAGAGACTTGTAAATCAAGAAAGATCAAGTTATCCGTATCATTATTACATCATACTCGACGGACAGCCCGAGTTCAAGATGAAAAAATCTGCCTGGGATAATTTTACGGGTGCAGAAAGTTTCGGATATATCCCCGTCAAATGGTCTTCTGACTGGATGGATCGAGTAACTCCAACGAAAGAAGAAAAGTACCATCGAATTTCACTAACCAACTCAGAATCGTTTGCCCCATTAGTCAACAAGGAATTGACTGCAGAAACCAAGCCAGCAAACTACAGCTGGAAAAGCTGGGACTCTATGTGGGGTCCTCAAAAATCCAAATGAGCATCTAAAGATGCAAAATCGCCGCAACCTCAATCGGGTTCGTGGCGATTTTTAATTTTATAAAAGTTTTTAAAATTCAATCATTGAAAATTCATTACCTTCACATATTTCTACAAATCTTTTAAGTTTGGATTCTTTTTTAATATCGGCATAAATTTTAATTATTTTGCATCATAATACCCATGATACTTTCAATTTCTTTTTTCTTTTGCTCCAGAGGTGGATAAATTAAGCTGTAAAGATAATCCTCACTCCCATCGCCATCAATATCACAAGAAAACGGTCCAAAATCTCCGCTAATAGTAATGGGTAGCTTACAAATTAAATATGGAGTAACTGGGATAAACATTTCTGAAACTATACACTGGTTGCCATCTCCAGATATTTCGAAATTTGCATAACCAAAAGCTTTGCCCACAATTTCAATTCTACCACTTAAGTTTTCTCTCATCCCTATTCCATAACCTTCCATAAATAAGTTTATTGAATCAAATCCTACTGCAAGCTCCTCTATAACCTCGGACTCTTCAAATCCCGACACTTTTCCAGTATGATTTCCTTCCTCATCATAAGCGTTAATCTCTGCTGACTCTGGACTAATCGAGAAAAAAACTCCCGGAGATGATTGTAAATAATTTTCACCCTTATAGTTATCGTTTTGAATATTATTATTTTTAATTGCACATCTGTCTTGACTTGAAATTTTAGAATATTTTTTTGTTGTATCAAAAAATGGCCCCTGTCTGAGGTTATCTAATATATTATCAAATTCTTCTTTTTTGTCATCTGAGGGTTTAAATGCATATTTGGGCAGAATGTTAGCCGTTACAGTTGAACTATCAAACCTAAAAGTTTTTATCATTTCCTCCGAAACAGCGTCCACATACTCTAAATATTTTTTACCTGCCTCCCTACTTCTGATAAAATTTGTATCCGGAGCAGGAGCTAGATAACTAAAATGATAAACATAATTATCTTTTTTTATAAGGAATTCTTTTCTTGAATAGTGAGGATTGTTCTGACTATCTGGTCCTTGTACTGAAGATAAAACATAATAAGCTTTTAAATCTAAGAAGTTTTCCTCCGTTATATTCTCACTTAAGACTTTTTCACTATTTCTCTCATCCTTCAAATCCGCTAAATAATCTTGAATCCAAGTTCCAAATTCAGTATTCGAATCCACTTCTATGGCAGTCAAAAAAAGTCCCTGAAAATTAAGATCATCCATATCTGAGTTAAGTTGTCCAGAGGCTTCCTTTCCTACTCCAGCTGATCCAAAATCAACAACAAAAACAGATTGAAAAACCTCTAGAGTATTGAATACTACTTTTACATTTTCAGGCGAATACTTCATTGAAAAACCTAGCTTGCTGGTAACAACGCCCAATTCATTCTCTGGAACTTTGCTTAAATCATTCTCATCTTTTAACGCATTGTTCTTTTCTTCCAAATGATTACTAGGTTTGATTATGTTTTCAGATTTTACAGCCAATTCTTTTTTATCACTAAATTTATTTTTAAACAAATAGCCTATAATCAAAACTGACCCGCTCATTAATAAAATACTTGATCCAAGAAAAATATTCCTCATCAATGAAGATCTTTTTACTTCTATATCCAAATCTTTCATATTTTTGTCCAATCAAATTGCGACAACTTGCGCCATTTGAGTGAAGATGATTTTATTATTTATTTTTATTTTATTAATTTCGGTTATCTTAAAATTAAATCATTAAAAATTGATTCAAAATTCGAAATTAGAAATTCAAAATTACCCAATATTCTTTATTTCTTCAATTATCTCTGGAAAAATTTCTTGTAAAAAATGTCCGCGATCTTCGAAAATGTGTAATTTGGCAGTGGGTAAATCTTTTTGATACCGTTCTATTTCACTATAGGGTACGATGGGATCATCTTTGCTTTGGAAAAGATGGATTTCTTGGCATTGAGCAGAGATATTCTCCAGTGGGGACGCGCCGTGGCGCGTTCCTACGAGTTTAAAATTTCCGATATCTGGCGTATCGGTGTGCGGTGGAGCTACTAGCATCAGTGCTCCTATTTTCTTGGGATAAATATTTTCTGATAAATACTTAGCTAAAAATGTTCCCCCCTGCGAGTGCCCAACTAAAATTACTCCATCATTTATAAAAGGTATCATTTTCTCAAACCAGATTTTCCATTCTTGGTAAACAGCATTAAATTTATTGGGCATATCTGGCATTAATATTTGAAATTCATCACCTAGCTTCTCTCCCAGACTCATTTTCCATTTTTTCTTTTGCACAAACCAATCTAAAGAAAACTCAGTTTCTTTTAAATACTTGATGTAATCTTCATAGGAATCAAAAGAATCAGCACCATGGATATAAACTATTTGTTTTTTCATAAATTTATTTTTAAATTAATTCTAGTAATTTAGGTATTTCCATTACGCCATCATCTCCAGTAAAATGCCCCATATTTTTTTTCACAATCACTCTGGCGTTTAATTTTCTTTCAAAAATTTCTTTGTCCGTAAGCGGTACAAAAGGATCATTATCTGACATAAGCACGGTGATATTATCTGTTGCGTTCTTTACTTTTTCCAGATCAACCGGCGTTTCTATCCAAGGTTTGGCAATCGCGCTACTTTCTTCATCCTCAAGATTAATTAAATTAAACCAAGGTGCCACAAAAATAATCCCACCAATTTTCGCAGGATAAATAAATTCCAAATAACGCATAATGGTTTGGCAACCCACCGAATGCCCGATAAAAAAAGTATCTTCGTCCGCCTCGCCCACTAAATTTGCTAGAAAAGGAATCCATTCTTCTATTTTTGGCTCTTGGGAATTGGGCATCTCTGGCACAATTACCTCATATCCTTTCTTCTCCAACTCTCCCTTAACCCAAGGCAACCAATCTTTATCCGGCGTCCCATCCCAACGATGAACTATAAATATTTTAGTTTTCATAAATAATTTTTTAATTTTATTATTTTCATTTTACTACTCTTTCTATTCTTTTGCCAGCTTGCTATCATTCTATTAATTTAATAAATACAGACAATCAAATGACGGCCGTCATTT
>DOKP01000009.1:14651-15108 GCA_003510795.1 Candidatus Moraniibacteriota bacterium | reverse complement strand
GGCCGTCATTTGATTGTCTGTATGTAAATTTAAAAAACGCTAGAAAGTACAATGTACCCCCTAGCGTTTTCGAGACTGGGCGAAATATTGATTCGCCTTAGGCCTCTAAAGAGCTTCACTTTTCAAATGCCACCGGAGGGGCGAACTTATGCCGAAATGCGATTGCTCGCAAATATGGGGTATCTAATCCCACGACACACCAGTGCTCGCAAAGCTCCCGTCTCTGAAGAAATTATGACCAATCCAACAGGTTGTTTCCTGTCGAGTCGAGTGTGGTTACCGCAAGCGGAACAACCACTTTTTCCGACTCATCGACAATTACTGAAACCCCATTCTCATCATCTGCTCTGCGCAAGCTTTTTATGTCTGCAATCTCAGTCATGGCAATCCTCTCATCTTAGATTTATCTTAAATGAATCCGCGCCAAATTGCTATTAAAATTATCCTATCTTAAAAC
>DOKP01000009.1:7973-14491 GCA_003510795.1 Candidatus Moraniibacteriota bacterium | reverse complement strand
AAACTACCCCGAGGGGTAGTTTTTTAAAAGTTTATTTTTCTTCTTTCCTCTCCACCATCTCAATCTTCTCTGTCATTCCGGTTATTTCCATAATTTCATCAAACTCTTCTTTCTCAATCGTTTCTTTCTCAATTAAAGTTTCGGCTAACTTATCTAGTTTATCTTTTTTCTCAATAATAATCTCCAAAGATCTCTTTCTGGCTCCTTCAATTAAATTATGCACTTCCGTATCGATATCTTGGGCAGTTTTTTCGGAATAATTTTTTTGCTCGCTTACTTCCTTGCCCAAAAAAATCAATTCTTCTTTTTTGCCGAAAGTGCGCGGTCCAAGATTACTCATCCCATAGCGAGTTACCATATTTCTGGCCATATTGGTAGCTCTTTCTAAATCGTTAGAAGCACCCGTTGTTACATCACCAAAGATTTCTTGCTCCGTGACAAAACCACTCAGTAGCACCGCGATTTCATCTAGAAAATATCCACGCGAGTGCAACATTTTATCTTCAGTTGGTACCGCCATCGTATAACCGCCAGCACTTCCTCGAGAAATAATGGAAATTTTTTGTACTGGATCAGCGTGTTTGGAAAAGGCTGCTACTAGTGCGTGACCAGCTTCATGATAAGCCACAATTTTTTGTTCATCCTTGCGAATCACGCGACTCTTTCTTTCTGGTCCCATCATTACTTTTTCAATTGATTCGCGGAGCTCATTCATTCCAATTACTGTTTTATTTTTTCGCGCGGATAAAATTGCAGCTTCATTAACTAGATTGGCCAAATCCGCTCCCGAAAACCCAGGAGTACGTTGCGCGATATTATTTATATCAACTCCTTCTTCTAATTTTTTATTTTTTGAGTGGATTTTCAAAATCGCTTTTCGTTCATTGATATCTGGTAAATCCAAAGTTACGCGTCTATCAAATCTACCTGGTCGAAGCAAGGCTGGATCGAGGACGTCAGGACGGTTAGTAGCCGCCATCACAATCACATTAGCACCGGTTTCAAAACCATCCATCTCTACTAATATCTGATTAAGCGTTTGCTCGCGTTCGTCATGCCCACCACCCAAGCCTGCTCCACGGTGCCTGCCCACTGCATCAATTTCATCGATAAATACAATCGCCGGTGCATTCTTCTTGGCTTGTTTAAATAAATCTCTTACTCGAGATGCTCCGACCCCCACAAACATTTCTACAAATTCTGATCCGCTTATATTAAAAAATGGCACACCTGCTTCTCCAGCTACCGCTTTGGCTACCAAAGTTTTACCAGTTCCGGGAGGTCCCAAAAGCAAAACTCCCTTAGGAATCTTAGCACCCATATTTAAAAACTTTTTAGGATGTTTAAGAAATTCTACTATTTCCATTAATTCCTCTTTAGCTTCCTTGGCTCCGGCTACATCTTTAAAAAGAGTTCTTTTCTTTTTGTCCTTAGGATCTAGCATTCGGGCCTTACTCATTCCAAATGACATCGCCTGAGAATTTCCTCTTTGTGCTTGGCGCATCATAAACCAGAGAAATCCCCCAATCAAAAGAATCGGCAAAAGAAAAGGCAAAATTATACTTGCCCAGACGGCAAAACCGGACTCTCTTTTTATTTCAATATTAACTTTTTGTAAAGCTTCTTTGTTAACTCCGTAATTTGATAAGGTTTCTACCAATGAACTTTCTACTTCCTTAGAGGCTTTTTCCTTGGTCCCGTTATTGAGATCAATTTTCAATTCACCGCCGGAAACAATAATTTCTTTGACTTCGTTACTATTTATTTGACTGACTAATTTAGATAGAGCGATATCCTCTATTTTAACTGCTGGCGATTTATATATCATCATTAAACCTGATATAAGTAAGAATACTATCAGGGTTGGAGCTAAAACATTTTTTAAAAATTTATCCATTTATTTATCTTAATTGTTTAATAATTATCTTTATTTCTCAATACCAATGTGTATAATATCACCTTTTTTGGTAATTTTCAACCCTTTAAATTTCATACTTTGAGATTTATTTTTATCACTTTTAATAATTTTTATAATTTCATCCAGATGGGCACTCTCAATATCAAATAAATTATTTTTTAAATTAGAAATAATTCTACGCAAAATTTGTTTTTGCAAAGCTCGATGGTTTCTGGCTAATTTTTTTGAGTCAAAAGAGTAAATATTTTTCTCTGCATCAAAATTAATTTTTTTAAAAATTATCTGGGCACTTTGAAAAATAAAATCATAATCATCCGCGATACTGCTTGCAGAATTTGCTAGCGTTTCTTTGGCTTTTGGATTATATTCTCTTTCGATTAAGGGGATTAATTTATTTCTGAATTTATTTCTAAGAAATTTACTTTCTTTGTTGGTTTTATCAATTCGATATTTGAGTTTATTTTCCTTTAAATAGCTAACAATTTCTTTACGGCTAACATTTAGCAAGGGTCGGACAAGTAGATTGTTTTTAGGTCGGATACTCCGCAGGCCCAGAAGTCCGCTTCCGCGAATCAAGCGCATCAAAATTGTCTCCGCCTGATCATCTTGATTATGCGCTACGGCGATTAAATCAAATTTATTTTCTTTTCTAACTTTCTCAAAAAAATCGTAACGAATTTTCCTAAGTTCATTTTCGCTAGGCATCCTCCCACCCTCTCTGACCGCGTGTCGCTTAAGCTTTAGCGGTGGCGCAGAGGGGGGATCAAAGGGGGGTGTAGTATTTTTGGCATCTAACGCTTCCAATTTTAAATTATATTTCTGGGCCAACTTTCGCACAAAAATTTCATCTTTATCGCTATCAGTATTGCGCAAACCATAATTAATATGCGCTACAATAAGTTCAAATTTTCGCTTTTTACTTAATTTAACTAAAATATCCAAAAGGCAGACACTATCCGGTCCGCCTGAAACTCCCGCTACAATCTTATCGCCTTCTTGCCAAAGGCCAAATTGATGCGAAAAGGTTTGAATTTTTTTAATTGATTTGTTCATTGATTACAATATTAAAGATTTTCTTTAATTATTTTTTTAATCTCGATTATTGTATTCCCTAATTCACCTTCTTTATTTTCTACAACATAATCAAATTTATCCTGATTATCAAACCACCCTTGAGCATATTCTAATCTATTTTTTATCATCTCCCGAGATTCGCCTCTTTTAAATAGTCTTTGCTCCAATATGTCTAAAGGTGCATATATCATTATTGTCACAGCTTCAGGAATAATTTTTTTAGTATAAATTGCTCCATTATAATCAAATTTTAAAAAGATCAGTTTTCCTTCTTTTTGTTTTTTTTCAATTTCAACTCTAGCAAGCCCATAATAATTTCCTCTATCTTCAAGAGTATATTCCAAAAATCCATCCTTGTCGATCATTTCTTTGAATTTCTTCTTGGAAACAAAATAATAATTTATTCCTTCGACTTCTCCAGGGCGCATTTCCCTGGTTGTTGTTGTTACTGGCTTAACATAATCAATCTCATCTTTTATACCATTTAAAATAGAATCTTCGCCAGCTCCCGAAGGACCAGATATAACAAATATTTTTGAGCTCATAATAAAAATACTAATTAAACTATTTAACGCGAAAAGCCGCGGATATCTTAAGTCCTACGGCTTTTCTAGTTCACAAAACTTAAGATTTATTTTTCAGAAACTTTTTTCTCGTCCGCCGTAGCTTTAGCAGAGGAGGATTCTTTTTTTACAGTTTCTTTTTTAGCTACTTTTTTAGTTGCTTTTTTCTCAGTTTTTTCTACTTTCTCTTCTTTGGCAATTTTTTCTTTTTTAGCTGATTTTTTTTCTTCTTTAGCTTCTGCTTGATCAGAATCATCTACTAAAACCAATCCCATTCTATGATCCTTTGGTTCAATAGATAACACTTTCCAGTTATATTCTTTGCCAGCTTCCATCATTTCTTCCATCTTTTTACCAGGATACATCTCACTAAATTCACTAACATGAGCTAATCCATGAATATTTGCATCTAAGTAAACAAAGGCTCCAAAGTGGTTAATTTTATCAACTTTTCCTGTATAAACTTTACCAGCTTCATATTTATTTTGAGCTTCTTTCCAAGGATCTTGCGCCAAAGCTCTGATTGAAAGAGAAATTCTCGCTTCATCAATTCCGATAATTTTAGCTTTAATTTTATCTCCCACTTTGATAATCTCTCTAGGATTATCAATCAACTGCCAAGCTAATTCAGAAATATGAACCAAGCCTTCTAATTTATCCCCATCAATAGAATCATCACCTTCTTTGACGCCAGCAGGCAAAAATTTAACAAAGGCTCCAAAGTCCACTACTCCACTTACCTCGCCCTCAATCGTATCGCCTTCTTTAAGTCGAGAAATCATTACTTGCTCCTTTTCGCTCATAGCGGCTTTTTCGCTAACGATTAATTTTTCTTCATCACGATAAGTATCAATGATTTTAACCAATAAGGTCTGCCCGACTAATCTCTTTAATTTTTCTAAAATTTTATTCTTGTTTCCATCTTCTACTCGTGGGTAATGTTCACTGGCAAGTTGAGATACCGGCAAAAATCCTCCAATTCCATTAATTTCCACCATCAAACCTCCCTTATTAGCATCCAATACGCGAGTATCCACCGCCTCTTCATTATCTTTTTTGGATTCCAAATCTTCCCAAGCTTTTTCGTAAGAAGCTTCTCGAATAGATAACTCTATGTAGCCATCTTCATTTTCTAGATTAGTCAAAGTAGCATGAACTTGATCACCTAATTTTAACTTAGTGTTTCCCCTTAAACCATCTCTAGTATCTTTACCGTATACTATTCCTGTTCCAAAACTTCCCAAATCCAAAAGCACAGAATGCGGACTGATATCAATTACTACACCATCCAAAACGTCTCCTATTTCTGGAAAATCAACGTTAGCCGCTTGTAAAAGTTTACCCATCACAGAATTGTCCTCAGGAATAAGACTTTTTTTAGCTTCTTCTTTTTTTTGAGGAGCTTCTTTTTTTACACTGTCAACCAAATTGTCTAAAATATTATTACTCATTATATTTAACTTGCTTTTTGGGTTTTGCCAACTCCCAAATTAATAATTAAAGGCAAAATAATAAAAATTTCCTATTTAATAGGAAATTATCAAGAAAACTGATAGAATTAAAACATTCTATAAATATTAACTTTTCTTAATAATTATCTTAGTTTTAGTGTATACTAAAGGATTATTTTTGGCAAGCGCAATCCTCTACGAATTACAAATTGGTACGAATATACGAATCTGTAAATACTTCGGTCTGTCATTGCGATGTTTAAATTATCCCAACGAATGATTTAAAACTCCTGACGTGGCAATCTAGGAATGCATAACACAATTAAGATTTCTATTTTTCTGGACTGCCACGCAATTTGAGAGTACTCAAATTACTCGCAGAGACAAACAAAAAAATAGATTTGCTATTTAAGGGATAATGGTTTATAAATAAGAGCACTGAATAAATTTAATTTACGAACAATAAAATATGGATTTAATAATAGAAGAGCGCTACGCAAACAGAAGGCTGGATAAAATTTTGGCCAATTTTAGTCTAACAGAAGAAAGTTTAACGGGATTATCTCGAGGAGATTTTATCCGAGCGATTAAAGAAGGTAAGGTTTTGGTAAACAATAAAATTGTTAAACCTAGTTACAAAACCGCTCTTGATGATAAAATAGAAATAAATTTAGTGAAAAAAGAAGAAACACTAATCTCCAACCCTAAAATTAAATTAGATGTCATTTTTGAAAATGATGATTTTCTTATTATCAACAAGCCTGCTGGCACGCAAGTTCATCCAGATTTCAACGAAAAAGAAAACACAATCGTCAATGGACTAATTGCCCAATACCCAGAAATTGCCAAACTTAAAGATGATCACACCTACTCTTTTCAATTACGCCCAGGGATAGTGCACCGCCTAGATAAGGAAACTTCTGGGATTTTAATTATTGCCAAAAATATAAAATCTTTCTTGGAATTTAAGACAATGTTTAAGGAAAAAACTATTGCTAAAAAATATCTGGCTATTTCCTATGGTATACCCTTAGAGAGAACGGGCGCTATTGATAAACCGCTAGCGCGCACTACTAATTACCGCAAGCAAACTATTGCTGGAAAAAGAACTAAGACTAAAATCAGAGAAGCCCTTACAAATTATGAAGTTATAAAAGATTTAGGAGAAAATTTTTCACTTATAGAAGTATCTCCGCAAACTGGCCGCACTCATCAAATCCGTGTGCATCTCTCTGCTATCGGCCACCCTATCGTCGGAGACAATCTTTATCGCAAAAAAAATTATGAGAAATTCGAAGGCGCCACTCGTCATATGCTTCACGCTAGTCAAATAGAATTCACATTATTTGGAGAGAAATTTAATTTTACTGCTCCGACTCCCAATGACTTTAATGACGTACTGAAAACTTTATCAGTTTGGGATGTTGGGGATATGTGAATTTAAAACTTTAGATTTGAGACTTTAAAAATCTGGAAATTTAGGAATTATATTTCCCTCACCAATGTCCGGCC
>DOKP01000009.1:598-7895 GCA_003510795.1 Candidatus Moraniibacteriota bacterium | reverse complement strand
GGCCGGACATTGGTGAGGGAATTTTCATAGATAGTCAACTTACTTTAATTACTCCAAAAAAATAAAAATTGTACTTTAGCTTATAGAAATTAAAATTCTAATATGCTAAAATTTAAATATAATATTTTTAATTTTAACTAAATGAAAAAAATAATCTCAGGTCTCAGTCTATTGATTTTAATTCCAGCATTATCAGGGTGCGCAGGAACTACCAAAGAAGAAAAAGAAGAAACCATTAATCCTTTCAGTCCTTCGAGTATGGTTAATACTTACGACACCTCTAAAGACAAAATCAATGACACCACCCAAAAACAAAACGAATCCACGACTAAAGCTCTAGAGGAAAGTGGCATCAATGAATAATCTTTTAGTTTATCCAATATAAAAAGCATCCGAAACGATAAGGATGCTTTTTTAAAATACTCCATAAATTCTTACATATCATTTCCTGAATAAGAAAGATTTAGACTTTTATTAATCAGTGGAAAATCTGGCACGATGTTACCCGGTCCCATGATACCGAAAAGTGCCCAGTTACAAAAGGATGGATCCCGCGGAAAACATCTATCTACCACTCCGTTTTTAATTTGAAGCGCACAAATTATTTCTCCGCGCCATGATTCCACTACTCCGATATTAAATCCGTCTTTTATCTCAACCTTATTAAAAACAGCACCCTCTTTAATATTTTTAACTAAAGTATCCAATAAAATTATGGTTTGCTCAATTTCTTTAATCCGCATTCGATAACGAGCAAAAACATCCTGACTTTTTTTGGTAACAACACGGATAGGAAATTTCTTATAAGCAGCATACGGATGATCGCGTCTAACATCGCGATCAACCATTGAAGCGCGAGCAGGGAGTCCCACGGCTCCAAAAGCTAGCGCCGCTTCTTTGGGTAACTCACCTGTATACTGCAAGCGATCCAGAAATCCTTCACTATCTAAAGCAATCACCACTATCTTATTTATTTCCTGCCAAACTTCGCTAGCAACTTTTAAAATTTTATTCAGCTCATCTTGGCTCAAATCCCTACTTAATCCACCTGGAATTATCATGCCTCGCCAAAAACGATTACCGCATATTTCCTGAGATAAGCGCATCATTCTTTCTTTGATCCGGAAACCATTAGCCGCGATAAAACTATAGCCCGTTCCCATTCCTCCGATATTAGCTAAATCGTGCACGTGCATTGTGATTCTTTCACATTCAGCAATTATCATTCTTATTATCTGCGCTCTCTGTGAAACTTTACAACTACTTATTTTTTCTATCGCCTGAGCATAAGCTAGCGCATGTGAAGCACTGGCATCGCCAGAGAGTCTTTCGATAAACGGCAGAGCTTCACTGACAGTTTTTCCTTCCATTAATTTTTCTACTCCTTTGTGAGTAAAAAATAATTTTCCCTCCAAAGTTAAAATTCTTTCTCCGGCCACATTAAAACGAAAATGTCCCGGCTCAATAATTCCAGCGTGAATCGGTCCAACTGGAATTTCAAATACGCCCTCGCCTGCCACATGATTCATCGGGTACGGCACATTATCTTTTGGCAGTTTAGTATTCCAAATAAAATCCTTTAAGAGCGGGTGCGTATTTTCTGAAATATTTTCATGATGAACTAATCTTCTTAAATCAGGATGCCCCACTGGAATAATCCCAAACATATCTTGTAGATATCTTTCATACCAATGAGTAGCCATAATAGTCTCAGTTAAAGCTGGATATTGAGCATCATCGGCAGGAATTTCAGCCGAAAGTTTTAGCCATTTATTTTCTTTATCTAAACTAAAAATAACATGTACGCCAAAACTATTTTTTCCTGCCCCGTGGTCCGCTTCGGACTCTGCGGGGTCTTTTCTGTTATCGGTGCCAAACAAAAGAGCTAATGGGAGTTTATACTTCTCCACCAATTTCGTAGCTACCGCCGCTAAATCATTTCGAGAAACTTGAGTCAAAATTAAATCACCCTCTTGGGATAAAATATTTACCTCTTTAAATTTTTCTAAAATATTTTCAATAGTCATATTTTGTATGCTAGGCACTTTACATTTTAATCTATGTTAATCAATTCAGAGGCTAAGCCTCGGGGTCTTTTGAAGCTTAGCCTCTTTGAAGAATAGTTCTTATTATTTAATAAATAAAAAATCTTTTACAATATTATTGATTATATTTATTCCTCCACTGGTCGTGAACCACATCGCTAAAATAGCTACAATGATTAATTCAACTGTCATAATAGTATGTGTGATATTCCATCGCTCTTTTTTATATTCAATATTATCTTCTATTTTTTCAGTCGCAAAAATCATATTGATCGTAAGTGCTAGCATTGCATAAGCAATAATTCCCAAAGCGATAAAAATAATTATTGCGAGTATTGGATAAATTGCTATAGCTTGACTGAACATTCCGTACTCGCTCATAAAAAGAGCAGAAGGCGGAATAGCGATAATAGCCAAGATACCTAAGATAAATAGAGCACTTGTATATCTAGCTCTCATTAACATGTTTTTTATTTTTTCTACTTTGGTGCTTTTCCATTGGATTAAAATCTCACCCGCTCCAAAAAATAAAGTTGATTTGATAAAAGTATGCCCAATCATATGCATTACTGCGGCCATTGCGCCGATTGGGGACAATCCCAAAGAAAATAATATTAATCCCATATGTTCTATGCTGGAATAAGCTAACATTCTTTTATAATTAGTCTGAATCAACATCATTAATGCAGAAAGAATAATTGAAAAAAATCCAAAAATTAAAAATAAATTATTGGTCCAGCTTGGATCTGAAAAAGCACTATCGGCAATAAATTTAAACCGTAAAATTGCATAAAGCGCAATATTTAAAAGAATGGCAGAAAAAATAGCCGAGATTGGAGAGGGGGCTTTGCTGTGAGCATCTGGCAGCCAATTGTGCATCGGCGCCAAACCAACTTTAGTCCCAAAGCCAATAAACAAAAATATAAAAGCCAACTTAATCACATCATGAGGAATGGCCTGGGAACTTTCCATAAGCGCGTGGATGGAAAAAATGTTTTCGCCTGATAAACCCGCTTCGTGTGCTCCATAGCCTAACAACAATATGCCTACCAATCCTAAACTAATACCAGTTGAACATAAAATCATATATTTCCAAGCAGCTTCGATGCTGGTTTTTTTTCGATAAAGTCCCACCAAGAAAGTAGAAAAAAGAGTAGTTCCTTCCAATGCTAACCACAGCACTAAAGTATTATTAGTAGCTAAGGCTAAAATCATACACAATACAAACATCTGAAACAGTGCAAAATATAATTTATATTGGTGCAGATTGATAATTTTTTCCTCATATTCATGACCAATATAACGAGTACTAATAATTGTCGTAACAATATAAATGAAAGCTACCAAGAAAACAAGTAAGGCAGAAAAACTATCCATCAGCCACCACTGACTGATTTCTTTTCCTCTAATGTGCAAACCAAATGGCAGCGCATAAAAAATCAAAGCTCCTCCCCCCAAAATAGAAAAGAACAAATTAATTCTGCCCACCTGCTTTTCTGTCTTTAAAAACAAAGATCCCAAAGAAGCTATTAGAAAAGGTATAATTATAAAAATTGGATTCATAAAATTTAATTAAATATTAATTAGTTATTCTGATAACTCACGCAAATCATCCGTATCAGTACTACCGTATAAATCATTAATTTGAGCGCTCAAAATAGCTAGGATATAGGCAGTCGCAACTGTAACACCAAAGATTCCAAATTCTATCATCAAAGGAAGCGACCCCACTGTCGCCAAAACAAAAACCGCAATACCATTTTCTATCACCAAGAGGCCCACGATTTGCGAAAAAATATTTCGCTTGATAATCATCATTGTAATTCCCAAAACTATTAACGCCACTGCCGTATAAAGAAGAGCATTCCACTCTGTCAAACCAACAATTGATATATTTTTTAAAGTAAAATAAATTAACATTAATAAAATAATAGCCAAAAAATAACTCTTACCGGGGCGCAAAAAAGATGGCAAATTGGTTAAACTTTTTTTAGCGTGTCCGATATGACTAATTACGTATGGCACTGCCAATACTTTAGTGATGATAGTAAAAATCGCAAAAATCCACAGATGGATAATTTCCTCTTTCCTCACCATTGAAATCAAACTCAAAGCAATCGCGGCAATTGATAAAGAAGAAAAAGCATAATAACGCAAAATTGCTTTTAATCGCACTCTTCCAAAAAGAAGCACCACACTTATAACTGTGAAAATAGAAAATATAATATAATATTTTATCGGAGTATCGTTGTAAGAAGATAAGAGTGCTACCAGCATCGCCAAAAAAGCTACCACAAAAGCGATAGAAAAATATTCACTCATTCGATAAAAGCGCATCTTCACTATCATAGATTCAAGAAAAGCCAAACCAATCATAATCACTATTATTTTCATAACTGCTAAAAATACAGCCCCCAATAAATTTCCTGCGCTCCAGGAAAAAGCATTCAGCAAAGTAGCGGGAAATAAAAAGTTAGCGATAAGTACAGAAAAAACAGTCAACTTTATAGCCGAAGCGTATTCTAGCAAAGCCAGATATTTTCCAGAATATTCCAAAACCATCGCCTCATGCACCATCGTAAGCTCAAGATGCGTTGCTGGATTATCCACTGGATAACGAGCATTTTCTGCCAAGGCTACTAAAATCAAAGCTATCACGCTTAGTAAAAGATAAGGCTCAGAAAAATTAATTTGACTTTTCAATATTCCATCGATAGTTGAAGAATTAGCCATGAAACTTAAAGTAGAAAAAATCAAAATAACTACTGGCTCCAGCAAAGTGGCAATAGTAATTTCACGACTGGAGCCCATTCCGCCAAAAGCACTTCCCGCATCTAACCCCCCTAAAACTAAAAATATCGAACCCACGACCAATATCCCCGCCACAACTAAAAAATCACTCAATTGAGCCAGGCTTCCTCCTGTAAAAATAAGAGGCAATATCATAGCTAAAGCAATTGAACTTCCCAAAACTACAAAAGGCGCCACTCTAAAAATCCAAGAAGTAACATCGGAAATAACCATTTCCTTTCGTAACAATGTAAGCAAAGTAATATAAGAAAGAAATGGAGAAGCACCCTTGCGGCCTTGTAAACGCGCCTTAACAAAGCGCACTAAGCCAGGAGCTAATGGAGCAATTAATAAGATAAAAACTATTTGAATTAACGTGGCGATGATAGGACTCATAAGGCAAAGATTAAAGTAATAATTAAAGCGAATAATAAAAATAAAATATAATATTGGATTCGGCCATTTTGAATCAGTCGCGCTTTTTCAGCTAATAAAAATAATCCTCTAGCAATTGGTCGATACAACGCATCGCTCCAAACTGAGCGGATTGATAATTCAAAGGAATATCTTCTAATCCAGGGATTTGTCTTAACTACAGGTTCGGACTGGATCACTTTTTTTCTTCCAATAAAAGTCAGAAAGAAAAATCTAATCGGAGCGGAAAAAGCCGTGGCGCTGTATTGCATCGTAGAGTCAATTGGTTGGCCACAATCCCAGGTTTTATACTGGCGCTCTTTTTTATTTTTAAAAAATAAATCTTTACTGATGTAAATTAAAAATCCAAAAATAAAAGTTACCCCTGCAATAAAAAATGGAGCGATATTCAGTGGTGTTAAAATTATACTTTCTCCATTAGAAAAAAACTGAATTCGAAACATTATTTGAGAAATAACAGGTTTGGCCGAAAAACCAAGTAAAATAACCGCCACTCCTAAAATTAAAATTGGAAGAATTAATAAATAATCAGTTTTTTCATTTCTTCTTTCTATTTTAGTATTTCGTGGCAAACCCAACATTGAGATACCAAATATCCTTACCATCGCCAGAACTGCCAAACCACTAACTAATCCAATTACAACCAAAATTATTAACAATAAAATAATTACACCTGGAGAATAAATATTTTGATGCATCAAGGCAATAAGGCTCTGCACTAATCCCCATTCACCATAAAAAGTTCCTAAGGGCGGAAGTGGCAAAGAACCTAAAATAGCTAGCAAAAAAGCTCCGCTAAACCAAGGCATTATTTTAGCAATCCCACCCATTGCATCCAAGCTCTTGGTGTGCACACGATTAATAATTACTCCACTACTTAAAAATAAAGCCGTCTTAAATAACGCATGATTGATGGCATGAAAAATTGCAAAAGCTATCAATCCATAGGCGACTAAACTATTTAAATTATTAGCCAGAAAATAAATAGCCAATCCCAGCATGGTAAAAATAATTCCCATATTTTCTATACTGCTATAAGCCAGAGCGCGTTTAATATCCCTTTCCATAGTCGCATAAAGAACCCCTACCATCGCCGACAATAATCCCAAGAAAATAACTACTAACCCTGCCCAAGCTGGAATACTAACTAAACTTAAAATTATAAAAACAAATCCATAAACTGCTACCTTTAGCATCAATCCACTCATCAGTGCCGAAATATTGCTCGGGGCTTGAGGGTGTGCTTCAGGCAACCATACATGAAAAGGTACAAGCCCCGCCTTTGATCCAAAACCAAACAAAAATAGAAAAAACACCAAGCATAACTTATTATAACTCAAATCTTGTGAGACATTTTTTATATTATCCAAATCAAATAGCAATGAGCCATTTCCCAAAATTAAAAATCCTCCCAAAATAGCGGAGGCACCCAAATGAGTCATTATGAAATAGAGAAAGGCGGCCTTTATAGATTCTTTGGATTTGTCAGAAAAAACCAAAAAGAAAGATGTGATAGACATCAGTTCCCAAAAAAATAAAAATGAAAATGAATTATTGGCGATGAAAACTCCTTGCATCCCCAAAACAAATAATGTCATCAAGGAATGGACCATCTTAGGATTGTAGGTTTCTTTGTAAAGCTCTAGATATCTTAAACTATAGATTCCAACAAAGATTGAGACTGCGCTCACTAAGGTAAAAAATATAGCGGAAAGTAAATTTAATTGAGGGGCAAATTCAAAAAACCAATCAAAGTGAGCCAGTGTAATTCTTTGAGGGAAAAAATTTACGAAATAAATTATTCCTGATAAAAGTCCCACTAAATTAGAGTAGATAAATAAAATCGTTGCTTTTTTGTATGATTTATCAAAAAAAGAAACGCCAGCTGACAAGCTAAGTCCAATGAAATAAAATCCCATACTATAATTAAGTATTTGTTCTAACATATAATAATTATTTTATTTATTTGAATTACGAAACTGTATTTAACCCCCTCCCATTGGCAAGGGGAGGGCTGGGGAGGGGTT
>DOKP01000009.1:0-432 GCA_003510795.1 Candidatus Moraniibacteriota bacterium | reverse complement strand
GGGATAACTTTGTCCACGGCGCCCACCACGGCATAAGAATCTTTCCAAATTCCACCTGTACAAGCTCCGTCTCCAATCGCCACAACGATACAGGGTTTGGGAGTAGCTTCGTAAGTAGTTTTAAGGGCTTGCTCTAAATTTCTCGTTACGGGACCTGTCACGAAAAGAATATCGGCATGTCTCGGAGAAGCCACAAAACTCAAACCAAAACGGTCAATATCATAATAAGCGTTATTCAAAGCAGTTAATTCTATTTCTTCCGCATTAGTCGAACCCGCATCCACCGCTCGAATTCGCAAAGAGCGACCACCGTAAAGATTTTTTACGATATCATTTATTTTTTGGCCTACTTTTTCGAAATCTTCATTTTTTTCCAGCACTAAAAAGTCACTCTTGTTTTGAGTAACATTTTTTTGCCATAACAAAGTCTTC
>DOKP01000018.1 GCA_003510795.1 Candidatus Moraniibacteriota bacterium | reverse complement strand
TTAGCACGTTAACATTTTAGCATGAGCAACATCAATATTTTAGTAAATTAAAAATATTAGGTTAAAGATGTGCTTGATGCTTATTTGAAGATACAGTCCACTATTCTTCGAGCCTAGGAAGGCGGTAGACAGTGATTACGTCTCCAGAGAGAGCGCTAAAAGATATAGTTTGAGAAGGGGAATATTCTCTAGCATATTGGACTATTTTTTGGTTAGCTCGTGACTCGGCCATCGTATCAAGCAGGACATAAACATCCCCATTTGCTCTAAGCGAATCAATCCGACCGATAGAAGAAATTTCAACTGCACCAGAATAATATTCTTGTCTGTTTTCTGCTATGGATTCGTTGCCCTCTTTGCCCGTATAAGAAATAGCCAAAGCGTAAGATAGGTGGTTTAGATATATTTTATCCATATAGGGATAGGGCGAAATTAGTGAGTCTTCCGGCTTGAGCGATTCTTGCAAAAATTTATAAGCCGATTGAAAATCTGGTTGGGGAGTGTAATCTTCTAGGATAAATTGTTTTTGCGGAATTATTTGTAATGTTTTAAATGAAAAAACATCGACAAGGGCAAAAAGAGAAATAGAAAAAACTGTAATAAGTATGTGGTTTTTTTTCTTTCCAGCTAAATAATACAAAAGACTGCCTGCATAAAGAAAGATAATTGGAAGAAGAATAAATAAATATCTTTTTTGATTAACATAATAGAAAAAAGAAAAGAAAGAAACGTTTAAAAAGAAAAAACTTAAAAGAAAAAGATGAACACTTCTCCAATATCTATCTCGATAAATCGTCCAGTAAGCGCCTACGATGGACAGTGGAAAAAGCAATCCCAAATTAAGCCAAAAATATCCAATCAGATAGTAAGTAAGGTAATTATTTAGCGATATTGAAAAGCTGTGTTTAAAATAAAAATATCCCAGAAAGCCTAAAATAATAAAAACAAAAGTAAAAATGGCAGAAATCTTGTAATTTTTTTGAGCCAAGAAATAAATGAGAAGAGCGGGTAAAAGAAATACTGCAGAAATTTTTGTGGCTATCGCCAAGCCGATAGATATAAGGAGAAAGGATAAAAATTTCCTTTTTTGAGTTTGGTGATATTTGATAAGAAAAAATATCGCCAGCAAAACCAAAAATTCCAGCATTATATAAGCCCTTATCTGTCGACTCCAAGCAATTTGCCAATAAGAAAAAGAAATAAAAAAAGCAAAAATTAAGCCAACATTTTTTTGAAAAACTTTTTTTCCGATGTTGTAGGCCAGCGGAATGCATAGTATTCCAAATGTTGCAGAAACTAGGCGATAAGTTTCAATAGATGCACCTGTCAGATATTTTATGATTGCCAGCAGATATGGAAAGAGCAAGTCTCTAGTTACGTACTCACCAGAATCAAGCAGTGGCAGGAAATTTTTACCAATTGCATCTACTTGAGCAATCGTAAATCCTTCGTCTATCCATAAGCTGTCCGCACCCAGATAATATAATCTCAAAAAAGCTCCCCAAATGATGATGGAAGATAGTAATAAAATTTCCCCGCTTAACGTTTGTTTTATTCTTTTAAGTAGAATCATATATAAGTAGTTTATCATATCAAAGAGTATCTTTAAAGAAAGATAGGCAAGTTTGAATTTAGTTTTATAACGTAAATTAAAAACAGGCAATGAGCCTGTTTTTAATTTCTTGGAGCGGGTGAAGGGAATCGAACCCTCGTCCTCAGCTTGGAAGGCTGATATAATAAGCCATTATACGACCCCCGCCTGCGCTTCGCTACGGCGAGGCAAAGCCCGCTTTCTCTACATTCTACTTAAACGAGACAAGCTCACTTATGTTTCACTACAGCGAGGTAAGCCCGCTTATGCATACCTTTAGTATTATAGACAAAAATAAAAATTTGTCCAGCTCTGAATGCAAGTTGGATCATTATAGTTTTCAAGGTCACTCTTTTATAGCAGGTCTTTTTTCTAAATATTTATTTCTTAAATGCAAAGAGCATGCAAAAATAGCGTCCATTTCAGATACACTGGAATTTTCGTATAAATATTTTTTTATTGAAGTAAATAAATTCGTATCTCGTTTGCTATTTAATTCATGCAATAATATTGTACAATATTTCTCCACATCAGCCTTAGATTTGAGATTAATTTTATCCAACGCTCCAAATAGCTCACTTTGACTTTTTCCATCTTCCAATATCTTATCCCAGCCTATTTCTTTTATTAAGTTGTGTCCTTTTGGCGTTAAATTTAGAGGAGAATTCGATGAAAATAAATCGCTTTTTATTATTTCTTTTTCTGTTAGAATTGTTAAAATAGTATTTATTTTTTCATTAAGCCTGGAAATATCTTTAGCTATTCCTGTTTTATTATGGCACACTTCTCTACAGTTTTTGCACTCGTCATGGAACTTAGATATTTTCCAAACGGCGATAATAATAAGAAGAAGAATTATAGAAAACCAAAAAATATCAGGATGATTTTCTATCAACCAATTCCAAATTGAATCGAAAGGCATATTTTTTTAAGTTATCTTTTTAATTGATTTTATTTTAGCATGTTATTAATAAAATAAGAAGACGCATTTGGAAATATTGACTCTTACATATTGAACCTATATTATAGATAGGTAGTGTGAAACCCCCTCTGTCCTGCTGGACATCTCCCCCCTTGAGTACAAGATGGAGAGGGGATTATTATTGGGCCATTAGCTCATCTGGTAGAGTGCTCCCATGGCATGGGAGAGGTGGCCGGTTCGAGTCCGGCATGGTCCACGATATACTAGTTTATAAAGTTCATAAGGTTATAAAGTTTGTAAAGTGATTAAAAGTTTAAAAACAAATTAAAAAATAATTCGTTAATGCGTTAACTAAATAATAAATAATAAGTTTAAAAAGATATGAAAACAAATGTATTGATCGCAATTTTATTGCTAGTAGGAGGAGTTTTTGTGTATAAGTATGTCAGCGATTGGAACGTTAATGTTGATTCAAAGGAGATCAAAGCCAAAACCAACGAAACAACTGAGAAAAAAGTAGAAAAAATTAAAGAACAAGTAGAAACCAAGCAACAAGTAAATAATAATGATAATAAAAATATGGATCTAAAAATAGAAACTACCCAAGAAGGAACAGGCGACAAAGTAACTAAAAATGGAGATACTATTTCTGTGCATTATACTGGAAAATTAGAAAATGGAACCAAGTTTGATTCAAGCGTGGACAGAGGAACTCCTTTTGATTTCACAATTGGACAGGGGCAAGTAATCGCTGGTTGGGATAAAGGTTTGCTTGATATGAAAGTGGGAGAAAAAAGAACTTTAACTATTCCATCGGAAATGGGTTATGGCGCGCAAGGCGCAGGCGGAGTGATTCCACCAAATGCGACTTTGATTTTTGATGTAGAGCTTGTGGGAATTAAATAGTATCTAGTATTTAGTATTATGTATTTAGGGGAACGCGTTACGACGCGTTCTTTCTATATTTATGTATTAAACAAAAATAAAATTTATAATTAATCCGTTAGCTCGTTAATGCATTAACTAAATAATAAATAATTTTTCAGCTCAAATTGGACAGCAAGCTGAAAGTATGCTATACTTAAAGAGTTGTAAAAACGGGTGCGCCATTATTGGCCCCGTTTTTTATTTTTATGGGCAGGACAATTGATATAGTCGTATTTGATTGTTGAACAAAAAAGTTATAAATGTTACAATATAATAAATAAATTGTAACTTAACCCTAATTAAATAGCGCGGATTACCGTAATTTAACAGGGCAAGTAAAATGAAAACAAAAAAAGATTCTAAAAAAGAAGAAAGTAGCCCATGGAAAGAAATGACCCAAACTTTTGTAGCAAATATTTTGACCAAAGTGGGAGATAATATTTCAGCTAAAGTTCAGACATGGTTTAATGATGTTAAACGCAGAACATTGGGAGCATTGCTTGTTTTGATTGGATTAATTTTTGTTTTAATCTGCGTCGCTTTGTATGTAAATACCTTTGTCAGTGAAGAATCCAGCTGGATTGGTTATGGCGCAGTGGGTATTTTAGTTTTAATGGTTGGATATTTTTTAAGTAAAAAATAAATTAATAATTAATCCTAGCTAAATAGTATAGGTCTGCATAATTTAACGGTTTACCCCGTTAAATTGCGGTAATCCGCACTATTTAATGGGGGACAAGTAAAAAAATATGGATACAAAAGAAATCAAAAAAGTGGTGAACACAGGCATTAACAAAGCCAAGAAAAAAGGAGTTGAGTTAGAAGGTGTGGCCATGAAAGAAATCAACAAGATTAAAAAAGAAATGGAAGTAACTTCTAAAAAAGTAGAAACTTTCATCAAAAAGAATCCAGAGAAAGCTGCTATTATTGCAGCTGGAATTGGAGCCGCTCTTGGGACAGTAGCCGGATTATTTATGGCTAGCGGAAAGAAGAAGAAATAATATTTTCCAAATAAAAAAATCTCCCTTAGAGGAGATTTTTTTATTTGGAAAAT
>DOKP01000019.1:2772-2912 GCA_003510795.1 Candidatus Moraniibacteriota bacterium | reverse complement strand
TTCTCAAAATCTGTTTGCGCTCGGCTAGCTTGCCCGTCTCTCTTGGTTTGGAAAAAAGAATAGAAATTTCCCCCAGCTTTAATCGCTACTCGACCGTTTTCTGCTTTGATATCCTCGACTGTCAAATCCATAAATTTTAT
>DOKP01000019.1:0-2628 GCA_003510795.1 Candidatus Moraniibacteriota bacterium | reverse complement strand
CCGTTAAATTGCGGTAATCCGCACTATTAAACTGGGGTGCTTGTTACATTTATATTATTTATTTTAGCATAAGAAAGAAAATAATAAAAATATACTTATACATTTACTTAAAAAATTATCATTTCTTGTATCTACAGTTTTCATAAAAAATTAATTACTCTTCGATGACGGGCTCTTTCTTCTCTATTTCCTCAACAATCGATTCCTTAACTGGTTCTTCGGTTTCTTTGTCTTCATCCACTTCTTCACTTTCTTCTGATTCTTCTTCGACTAGTGGCGCTTTCTCTTCCTCAACTGTAGCGGGAGTTTCGAAGTCAATCTCTTCTTGTTCTTTTGGCTCTTCTTGCTCTTTATCTGTGGTGGGTTCTTGGATTTTATCTGGCGTTGAGATATTAACAATGGAATTTACAATAGTTTCTCCGATTTTAGTTATAGTTTCTTTAAAATCAGGATCATAATCTGGAGAGGTAGAATCATTTTTGGAAAGATTTTTATGTCCTGGTGTGCCTCTTTCTAGCCTATCCTTATCCCAATAAAGGTCAGCAGAGCTCGCGTCCAAACAAGTGTACCAATTATCATAATTAGCACCGTCAGCAGGAGTATTTTTTCGTTCCATTGAATAAAAATAGTCTTTATCTCCTTCTTCGGGCTCTTGCGCGCCGTCGCCAGCGGTATCAATTAAAACTTTTTTACTATCATCTGCATACAATTTTATTTGAAATTTTTTATATCCGAAATTTTTTAGATCACTGCTATCTGGAGTTTCATTGATGGCTGAATTATTCTTAGTATAATAGGATGCCAAATAATATTCTCCGCTTTTAATTACGCGGTCATCTTTAATTTTTAGAAGTTCTAATTCGTTTCCGGCATCACTCTTGTATGTCAAATACCAATTTTTGATATGAATATCTTTTTCAGTTACATTTTTTAATTCTATCCATTGGTCTTTGGACTTTCCTTGGCTCCCCATCCACATCACTTCATTGATAATCACATCGCCAGATTTAATCAACTCACCCACATTAAAGTCCTGCGTAATAATAGCACTCATCCAACCATCATTTTCATTATTCACTGCCCAAGCCGAAAACTCACTCTCACCCTCCGGGGGATAGAGGCAGACACCCTCTAAGACTGTCTCTTCTCTCGGAGTCTCTCCGCTAAATGAATAATGGATGATCACATTATCAATATCTGAAAAAAATTTCACGCACGGCGCCTCAGTGTAAACACTGTCCTCGCCATCTGGCTCATCGGGTTCGATTGTCATCGTCAAAGTCGGGATCCAAATATCCATAGCAAATTCCATTCCTTCGACTTTCACCGTATCAGTAAGAAATGAGCTAGTGCCAGAAATATTATTCAGACTCAGCCCAAAGAAAAATAAAACCAAAACCAATCCGATTTTTCTGATCGATTTTAGTATTCTGCTATTCTTTTTTAATTGAGCTTGGCATGAACACATAACGTGCTGGGATAATTTTAAATCAATTTTTAATTCTTAATTATTCATTATTAATTAATTTCCCATCTTCTTCTTTGCTTTCTTTTCCCTTCTTTTCTCTAACTATCCTTACAATTTCTTTTTTAATTTTGAGTATTTCTTCATGCACGATAATCACGGCTGGGATAACTACAATTAATATTAATCCTTGAGTGGTCTTGGCAAAATTTACTGCATAACCTAAATAAGGAATGTTAAAAAAAACTTTACCTGTAATAAATTCTTGCTTCACATCTACATTATCTGCTGTGTTATTTGCATCCCCTTTAGTGTTAAAGATAGTTTGACCATCTTTAAAATCCTTTTCAATAATTCGATGCGTAATTGTTGTAACCCCCTCTTCGGTTCGCCTAGTCACAATATCACCGATATTATATTCATTTACTGATTTGATAAATATGAGGCTCCCAGTGTGAATTTTTGGCTCCATTGAGCCAGATAAAACCACTAACATCTTGAAATTATTTTTCATTGGCAGAAAAGAAAAAGCCGCAACAATCACAATCATTGCTAATACTAAATAAACTATCTTTATTAAATAACTAATTATTTTAAAAAACATATCCTAAAAAAATAAAAATTATATTTTATTGATCACATCTTCAAAAAAGATGTGATCTAAAAAGCTAATTTGCAGGATAATTAGCAGGTGTTCCTTGTGCACCTCCATCTTTTTGAACAGCTTGAATAACTACATTGTTATAAGCTTTGTCTCCTTGAAATGTATTACCAACACTTCCATCGACTCTAACATATACCTTATATCTAACTGTGCTACCTGGTGCAACATTACTATCCAATTTTGTCCAACTTGTATATAGAGTTGTGGCATCTAACCACTCAGGAGTGACCCATCCCAAACTAGCTCCATTTCCATCAACTCTCTCTATTGCTACATCTAAAATACCTTCAAAATTATCACCTCCACCAACAAAAGTTGCCCCAAAATACAAATCTCCCTCAGTTGTTCCAGTATATTCAATGTTTGCTATTTTACTATACTGCCCACCTGGAAGCATTCCCGTGAAATTCATTGGAAATCCAGTAATAGCACCCACGCTAACCTTAGCGATTTCATAACTCATATCTGCATTAGTTTTATGGGTCATACGCAATATATG
>DOKP01000089.1:7299-7484 GCA_003510795.1 Candidatus Moraniibacteriota bacterium | reverse complement strand
ACATTTTGGGATTGGAATATACTAAAACAAAATCAAACAATACAGTCACCCATAAACACTCGTAGGAACAGGACATCGTCCTGTTCGGGCACTGCCCTGCTCTTCTTTCAAGCATACAACAAAAATTTATCACAAAAAATAATCCCAACGCCAAAAAAATAGTTAGTCATTTTTTCCACGTGGAA
>DOKP01000089.1:0-7229 GCA_003510795.1 Candidatus Moraniibacteriota bacterium | reverse complement strand
TCCACGTGGAAAAAATGACTGGTTATTTTATTCTTAGTGTTTACGCCAGACTAATCCATAAAGAATTGCGAGCAGGTTTAACTTTTGATTGGATTAATTTGGCAATAACCCCAATAAGTTATAGAATAAAGGCATATAATTAGCTTAACTAAAATATATGCAAGAACAAATTTTTAAAGCCTACGACATCCGAGGAATTTATCCCACCGAAATAAACGAACTGGATACCTATAAAATCTCCCGAGCCTTTTGCGAATTTGTAAAACCCAGTGAAGTGGTAATCGGCGCTGATGTGCGACTCTCTTCTCCTTCACTTAAGAAAGTGGCTATCAAAGCTGTCACTGATCTCGGAATTAAAGTAATTGACGTGGGAGAAATTTCCACGGATATGCTCTATTTCTCTGTCGCTCACTATGGTTATGCCAGTGGATTTTCACTGACTGCCTCGCACAATCCCAAAGAATACAACGGGATGAAATGTGTCCGCGAAGATTCCCGACCGATTTCATCTGACACTGGCCTTTTTGAAATTCGAGATATCGCCTTAAAAATGGAATTAGATGAAAGCGTTTTGGAGGGAGAAATAAATGAAGCCCTAGTGGAGAAAAAAGATATTCTCGATGATTATGTAACTAAGATAAAGACTTTTGCTGATTTTTCTAAATTTAAAGCATTTAAAATTGCCGCTAATCCAAATTTTGGAATGGCTGGCCGAGCCTTGGATAAACTTTTGGCAAGCACTAATATATCGGTCGAAAAATTAAATTATGAGCCAGATGGAAATTTCCCCAAAGGCCGACCTGATCCGCTTATTCCCGAAAATCGTGCTGAACTTTCTCAATTAGTCATTGATACTCAATCCGATTTCGGAGTAGCTTGGGATGCTGATGCTGATCGCTGTTTCTTTTTTACGGAAAAAGGAGAATTCATCGAAGGTTATTTTATTACTGCCCTTTTGGCCAAAATATTTTTACAGAGAAAAGACAATGAAGGCATCCTTCATGACACCAGATTAACTTGGGCAATTGAAGATATTGTTAAAGAAAAAAATGGGATTGATATTCCCAATAAAGCCGGCCATTCTTTTATTAAAGAACGAATGCGCAAGGAAAATGCGGTTTTTGGCGGAGAAATGAGCGCTCATTATTATTTCCGAGATTATTTCTATTGCGATAATGGGCTGATTCCGCTAGTAATGATGATGGAATTTCTCTCCACTCAAGAAAAATCTTTCTCTGAAATTATGCACGAAATGTTTTTGGATAAATATTTTGTCAGCGGTGAAATCAATACTCAAGTCGCGGATGTTAAAAGTGTCATCCAAAAAGCTACTGAAATCTACTCAGAGGGAGCAGTAAAAATTGATACTACCGACGGAATTTCCATCGACTTTGCTGATTGGCGTTTTAACTTCCGCGGTTCCAATACCGAACCAGTCATCCGCCTCAACGTCGAAGCTAAAAATAAAGAACTAATGGAAGAAAAAAGAGACGAACTTCTGAAATTAGCAGTTTAATAGCTTATAGGTTTTAGTTGGTAGTTTTTAGAAAAAATACAAACAAAAAAAGTATACACATTGTATACTTTTTTTATTTAAATTGATAAAACCCAGGAATTGTCATTCCAACCGAATAAATTTATGTACTCATAAATTTAGAAGTGGAGGAATCTTGAGTGCGAGTAAGGATGAATAAAAAAGCATATACTCTAAAAACGTTGTTATTTATTTTATTTTTATGATAATATATATTCATAAGATAGCTACAATCACATCAAAATCATATTAAGAACCACACAACAAGCCAACAATTTGACAGGTATGGACAATGTTAGTTAGGTAGGCGAAAAAACTAAAAATTTCCTCTCTATTTTGAAAATAATTTTTGGCAATTCCGCTGGTCGAAAACTCGTTTTAAATAATAATTTTTTAACAAACAATAATATGGATTTTGAACAACCACCAAAGCCATCGACAGAAACGATCGTTGGCGCAAAAAAGAATCCAGATGGAACAATGGATTATTCTCAGGCTGCGACATTTAAAATTTCTGAGGAGCAAGCTGAGAAACTATCAAAGAGCGCTGAAGAAAGAAAATAAAATCAAGAAAGAATAGGAGGATTTGAATGGGAAAAATCTTTACGTGCAAGATATACAGAGCTACTTTCAATAAGAAAGAACAAGTACAAGGAATTTAATGAACATAAAGAGAATGAGCTAAAAAAATTAAAACTAGTAATAGACTTAATAAATGAGTGAAATGGAAATAAATTGCCAAAAATTATTTTTTATTAGGAAAGGAAATTTTTAGTTTCATCGCCTAACAACACATATCTGGCTACAGGAAAATCACTCAAATATATAATCAGAGGATGTGATTTTCCCTCCGCCCAAATTTTCATCCTTAATTTTGATGAATGTTTACCTGCCAGCAAGCAATGTTTGTTATTGAAATTAAAAAAGTATGTACCTAAATACACACTTTTTTTATTCATAAATCCTAAATTCCTACATTCCCAAATTCTCACATTCTCTTCTGCTCTAACCCTATTTACCCATTTGTACTATTCCAGTAAAAGTGATATTATTGGAATAAGATTAATTCTTATTCTAGTCCACTGGAATAAAGGCAGCCCTTATTCCAGTCATAAAATATATGAGTAAAAAACCCTTTATTCCGCCAAAATTACCGATAAAAATAGATTATGAGCCACTTATTGGCCACATAACTAAAGCCCACAGAGCCATTGCTGGTTTGGATGCGCTTTTAAGTGCCTTGCCAAACCCAAGTCTGCTTGGCCGTACTTTGCAGACGAAAGAAGCTGTTTTGAGTTCACAAATTGAGGGAACGCAAGCTACACTTGATGAAGTCTTGGCATATGAAGCAGTGAATAATAAAAATGAAAGCGCAACTAAAAAACAAGATATTAACGAGATTATTAATTATCGCAAAGCTCTGGATTTGGGAATTAAAAGTTTGGACACTCTGCCACTCTCAGAAAATCTAATCAAGAAATTACACGCCACTTTGTTAAAATCTGGTCGTGGCGAAAATAAAGCCCCGGGTGAATTCAGAAAGATCCAAGTTTTTATCGGCATACCTGGCGCTGATATTTCTGAGGCAACATACATTCCGCCAACCGCTGATGAAATCATCCCTCTATTTTCCAATTTAGAAAAATATTTGAATTCAGATGAAGAAAAGGATAACCTGGTGCAAATTGCCATTGCACACTATCAATTCGAAGCAATCCATCCATTTCTAGATGGAAATGGTCGCGTAGGACGCTTGATCATTTCGCTATTCTTATATGAGAAAAAATTGCTTGCTCATCCATTTTTGTACTTGAGTGAATTTTTCGAAGAACATCGCACAACGTATTATGAATTACTTCGCAATGTTAGTGAAAAACAGGATTGGGAAAATTGGATAAAGTTTTTCTTAAACGCATTAACTATTCAAGCGCAAAAGGCTGAAGAAGCTAGCAAATCAATCTTGAAATTAAATCAAGAACTTAAGGATCAAATATTAGCTCTTAATTCGCAGTATGCACCATATTTATTGGACGCAATTTTCGTGCGCCCAATTTTCTCAGCTTCCAGCATACAAAAACATGTTAAAATTAAAAACACCCAAACACTCTACACTTTAATAGGCAAATTTGTTGATATGGGAATATTAAAGGAAGTTGATTCTAAACAAAAAAGAAATAAAGTTTATAGATTTGAAAAATTAATTAAAATATTAAATCTATAAAAAGATTGCAAAAAAGTGACACTTTTTAATTTTAGAATTTAATCATTGAAAATTTATAACCCCCACCCGTCTTGCAAGCAAAGCTTTGCGGGCAGGCATCCCCAACCCTCCCTTTGAGTACAAAAAGATGCGGATGGAAAAAATATATCTCAAATGCATTGTTATTTCTTTTATTTGTATGATAATATGTATTTGTAAAGTAGCCATAACTACATCAAGCTCATAATAAAAAACACCCAACAAGCCAATAATTTGACAGATATTGATAACACTAATTAAGTGCAATTTTTTATTTTTGTAAAATGAATTTAAAATATGAAGGAAATACTTTTTTTTGAAGGAAATCATGAGACAATTATATTGCCAGAAAATTTGCCCAAGGTAAAAATATTTTATACTAGACTATACCGGTTGTTTTCACAAAAAGGGTATGGGTATAAAAATATTGAGACTTGTTCCCGTGAGCAATTAAAAGAAACTATATCCTCAGGAACATGCTATTTGATTGGCCATTCACAAGGTGCAACTAGAATACTGGAACAATTCTCCCCTGAGCGGTACCCTCAAATCAAAGGAATAATCCTTTTTGACCCAGAGCAATATGTCCAAGATAGCTGGAATTTATTAAAAATACCTAAACTGCTTTTTGTTAATGCTAAAGAGAAATGGCATGACTATACAAATTTTCAGGACAAAATAGAAATTGATGATGATCATTATTTTACGAAAACAACAAAAAAAGTATTTCCATTTTTAAAGAAATTCATTTTACAAAAATAAAAAACATCACTTAACAAAGAATAACTGGTTCAAAAAATGGTAATTTTTATTTCGCTATTTTACCACGAGTAATTTTACGTTTATATAAATCTAAAAATCAGTGTCCATTCAGTCGCACGTGGTCAAAAGTGACACTTTCTAATTTTAGAATTTAATCATTGGAAATTTATTTGCTTGCTAGCGAAGAAAAATCCTCTAAATCAAGTACATCAAATTACTAAACCCCTCCCCAACCCTCCCCTTGAGTACAAAGTGAGGGGGATTGGAAAAATACAAAAAAGTATGTATCTAATACATACTTTTTTTATTCATAAATCCTAAATTCCTACATTCCCAAATTCTCAAATTCACAACAATCCTCACTTTATAAACTTTAAGAACCTTAAAAACTTTAAGAACTTCAAGAATTATTTCCCCTTTCTCGCTGCCCTCACTCTATCCCCTTCACTCAAAAATTGTTTTCGCAGTCTTACACTTTTAGGAGTAATTTCCAGATATTCATCATTAGCCATTACTTCCAAACCTTTTTCAATCGTAATTTCAACTGGTGGCACTAGTTTAATAGCATCATCGCTTCCGCTGGCTCGCATATTAGTAAGTTGTTTTCCCTTAATCGGGTTAACTGTCATTTCGTCTCCCTTGGAAGTGTTGCCGATAACTTGTCCGGCATAAACTTCTTGACTCGCCATTACATAAAGCTGACCTCTTTGCTGAAGATTAAACAATGAAAATCCCAAGGCTTTTCCAGTTTCCCCGGAAATCATCGAGCCTACTGCTCTCTTTCGGATTTCACCGGCATAAGCCCGAAATTCCAAAAAGCGACTGGATAAAATTCCTTCTCCGCGAGTATCCACGATAAATTCACTTCGATAACCCAAAGCTCCGCGAGTTGGAATTTCAAATAACATTCTAGTTCCATCGGTGGCTTGTTTCATATCAATCATTATTCCTTTTCTCTTTCCCAGTTTTTCTATGATACTTCCAGAAAATTCAGCTGGAGTTGTTATAGTCAATTCTTCAAACGGTTCCATTTTTTGACCGTCCACTTCTTTGATAATTACTCTCGGTTGAGAAACTTGCACCTCAAATCCTTCGCGACGCATATTTTCCAGAAGCACTGCGACATGCAATTCTCCTCGTCCATAAACAGTAAAATTATCACTACTAAAATCCACGCGAAGTCCTACGTTTATTTCCAATTCTTTCTTCAGTCTTTCTCTGATTTGCTCTCTGGTCACAAATTCCCCTTCTTTTCCGGCAAACGGCGAACTGTTTACCAAAAATTCCAAAGCAATCGTCGGTTCATCTACGGTAATAGCTGGCAAAATTTCGGCGTCTTCTTTAGCGCAAATAGTTTCCCCGATATCAATATTTTCTATTCCGGCAATCATCACAATATCTCCCGCCACCGCTTCTTGAACTTCTTTTCTTTTAATTCCCTCAAAAGAAAACATTTTTATAATTTTTCCTTTTCGAATTTCTTTGTTATCAGCTTTGATAAAAACCGGTTCCAATTTTATAACTCCTTCAAAAATTCTCGCTACAGCCAAACGTCCCAGATAATCATCGTAAGCTAAGGAAAAAGGTTGCAAACGAAGAGGAACGGTCATATCATTTTTGGCAGCCGGCACATGTTTTAAAATCATATCCAAAAGAGGAGTCATACTATCTGATTCATCCTCTGGTTTATATTTGGCAATTCCTTGCTTACCAATACTATACACAATCGGAAATTCCAATTGCTCATCCGTGGCGCCCAGCTCTAGAAATAATTCAAAAATTTCATCCTCCACTTCTCCTAGTCGAGCGGCCGGCTTATCAATTTTATTTATCACCACCATCGGTTTGTGTCCAAGTTCCAAAGATTTTTTTAATACAAATCGAGTCTGAGGCATCGGTCCTTCTTGCGCATCCACGACCAAAACCACGCTATCGATAGCGCGCAGCACTCGTTCTACTTCACTGCCGAAATCGGCATGTCCAGGAGTGTCCACGATATTAATTTTAGTATCTTTATAAATTATGGAAGTATTTTTAGCATAAATTGTAATCCCGCGCTCTTTTTCCAAAGCGTTGCTATCCATACTATCATCTTGTTCTGCAGCTCCTGTTTGTTTCATTATCGCGTCAGTGATGGTTGTCTTTCCATGATCCACATGAGCAATAATAGCGATATTTCGTATATCCATAAAATTTCTTATTAATCAAAAAAACTGCCCTAAATTTAGCAGCTTAATTATTATAGCAGAATTGGAGGAAAAGTCAAATCAGAATCATCTTAACTCCGCCAGCTGGCGGATTAACATTTTAACATTAAAACACTTCAATAGCGTGTCATCTCGACTAAATAAATTTCTGTACTCGGAAATTTATGCATGGAGAGATCTCAAATCATTAATAATTGAAACTAAATCCTGCCCCGTACAACAATTGAGATTCCTCCACTCCTAAATTNNAGCGATATTTCGTATATCCATAATATTTTCTGTTTAAAAATGAAGCTGAAATTAACTTCATCAATTTTAAATTTATATCTAATGCTAAAACTACACTAAAAAAATAATATTCCACGAGCATAACCCGTGGTCTTTTAGTGTTTGGATAAAAACTGTATCCTTCTTTAAAAGCCTAATTATTATAGCAGATTAATGGGAAAAGTCAAATCGAAATCATTTTAACATCTTAGCATATTAA
>DOKP01000067.1 GCA_003510795.1 Candidatus Moraniibacteriota bacterium | reverse complement strand
CTTTATAAACTTTACAAACCTTATAAACTACCCTCTACATCCTCTCTAAGCTTTCCATCCCCAATAATTCCAAACCATTTTTCAAAGTTATCTGCATAGCGCGAACTAAAGCTAAATTATTTTTAAAATCAGGATTAGCGGTGTCTAAAACTTTTGTCTGCGCATAAAAAGAGCTAAATTCAGATGCGAGATTATAAAGATAATTGGCCACATGATGGGGAGAATTATCCCGCAAAGAATTACCAATAGCGACTGGAAATTTTAAAATCATTTTTTCCACATTTGGCACTTCACCTTTTCGCACCCCTAACTCTCCTTCATTTTCAATCTTCAAATCTTCAGCATTATTTAAAATTGAATTGGTCCGAACGAGTGCATATTGAAGATACGGTCCAGTATCGCCCTCAAACGAAGTAGCTTTTTCTAAATCAAAAACAATATTCCTTCCTGCTCCACATTTCAAAATAGAATATTTCAACGCTCCCACTGCCACCTTTTCCGCTATTTCCTCCTTCTCATCGCTAGAAAAATCCTGTTCTTTAATTTTTTCTAAAATTCTATTTTTTACTGATTCAATCAAATCTTGTGCTAGCGGTACATTGCCCAAACGAGAAGAAATTTTAATTCCCAAAAGATTAAGCCTGCCATGCTGGATATATTCGCTCTTATCCGACCACTCTTTATTTACCAATTCAGCCGCTTTTTTAACCAATTTAAAATGCTCTCTTTGCTCTACATCAGTAATAGTGATTGATTTGTCAAAACTAAATTTATCAAACTTAATTTTTAGAAGTCCGATGTCTTTGGCAAGATATGTTCCAAATCCCTGAGAGTTAATAAAAACGTTATCAAATAATCCATGTTCTGAACCAGGAAAAATTATCGCGCCTTCTGACTCTCTGAAAATATTAGGAATATTTTCTTTGACAATTTCCTTTCCCACTTCTTCTGATTCTGATTCAAATATTAAATCGTCAAATTTTGAACCCAATCTTTCCGTTATTTCTTTAAAATAATCCAAAGAAAGCTGCTGTCCTTTTTTATAAATTTCCAATTCCGCTGGTTCCTCTTTTAAATAAAGAATTTTATTAATGATATTTATTTCCTCTTTAGATTTTTCATTTTCTTCATATTCTTTACTTCCAAAAGCATACGCTTCGCCGATTTTAGAAATAGTCATTTCATTTTCCCATTTTTTTTCTTTGATGGCCCAAACTGTCTTAGCAATCCCGGGGGAAATATCTGAAGGAAAAGAAAGAGTGGTTAGACTCTCTACGCCGGACTTTCTTATAATTCGAACCAGTGATTCGCCAATTGAATTATTAACCAAGTGTCCCACGTGGAACGGTTTGAATAAATTTGGAGAAGAATGCTCAAAAATATATTTCTTACCAGTTAGATCATTTGTCTCTCCCCATTTTTTATCCAATTTTATAATATCTCCAATTTTCTCATTAAAATATTTCTTAGCTAAATAAAAATTAATATATCCTGGTGCAATTACTTCTATTTTATCCACATTATCAATTTTTTTAACCTCTAATATTTTTGCAATTTCAGCTGCTATTTCCATAGGACTGGTTTTTAATTTACCTGCCAACATCATCGCCACATTTGAAGACCAATCTCCGAATTTTTCTTCTCGAGCGTAAGTTATTTCAAAATTTAAATCACCCAACTTAAAACCGGAATAATTTTCATTTTGAGAAATAATTTCTTTTATTACTTCTTTAATTTCATTTTTTATAATTTCTTTCATAATTCAATCTTTGTTAATAACAACTTACGCATTTCTCATCAGCTCGACTTAACCATTTATTGCAAGCTTTGAACCATTTATGAGAACTCCTTAAATTAATAAAAGAGGACGGAATATTGGTGAAAAGTTTGTGATAAATGGTTAAATATTTAGACAATCAACTTTAATCCTTATACTTATGTTGTAAAAATTTTTTTAATAATCGGCTAAAAATTCCATCTTTTTTCTTTTTCATATAAAAAAATCCTGCCACACTCACTACCATAGCCCCGGCAGTGTCCACCATCAAATCTGTCATAGTATCCATTATTCCGCTTTTTTGCATCGTAAAGCCAAAAAAATAATCCATAAAAAATTCAAATATCTCCCAAACCACTCCAATAAAAACCGAAAAAGAAAGTGCAAAAAGTGAAGCCAAGATTGGTTTAGTAGCCATTTTACTGGTCAGTAACAATGAGTAGGCTAAAATAAATCCCAAAAATCCAAGAATTACGCTATTTCCAAAATGCATAAAAATATCCCACCAAGCAATCTTTACATAAAAATGATTATACTCTCCCAAAAAAAAATGCAAATAAAGCAAAAGAGTTACCACAAAATCAATCTCAATCGGCAGTCGAATGCGATAATTTTTACTCACAATCGTAGGAAGAAATGAAAAAAACAAAACTACTAGAGAAGTCGAAGTCAAAAAAAGCTCTTGCCGAAAAGCACTCAACAAAACCAAAAAACCGATCATTATTTTAAGCACAATCGAAATTCTATATTGTATAGATTCAAATTTATCCATATCTACTCTTTAATTGAGCTACTTACATATTAAATTCTACACTAATTACGCGAAAAATCAAAATAAAAACAACCCCAGCATTTCGTCGGGGTTGTTTTTGTTTACTCTATTTAAAAGTTTTTTCTAAACTTTATTATGGTCGCACTTCTTTCCA
>DOKP01000092.1 GCA_003510795.1 Candidatus Moraniibacteriota bacterium | reverse complement strand
TGCGAGTAATTTTTGTACTCAAAAATTACGTGGCAGTCCAGGAAATTTAAAACCTTAACAATTCTGGATTGCCACAAAATTATGAGTACATAATTTTTCGCAAAGACGAAAAGATGGAAAGTGCCACGCTTTAAATTATTCTAAATACAAAGACGCCCCACCGGGGCGTCTCTACACGAAAAATTGTGAATAATGTGTTTTTATTTTATCTCATAAATAACATCTTTTTTTTCCACAATAATTTTCCATTTATTCTCCCTGGCAATTTCTCGAAGGTTATGATTGGGATTAAAAGCAATCGGATTTTCCACCAATTCAAGAAAGCTAGCATCAGATTCGGTATCCCCCACTCCATAAGAATCCTTAAGCGTCAGTTTATTCTCATAAACATACTGTTTGATAAATTGTCCTTTATTGCGAACTGGGACAAAACCCTCTTCGCCAGTATAAATTCCATTTTCATCCTGAGCATAAACACTGCCGAAAACCTCATCAAAATGAAGATGAATCTTGTTAAACTCGTTTACGATTTCAATTGGCGAACCGCTCACTGCGATAATGTGATAGTTTTCTTCTTTTAATTTTTTAATTAATTTTTCCGCAAAAACATAGGTTCTGTCTTTGTGAAAAGGCACCACTATTTTACTGGCTTTTATAATATCCTCTTGTGAGCAACCTTTAATATATTTCTCGTAAAGGCTAATCAAAGCAATTCTGTAATCTTCGTAAGTTCCTACATGTTCTAGCCAATTAGTATAAGCCTTGTTTAATTCTTTGCGCACGCTTAGAGGAAAAACTTTAAGCCAAACTAATTCATTCATCAATTCAAAATGAAGATTTTTACGAAAGATTGTCCCGTCAATATCAAAAACGGCTAATTTATTTTTTGTCATAAGTATTTTTTTACTAATTACTAATAAATACCAATATACGAATAATAAATTCCAAGCACGAATTCCTAAATTCTCACATCCTTACATTCAAATATTTGCAAATGATTCGTAATTATTAGAATTTGTATATTCGTATTTATTCGTAATTAGTAAATTTCCTCTGTTAATTTATACCCCGCTATTCCCAGCGCCACCGCCACATTTAAAGATTGTTTTTGGCCTCGCATGGGCAACTCCATTATGATATCACATTTTTTTAAAATCCGCTTATCAATTCCACGCGGTTCGTTGCCCACGATTAAAACAATTTTATCTTTAGGCTTAAATTTTCGATAATCGACACTGTTTTCATTTTGTTCCAAGGCAATTATTTGAAAATTTTCTTTTTTTAGTTTATCGATAACTCTGGAAACGCTAACTACCTTTTCCCAAGGCACATATTTATCCGCTCCCAAAGCAGTTTTAGATAACATTTTTTCCGCTTTACTTTGAAGCGCATATTCTTTTTTAGAGGGGACTTGCGTAAAACCAGTAATAAATATTTTATCCACCCCAATCCCATCGGCACTGCGAAACATCGACCCGACATTATAAGCACTGCGTACGCGATGCAATATTAAATAAAACTTTTTTTCTTTCATGATGCTATTATTTTTATCTATTTAAGAAGAATTAAAATTGGGACTCCAAAAAATAAAAAAAATAAAACTAAAGAAATCAGAAAGAAAACGACTACTGTTTTATTACTTACTGCGTTTAGATATTTATCGCCTGGGTTTAAATATTTATTTAATTTCAATAATTTTATAATATTTTTAATTTCAGTAAATAACAGCGCATCTAAGAAAAATGTCCAAAATCCTGCCATCAAATTAATTGCGTAAAGAAAATTTGCAATCTTATCATTAATTTCAAATAGTGTTACGAATGGCGCATCCTGTCTTTCCCCATTAAATGAAATGGCAAATATTATCTGCAAAATAAAAGCTAAAAATAGAAATATTTTATTTCTCTTGCTTAAAAAAATATATGATTTCGCAAATCCTCGGTATACAACAATAGAGTGAAAAATATAAAATATAGCAAAAAATGGCCACATTAGTACTGCTGTTGGCCCTCCTGTCATACTAAATAACCAGATAGAAAAAATAAAAATAATACTAGCAATAACAAACCAAAAAATATTTTTCATATAGTTAATAAAAATAACAATTTATAGCTTTTAATTTTTATAGATGACTACACTTTTCGCTATCATATCATGCAAAGCTCTGTTTTTTTCTGTAAAAATAGCCAAAAAATAACCCACAATAGTATACTGAGAAATAAGTTTTCCTATAGTTTCCCTCAGGATAACTCTTTTAAAACTCATCTTACTAAAATCACTATTGGTAACTTTTATGCCTATAATCATTTTTCCTATAGTAGCTTCAAACTTATATGTCATAAAGATGTAGTAAATCCAAAAAAATGGTATCACCACAATTTCTGGATTATTGTCCGTGATATGATTTATCTTACGCAAGAAAAAATCAAAAGACTGTCCAGTTAGTAAAAAAACGATAAAGCCAACTATCGCCATTATTATCATAACAATAATTATATCAGTAAAAAAAGCCCCTGCTCTCGCAAAAAACTCTGCATATTTAATTTGAGGCGCATTATCTATATTTGCAGTCAGTTGCACTGCTTGAGGAGTTGGATTTATCGGTGTCACATTTTGGTTTAAATTACTATTTACATCTTGTTCATTACTTTCCCCAACATTATTTCCTATGTTTTGTTCTTCCATTTTTTTGTTTTTCGCTAATTGGCGAAAGATTATTTTATTATATTCCTAAAATCTTAACTTCATAAATTCATATTTGTAAATTTGTATTAGATTTGTATATTTGCAGTGTCAGAATTTTAAATAATTTTCCCAATATTCATACAACTGCGTTGTAGCTTTGATGTCACGGGCACAATACTGGGCAATTTCTTTTTGCCGTCCGTCTTTAAACATTTGCGAAACCATCGAACCATCAATTCCTTCTTCCTTGGGACTGCGGATTCCAAATCTTTTGGTATAAAAATCCAAATTAAATCTCCGACTAGCGCCGTAATAAGTCATCTGATCTAGTAAATCACAATGCAATTTATAATCATAGCGATACGGCACTAAGTTTCGGCTGGATTTAATTTTTAAAATAGCACTTCTTAAATGCAAAAATGGCCCGTCAAAAGTCCTGCCATTAAAAGTTACTACCTGTTTATATTTTTTAATATCCGCCCAAAAATTGGCCAGCATTTCGCTTTCTGATTTAACTTTAAAAAGAATATCATTTTCTGTAAAATCACTATCATTTAGTCCCCCTTGGTAATACATTATTCCTTTTCGCGTATCAGGATTAAACATTCCAATCGCTACGATTTCCCCAGTCAGAGGACTTAGAGCTAGACTTTCTTTTATCTTATCCCGCTCTTCATCATCTTTGGCATATTTCAGTAAATAATCTTTAGATTTATCGTCTAAGTTCTCAAATTCTATGCCGATTGTCTCAATATCTACCACGACCTTGCTCATACGCGCGCTAATTAATTTAATTATTTAGCTCCTCTTTAAATTCTTTATATATTTTTTCCAATTCCTCAATTTCTGCGCTATCGTTTTCTGCAATTTTTACCATCATTTCATGAATAGTCTCATCCCTTTTTTTGTCTATATCAAAATCGCCCCCGCTGATACTTCCCGAAGTATGCAATAGCACAATCAAATAATTAGTGATGTATTCTATGAACTTTTCTGCCTCTGGATATTTTTGCATCAATTTATCAGAGACATTTTTTATATCACCAACGGTTTTACAAGTTTTGGAAAATTCTTCTTTTATTTGGCTAAAAACATCTTCGTCGATTCCTGTGTCATCGGACATTACTTCAGTTTCTGACTGGATAAATAAATTCATTATCTCATCTCCTCCAAATTTCTTAATTCCAGCCAAGACAAAAACCTTTTCCGTACTTGCCAGATGATTGACAAAATCTTTCAAGACGCCGTAATGGTATCTTTCTTCCATTATTTTCCGCACAGCATCAATCTTTTCCAATTCTCTGACAATTTTTTCTTTCTCTTTTTCTCCCTCCCTATCAAAATTATTTTCCGTTGTTGGCATTTCTTCAAATTGTCTTTCCAATTCATTTTCGTCACTCAAGTTGGATGTATCCATAAAATTGTTTATTTAAACTAAAAAATTATTTTTTAATCCCTGCTTTTTCAGAGAAGAAATTCATGACATCCGGCCCTCCCATAAAACATTTTCCTTCACTAAACAAAAAAGGCACTCCAATATTTGCCGGATTCATTCCACATTTCAAAGCGGCTTTTCTTAGCTCTTCTCCATTACTCTTATTGTGCCAAACTTCTTTTTTTATAAAATCAACTTTGCTATAGATATCATTTTCATCCAAATAGGCTATTACATCTTTACAATGAGGGCACTCAGCTCCATAAAAATAAATTATTGTAGTTTCACTCTCCTTTGCGCCTCCAACTGTGAGATTTTCTTCATTTGAATTTTCCTTATTAGCTCCGGCTGCCTTTTTACCTTTGATTGACTCTTCTTGCCCCGTTTTGTTGTCATTTGCAGAAATATCTTTTTTCATTTTCTGGGCATATTGATAAGCGATAAGCGCTCCTAATAAAATCACCACTACACCCGCCAGTATAATTTTTTTATTTTTCATAAAAATATTTAATCTGATATTTGAAATTATATTAAGTTCAAACAATCAAACTTGATTTAACCTGTCAGTCACGACTGACGGGTTTAATTAATTTATTTAATTACTTGTTTATAGACAGCCATAGTCTTTTTGGCTGTATCTTCCCAGCTAAAATTCCTGGCTCTCATTAATCCTTTCTTGCGAAATTCTTCTCGCATATTCCCATCTTTAGAAAAATTTAGCATAGCTCCGGCAATTTCTTCCACATCTATCGGATTAACGAAATAAGCAGCGTCGCCAGCTATCTCAACCAATGACGCCACATTTGATACAATTGCTGGCACACCCGCAGCAAAAGCTTCCAGTACTGTCATTCCAAATCCTTCATATAAAGAGGTCAAAACAAAAAATTGGGCATTCTTTAGAAGAGGCAACAATTCGTCTCCAATTATATAACCGGAAAAAATAACATCTTTTTTTATATTTAAATCTTTGGCAATTTGCACATATTCTTTAGCTAGCCAACCACTTTTACCAATTAATAATAATTGATACTCAAACTTCTTGCTTTTTTGATTTTTACCATTTTCAGCCAAAACTTTTTCCTTGAAACTCGCGAAAGCCTGAAGCATCCTGGTTATATTTTTACTTGGCTCAATAGTTCCCAAAAACAAAATATACTTCCTGTCTATCCCCAATTTACCCAAAATCCTATCTGCTCCGATATTTACTTCGTTAAAAAATCGATTATCCAATCCACTATAAATAACTTCTACTTTATTTCCTACTTTAAAAATATTATCCAAATCTTCCTTGATTGAATTAGAAACAGCGATAATTTTATCCATCTTTCTAGCCATTAGCCGGTAAGAAACTTTATTTCTCATCAATGTTGTTCGTGGAAAACACTCTGGAATTTTATAAATTGCCATATTGTGAAAAGTGCCCACGGTCTTGCCCTGATAAGTGGTGGGAATCCGGCTAACCGGAGAGGTGGAATGCAACACATCTAATTTTTCTTTGGACAAAGTAGCTGCTGTCAAAACTTCATTGTAAGCTCCTGGCAAATATTTGCGGTAATCTGAAAACGGATAGAAAACAATTTTAGTATTGGGCCGCGTAAATTTTTTGATGTCTTTTTCTCGGACTCTGAAATCAAAAAAAAGGACATATTCATTCTGCTGATCCAATTCCAAAAGGTGCCGGATTAATTGATAAGTATAATGACCGGATCCGACTGCCTCTCCTTTTTTTGGATTTAAAATTGTTCGAGCGTCTATTCCAATACGCATATATTTTTATTTATTTTCTACACTGTCATCATTTACATTCTACTACACCCCAAGACTCTTATCAAGAAAGAAAACATTTAGGCGGATTAGCATAATAGCAAGCTGGGATATCAACAATTTTAAAAAGCATGCTATGTAAACACATGCTTTTTCCTTTAATTATTTTTAGGAATTATTATTTCTTCTTTTTGA
>DOKP01000082.1:2723-3439 GCA_003510795.1 Candidatus Moraniibacteriota bacterium | reverse complement strand
GCAAAAAGCGCATACAAATCTTTCAAAATCAATTCGTAACCCCTCATTAATTCTAAAACATCATCACCGTCAACGCTTTTTATTTCACTCATATTTTTATATTAATCTATAAATTATAATTAAAAAGAATCAATCAGAAAAAATTTAAAACAACTAGTTTTTTCTTTTGATATCATCTGACATTCATCGGCTAATAATACCGTTACTGATATTAAAATAATACATAAAATTGACACGAGCAAGAGCTCCTTAAAAGTCTTTTTAAATAATAATACTCCGATAAAAAAAATTGCCAATAAGGGTCCAATGGCATATTCTAAAAAATTAACGTTATGTCTTTTGAACATAAATATGCTAAAAATCAAAATAAAAAACAAAAATAATAAGGCCCCATATTTCTTTAAAAACTTACTTTCGAAAACATCATATAAATATCGTTCTATTATTACATAAAAGTAAGTTAGTACAAATACACCAGTTATAGAATAAAATTTAGCTGATGTAAATATTCCCTTACCAATAGATACTAGGTAGCTACTTAATAGACTATCAATATTACTTAATATTACAAGAGTATCTACACTAAGATAACATAAAATTGTTAAGAAAAAACTCTTTTCGAATTTTTTCTTAAATACTACAAAAAACCCAAATGCGATAACTAAAGTTATCATATTGACACCAAAAACAAGACTGTGAATTATCACAAGAATTGC
>DOKP01000082.1:2263-2668 GCA_003510795.1 Candidatus Moraniibacteriota bacterium | reverse complement strand
CTGTGAATTATCACAAGAATTGCGAGTGCTGAGGTTCCGAAAAATTTAGTAGCTGAAGATAGACCACTTTTAAAAATAAGAAGAAAAAAAATTATAAATATTAATCCCTTATCATATTCACCACGAATGTGGGAGTTATATCCAATAAGTATAATTAAAACAAAACATTCAATAACAATCTGAATAATGCCTTCTTTTTCACATCCTATTATTACTCTTTCATAAAAATTTCTTCCCTCAACTTGATCTATTTTTTCATTATTATTCATATAAACAACAGGAACTAAATTATTTCCAAAAGTATTTTTAATAGAAGAGCGCTCTCAATATTTATTTTTTCACTCTTGAAACGCGAGTCAATCCTGAACAGGGAACGATTTTTATTCCCTTCTTTTCAAGCTCATC
>DOKP01000082.1:1468-2118 GCA_003510795.1 Candidatus Moraniibacteriota bacterium | reverse complement strand
GCCTCTCTGTGTTTTTCACTTTGATGCATTGCGATAATTGTCCCCACGCCCGCATTAGCCATTTTCTCATAAATTTCTGGGCTACCTTCTGTACCTCCTGTTATTTCAGTTACGGCAATTTTACCAGCTCTATTTTCTTTATTGCCTGCAAATAAAGTCGGTCCTAATCCATATTTTTTAGCATCTTTGTATTCTGGCACATTTTCCAATAACTCAATTATTTCACTCACATATTCTGGTTTTTTCTTTTCAATTAAATTTTTCAAAAAAGTAGCTACCCCATTATCAGCTGGCGTATGCACATTTATAAAACTCATCTTTAAATTTTGAGCTGCCATTGGAGATTTGAAATGATTAGCTGGATTAACTCCTCGAGAAACTTCACTAATTCTAATTTTCATCAAACTTTCCGCTACATTAATTGGCACTCCATACTGAGCCAACACATCCGCTTGTAAGTGCATCACGTCATCAAGGTATGATAGACCCTTGCCAATTGGGTGATGCGCGATCACAGCATCTACGCCCAGCTCTTTAGCAATCAATAATTCTCCTGCGTCAATGTCAATCCCAACCATCACTTTTTTAATTTGTTTGCCACTATCATAATGAACAGTTGAATCCATATAGGGATTAGTTAATCTTTCTTT
>DOKP01000082.1:0-1410 GCA_003510795.1 Candidatus Moraniibacteriota bacterium | reverse complement strand
TAGGGATTAGTTAATCTTTCTTTATCAAAAGATTCTTTCTCAACTTTATTTAGTTTCTCATATTTATTTTTAATTCGCGCCAATTTTTTCTGCACCTCTTTCTCTCCTCTTAGATCATTTTTAATTCCAAAATCAATGGCTAGTTTATAAATTTCTTGCAATTTCATATTTTTGTCTGTTGTCATTGCGAAAAATTAGGTACTCCTAATTTTGTGGCAATCTCAATTTAGTTCGCCACGTAAACATTAGTCACACCATCTCCTCGCAATAACGTTTATATCTAATTTAATTTTTATATACTATGACGCACCGATTTTCTCTTGATTTCATTTTTTATTCTTTCATCTAAAATAATTTTAATAAACGATTGATATGGCACATCTTTTTCGTTGGCTATAGTTTTTAGCTCGTTTAGCATTGACTTAGAAAGTCGCAAAGAAATCGTCTCTGTGGACGGCTTCAAATTGGAAAATTTAAAATCACTTCTGGCTTTTGACCAATCGATATAATCAACTGAATCATTTTTACTCCAGAACTCTTTTTCCTGTTTTTCATTTTTAAACTTAGGAATTTTTTTAAGCTTCTTCATATGTTTTTCTTTCTTTCCTGCTCATATCTCGAGCGGAAACGACTCTTATTTTATTATTTCTAATTGTAAAAACTACCAATAACTTCCTATTTCTGGTTGTTTTTCCTAAAATATAATAACGGCTTTCTTCTTGAGAATGTTTTTTATCTGGAAAAATAACAAGTGGCTGATTGAAAAAAACTTCTTCACATTCGACTTTTTCTACCTGATGTTTTTTCTTGTTTTTATTAATATTTCCGTCATCCCAATTAAAACCATCCACTTTTTCAAAAATATTTTTCATATTCTTTGTATATTATCATCATATACTTACTCTATCTATTTGTCAAACTATTATTTGCCCTAGGTGAATCAAAATTAATCATGGTTAATCGCATTTCATCGATATGTTTCTTCAATATCCCATTTGATGTGGCGTACTTAGTTAACAATTTGATCTCAGATAAATCCCAAGGATTGGTATTTTTTAACTTAAATATAGTATCTTCAAAAACTACATATACTATTTTATTATCCCAAAATAAAGCATACCATTCAGGCTTTATATACTTCTTTGATATTAAATCTATTACCAATTTAATCTTTTGATCTGAAATTTTTAACTTATTTACGGTAACTATTTTTGTTTTTTGTTCAGGAAAAAACTCTTGGTGCGACCCAATAATTTCTAATTCAGATAAAATATCTAAATTGAGCAAAGATTCTGATTCAAGTAATCCTTTGAACATACTGGTGCAAACTTAGAAAAAATTATTTTAAATTCTCTTTCAAAAAACTACTTAGCTCTTCAATTTTAATCCTTTTTTGCTCCATTGTATCTC
>DOKP01000041.1:37845-38208 GCA_003510795.1 Candidatus Moraniibacteriota bacterium | reverse complement strand
GGTTCAAGTCCCACTCGCGGCACCCCAGTCACACTTTTGGGTAAAGCGGAATAAGTGCGACGGGGTAGGCAGGAGGTGAAAAAATAAATTGGACGATTAGCTCAGTTGGTTAGAGCACTTCTCTTACAAAGAAGGGGTCACTGGTTCGAGTCCAGTATCGTCCACTAAAACGGGCGTATAGCTCAGTTGGTTAGAGCGCGTCACTGATAATGACGAGGTCCCAAGTTCGAATCTTGGTATGCCCACAAAAACATAAAGCATTTTAGCACGTCAGCATTTTAGCAAAAATCAATTGTTAAATTGTTAGAATGTTAATATGCTAAAGTGTTAATATGTATTTCGCCTGGGTAGCTCAGTGGTAGA
>DOKP01000041.1:31149-37790 GCA_003510795.1 Candidatus Moraniibacteriota bacterium | reverse complement strand
CCTAGGCACGAATTCATGAAACATGGAACATGGAGCATACAACATAAAATATAAATAATAAGAGGCAATTTTATTTTTAGTGGTATATGCTACGTGATACGTGATATGTGTTCTGGGACCATAGCTCNNGCCTGGGTAGCTCAGTGGTAGAGCAAAGGATTGAAAATCCTTGTGTCGTCAGTCCGATTCTGACCCTAGGCACAGATCGCAAAATATGAAACATAAAACATACAACAAAAATTTAAACAGCAAGACGTTATTTTTTTAAATAACATTTGTTATGTGGTGTATGCTATATGTTATTTGTTATGTGTTCTGGGACCATAGCTCAGTGGTAGAGCAGACGGCTCGAAAAGTTCATTCTAAATTGTGTTTTGGATAGTGAAGTTCAGCGTGACAGTTGCTACAAACTAAAATGCATTTATCAATCTCCGTATTGATCACCGCCTGATTTCGATTTGATAGTGATCTTATATCGAGTTGAAAATATTTTTTGGTTGGATTTTTATGATGAAATGTCAAAGCTGACAGATTTTTCTTGTATCCGCAAATAGAACAACATCCGCCTAATTTTTTTACAGCGAGTTTCTTTCTTCTCCATCCGCGAGCTTGCTGAAGATTATATGATTGATTTGTTTTGTTTTTGCAAGTAGGCGAACAATACTTGGTTTGTCGACCAATAAGAAATTTATTGCAAACTATGCAGGTTATGATTTTTTTCATAACCAAATAATAACACAACATGAATGATTTTTACAGGGCTGCTTGGAAAGTAATTTTCAAGTGATTATCTGTCAAATTCGGGGAAGTCTAAATTTTTCAAAAAGAAATATGATAATCCCGAGCCAATCCCCGACACAACGTTGGGGCAGGTGTAGAGACTAGATGGCAGATCCGCCTCTGGCGGAAAGGGATAGTCCAGCTTACAAATTCGAAAGAAGTTGCGAAAGCAATAGTGAGATGCATAACCGTTTGGTCGGGGGTTCGAATCCCTCTGGTCCCACATAAAAGTAGATGTTATAATTTGAAGGAGAACATAGGCTTTTTGCTGTAGTATAAACGTAAGCAGGGGCCTTGCCGTGCTGTAGTATAAACGTAAGCAGGTGTCGTATAGTGGTTATTACACATCCTTGCCAAGGATGAGATGGCGGTTCGATTCCGCTCACTTGCTCAAAAGTAATTGACAAAAAGATAATAATGTTATATTATGAAATTTACAAATATATTGCAAATCACAGTCTCCATTCTTTTGATAGTATCAATCTTGATGCAAAATAAAGGATCTGGCTTAAGCGCTGTTTTTGGTGGCGACACAGGTGGATATTATGCCAAAAGGGGATTTGAAAAATTTTTACTTTATTTTTCTTCTACGTTGGCAATCATCTTCATTGCTTTGGCAATAATAAATATTTTTAATAATTAAGAAAAGTCTTATTAGTATCAAATTCAGTATTTTTTCAAGAAAAAATTGGTTTTATATATTAAAAACTTTAAATTTTAAAGAAAAGTTTTTAATCTTAGTTTTGAGCTTAACTGCTTTAGTGGCGCTTGCTTTTTGGGCAGGAAAAATATTTCTGTCCCTTACCAAGGAAATCCCGGATTTTGGCGGAATCTATTCTGAAGGGGTGATCGGGCAGCCTAGTTATATAAATCCGTTATTGTCTCAAAACAATGAAGTAGACGCGGCTATTTCTGATATCATATATAGCGGATTATTGAGAAATGATAAAAATGGGCAGTTGGTTAATGATTTGGCGGATAGGTATGAAATCTCCCCAGACAGCAAAGAATATACATTCTATATTAAAAGAGGGGTGAAATGGCACGATGGATTAGAATTAACTTCTAATGATATTGTCTTTACTATCAATACGCTAATGAACCCATTATTTAAAAGTTCATTACGCCAGGATTGGCAAGGTGTAAAAGTAGAGAAGGCAGATGATTATACGATAAAATTCATTTTGGAAAATCCTTATTTTGGATTTTTGGAAAATTTGACTTTAGGAATTTTACCAGAACATATTTGGAAAAATATAGATAATGAAAAATTTCATCTAGTTAAATATAATCTGGAGCCAATAGGCAGTGGCCCTTATAAATATGCCAGTTACGATAAGGACTCCGATGGGAATATTTTGAATTACAAGATTGATTCTTTTAGAGATTATTTTCAGGGAAAGTCCTATATAGAAGAAATCAATTTCAATTTTTATGCCAACGAGCAGGATTTATTGGATGCTTATAATCGCAAAAAGATTAGCGGAATTAGCAATGTTTCTTCTCAGAATGGAAATTTGGATATATTAAGAAAAAATACTTCTCTATATGAAATAAAAATTCCTTGGTCTTTTTCTGTATTTTTTAATAGGAATAAGAGCATATCTTTGGCCAATAAGGAAATCCGATTAGCTTTGGATTTGGCTACGGATAAACAACAGTTAATAAAGGATGCTCTTGCGGGAAAAGCAACTATTTTAGAGTCGCCATTTTTTACAGGGACGGAAGAATTTAATACTAAGATAGAAAGAAATAATTTTAATTTAGAAAAAGCAAATAAGGTTTTAGATGAGGCTAAATGGGAAGCAGGAGACGATGGCATTAGGAGCAAAAATGGGGTAAAAATGGAATTTAAATTGATGACTGTGGATTCGCCTGATTTAATAAAAACAGCTGAAATTTTAAAAGAGCAGTGGAAAAAAATTGGGGCTAATGTCGATATTGAAGCGCTTGATTTTTCAGATATTCAGCAAAACTACATAAAGCCCAGGGAGTATGATGCAATTTTAGTCGGTCAGGATTCCAGTTTTAATGTAGATCCTTATTCTTTCTGGCATTCTAGCCAAAAGAAAGATCCTGGGTTAAATTTGGCGTTATTTGATGATGCTCGGGCAGATAAACTAATTGAAGAAGCTCGAGCTGAGGCCAATAAAGAAGAGCGAAAAAATAAATATTATGAGTTTCAAGAAATTATAAAAGACCAAGTTCCAGCTGTGTTTTTGTTCTCGCCGTATTATTTGTATGTAGTGGACAACAAAATTAAAGGAATAGAAATTGAAAATATAAATTCATCACAATTTCGTTTTTCAAATATTAATAATTGGTATATAAAAACCAAAAGAGTTAAAAAATAGGGTTTAGGAAATTAGGATTTTGAGGGTATGGGAATTTGACAATCTATTGAACCTTTCACCATGTCATTCCGACCGTATAAATTTCTGTACTCAGAAATTTAGGAGTGGAGGAATCTCAGCAATTATTTGGATTTCTCCATGCATAAATTTATGAGTACATAAATTTATTTAGTCGAAATGACACACTCGCAGGTTATTTGTACATATGGTTATTACTACAGTGTTAAAATGCTCATATGTCAGTTAGATGCTAATCCCACTGCGCTAAAAAGCTACTAAACTAATAAGCTAATTTAAAAATTAATTAAAATAAATATTATTTGTAAAATTTATAACTATGAATGTAGACAAATATAATCTAAAAAAAGTTATTCAAGAAGAATATAAACAAATTCAAGAGGGCTTATCTTTGGCAGGAAATATAAAATTTGATCATAAATTTGATTCAATCATGATTTCCGGTATGGGAGGCTCAGCCTTGCCAGGCAATGTCCTTCGAATTTTCATAAACAGTACTTATAAAGGTTCAACCGAAAAAAGATTACAGGTTTTCCAAAATAGATTTTATAGCTTGCCAGTGGAAGCCTATAATAACTGTTTAAATATAATTTCCTCTTATTCAGGCAACACCGAAGAACCGATTGCTTCTTTTCAAGAATGCCTTGATAATAACTTACCCTGTATTGGAATTTCCCACGGAGGGAAGGTAAAAGAAATGTGTTTGGCAAATAATATTGCGCATATTGAACTCCCTTATCCTTATGAAAATTTTCAGCCCAGAATGGCGACAGGATATTCTGTTCTTGCCATGTTTAAGTTACTGATAAATTCAGACTTGATAAAATTTGACGTTAAACAATTAGAAGAAGTTTCTGAAAGATTAAAAGAGATGACGAGTGAATTAGAAGAACAAGGCAAAGATTTGGCTAAAAAATTAGTTGGCAAAACCCCAATTATTTATGCTGGAACGCGCTTTAAATCGATTGCTCACATTTGGAAAATTAAGATTAATGAAAATGCCAAGACGCCAGCTTTTCATAATTATTTTCCGGAATTAAATCATAATGAGATGGTGGGATTTACTAATCCGCAAGCAAAATTTTTCTTTGTGATGTTGCTAGACAGGGAAGACCATCCTCAAAATATAAAACGTTTTACCGTAATGAAAGAATTAATGGCAAAGAAAGGAATGGAGAGCGAGATTGTGGAGGCTAGGGGTGATAACGTATTTGAAAAAGTTTTCTCAACTCTTTGCTTGGGAGATTGGACCTCTTATTATTTGGCGCTTGAGTACGGTATAGATCCAACGCCGGTAGATATGGTTGAAGAGTTTAAAGCATTGATAAAATAAACAGAGTTTTTGTTTAATTAAAAAATAATAATTTAATTGGGCGAAGCTTTTTATCTTTAAATTAATAAAGTTCGTTTGCGCTTTAAGGCAAATATAATTACAAAAATTTATGATAGTGATTTTTTTACTGCATACGATTTTTAAAGAGTAAAATATGAACAACAAGGAAGTAAATAAAATTTTGGCCATAAAATTATTGGGCCAAAAAATAAAAGAAAATAGAACAAAACAAGGTGGTGTTGAAAAAAATTCAGAAGGCAGAAAGCCCTATCAATTTAATCGGGTAAAAAATGAAACTCCTAGGCCTTTGCAGAAAATTAAGGGACTGCGAATTATTCCTTTAGGAGGACAAGAAGAAGTAGGCAGGAATATGACGGTTTTTGAATATAACGGCGATATTGTTATTTTGGATATGGGAATTCAATTTCCAGAAGAAGATATGCCTGGAGTAGATTACATCGTTCCAGATGCATCCTATTTAAAGGGAAAAGAAGACAGAATCAGGGGCGTTATTTTTAGCCATGGTCATCTTGACCATATTGGGGCGGCTCCAATTTTACTTAAGCAACTTAACTATCCTACCATTTTGGGTCGAGATTTCACTTTGGCCTTGATTAAAAAGAAGATGGAGGATTATGAAAAAGATTCTGTAGGAAGATTAAAGATTGTAAACATTAAAAATATTGAACAAAAAATTACTTTGGGCAGTTTTAAGGTCAGTTTTTTCAAAGTGGAGCATTCAGTGATGGATGCCGTAGGCGTAGTCTTGGAAACTCCAGATGGAACAGTAATTCATCCAGGAGACTGGACTATTGGAAGAGATGAAAAAGGCCAGAGGACTGTTTCTTATGAGTATCTTTCTAAATTGCCTAGGCCGACAGTTTTGATGTTGGAAAGTTTGGGTGCTACAGATAAGAGTGAAAATGACGCTCCCGAAAGCAAGATGTATGAAAATTTGGAAAAAATAATCAGTACTCCCAAGGGCAAAGTTATCATTGCTACTTTTTCTTCCCAGGTGGAGCGGATTGGAAAAATTTTAGAGATTTGCCATAAGCTAGGAAAGAAAGTTGCTCTTGACGGCTACAGTATGAAAACTAATGTGGAAATAGCCAGAGAACTTGGATATATCAAGCCAGCTAAAGATGTGCTTATTGATATGAAAGACGCTGCCAAATATCCGGAAAATAAATTAGTGGTAATTTGTACTGGTGCTCAAGGCGAGGGTAATGCAGTATTATCTCGAATTGTTAATGGCAATCATCGTCAGATTAAACTAAATAAATATGACACGATTGTTTTTTCTTCTTCGGTCATCCCTGGCAACGAAAGAACCATTCAGAGATTAAAAGATAATCTTTACCGAAAATGTGACAACGTAATTCACACTGACATGATGGATGTACACATTAGTGGACATTGTAATGCTTCTGACATTCAGGCAGTTATCAAGCAGATAAAGCCGGATTATTATTTGCCAGTGTATGCTAATCATTATTTTCTTAAAGAAGCTGCCAAATTAGCCGTAGAAATTGGATTTAAAAAAGATAATATTTTTGTTTTGGATAATGGTAATATTCTGCAATTACACAATGGAAAAGCCGAAATCATAAAAGAAAAAGCCAAGACGGATTATATCTTTATTGATGGATTGGGCGTGGGTGATATTGGACAAGTAGTATTGCGAGATAGACAAGTTTTGGCTCAGGATGGAATGTTTGTGATTACAGTTATTATTGATAGCAAAACTAAAAAGATTTCCGGCGGGATTCAAATAACTTCACGCGGATTTATCTATGTCAAAGAGAATTTTGATTTAGTTAATGCTACCAAAGAAGTAGTGAAGAAAGTAGTAGCTAAAAATACCAATAAAGATGATAAATCTAAAATAAACTGGGTCTTGATAAATAATGAAATTAGAGAAGAAGTGGGGAAATATCTTTTTAAAAAGACAGAGAGGCGCCCAATGGTTTTGCCAAACGTGATTGAGATTTGATGTTTTTTTGTTTTTGTTGTAAAATATAGTTAAGCGAATATCTCATCATACCAAATCAACTTAAATACTGCTACGGTGTCATTCCGAGTGAAGTGAATCCGACCTCAAGGAGGATGAACGAAATCGAGGAATCTAAAGCCTAGATCTTTGCGCCACCGCTAAA
>DOKP01000041.1:728-31053 GCA_003510795.1 Candidatus Moraniibacteriota bacterium | reverse complement strand
AGCGACACGCGGTCGACTTCATTTCGCTCTGCTGAGCTTAATTCCGCTCAAGATGACAAACACTGTAGGATAGATTTATTTGATTCGGTATCAGATATAAATTTTAATATATATCTTTATGCAAAACAAAAATGATCAAGCAGAGGAGCTACTTAGAATCGTAGATAATAGAAAATTAACTTTCGTTGACCCTAAGGAAATAATAGAACTAGCTCAAATTAAGCCAGGCGAGAAGGTCGCAGATTTTGGTTGTGGACCGGGATATTTTTCTTTGCCAGCAGCTGAGGCTGTTGGAGAGGCAGGCACGGTCTATGCTTTTGATGTGTTGCCTTCAGCGTTAGAGGCCATAGAAAGTCATATTAAAATTAAAAATGTTGATAATGTCGTTATCAAGAGAGTTAATTTGGAAAAATTAAATGGAACAGGCCTGGAAAATGATAGCATGGATTGGGTTATAATTAAAGATGTTTTGTTTCAAAATAAAAATAAAAATGTAATTTTACAAGAAGCAAAGAGAATCCTAAAAAGTGGAGGTAGCGTCTTGCTTATGGAATGGAATGAGAATGTTTTTATAGGTCCGAATAAAGAATCAAGAATATCGCAAAATGAATTGGCGGAAATAGTTTTTAATGAAGGTTTTGTTTTTAAAAAACAAGCTAACGCAGGAGATTATCACTATATTATTATTGCTTCTAAAATGTAAATTCTTAAATAAAAACTAAAAGCTAAAAATAAATTTATCCATGATCAAAAATAAAAAAAAATACAAAATAAAAATTGTTGCATTGTTACTGGCCATTTTTATGATAGTGCCAGTTGTTTCTGGTTGCGCAGAAACTAAATCACAGAAATATTTAGTGGACCTTGAAGTATGGGGAAGTTTTGACGATAACAATGATTTTTCGGAAATACTTGCAGAGCTTAGGGCAGTTAATCCGTTTATTGAGAAGGTAGTGTATAAAAAAATACCTATCGACAGTTATGAAAGTGAGCTTATAGATGCCATGGCCGCGGGCAATGGTCCGGATATATTTTTAGTTAATAATGCTTGGATGCCAAGATTTGAAGATAAAGTTGCGCCAGCGCCCAACGACATAATCATCGAGAAAGATTTCAGAGCTAATTTTATTGATATAGTTGCTAACGAATTTATTGGAAAAAATGGTGAGATATATGGAGCGCCACTTAGCGTAGATTCTCTGGCTCTTTATTATAACAAAGATTTATTTAACGCAGCTGGCATAACGTCTGCACCTACGACTTGGAGTGAATTGCTAGATGATAGCAAGAAATTAACTAGAATTGATGAGGTAGGGGAAATAAAGCAGTCAGGAATAGCCATGGGAACAATTGAAAATATAAACAGATCGACGGATATCGTAGATTTGCTTATGCTTCAAAACGGCGCACAGATGCCAAGCAGGGATAGTATTAGTTTTAAACCTGATTATTCAATCGGTAAAAATGTTTTGGGATTTTATACGCAGTTTTCCAAATTTAGCTCCCCGGCCTATACTTGGAACAAGAGAATGAATTATTCCATTGATGCATTTTATAAGGGTGATTTGGCGATGATGATGAATTATTCTTGGCATATGGATACCATAAAAAGCAAAAACTCTAAATTGGATTTTAGTGTTGCGCCTATTCCTCAAATATCCAGCGATAAACCGGTTAATTTCGCTAATTATTGGTCTTTTGTGGTTAATAAAAATAAACAAATTAAGCAAAAAGAAGGAAAAACCCCAATCAATAATGAGATTAGAATTCATGAAGCTTGGCAATTTTTGAAATTTTTGACATTTAAAAATGATGGGAAATTCACAGCTATTAATCATAAGACTAAAAACAAAAAAGAATACGTGAGTAAAATTGACCCAGCCAGTTTGTATATCGAAAAAACCAAAAGGCCGGCTGCCCGAAGAGATTTAATTGAAAAACAAAAAACTGATCCCGCTCTAAGTCCTTTTGCCTATGGTAATCTGATAGCCAAGACATGGTACAAGAAAAATTCCAATAGTGCGGAAGGCGTTTGGGCAGAAGCCATCGAAAGTATAAATAGGGGCGACTTCACAACCGATCAAGCGCTTCGTTCTGTCGAATTGAGAATGGCTCAGATTAATAAATAATGACAGGAATATTTTTTAGAAACTAATTTTATTTAACATCTAATACCAAATAAACTAAATCTATCCTACAACATTTGTCATCTTGAGCGGAATTGAGATCAGCAGAGCGAAATGAAGTCGAAAGATCTAGACTTAGATTCCTCGATTTCATTCATCCTCTTTGAGGTCGGATTCATTGCACTCGGAATGACATGCTAGAAGTAATTAAGTTAATCTGGTATTAATATAAATTCTTTACTGCTAACCGCGCCACCTTTCTCCTGCGTAAAGCGGAAAGGGCGAGATTCGAACTCGCGGTGAGTTGCCCCACACACGCTTTCCAAGCGTGCGCACTAGACCAACTATGCGACCTTTCCGCTTTAAGCGGGATTTTATTTATCTTATTGAATTCAATAATGTGCTGCACTTCTATCACCATGCCACCCCTCCGCGCAAACGCGGAATTAGTATAATAACAAAAGAAAACTAAAAGAGCAAATATTTGAATCATGTTGACATTTTAGCACGCTAACATATTAACAATAGAATATAAAGACACTCTAGAAAGATTTATGATATATGATTTAAGATTTATGAAAAAATAATATCTTTAAAATTTTATCAATTCTCCTTCTTGAATCTTACATCTTAAATCTTAAATCTACCAATTATAATTAATTTAATCATTTTGAATTTTGTTTGACATTTAAAATTGGAAATTTGAAATTTCCACAGTTTATCCTACTTTCTTCACTCCAACCAATCTCATCTTCTCCCCGTCCACTACCCTTCCCATTACCACCACCACTTTATCATTTTTCTTTAATTTTTTTTCTATCTTAGCTTCCGCCACCGCTTTGTCAATTAAATTTTCTAATTTTTTATCTTTAAAATAATATCCCTCCACTCCCCATAAAATTGATAACTGGTTAAAAGTTTTAGGATTATTAGTAGCCACAATTATCTTTTGAGTCGGACGAAAATGACTAATTAATTTAGCTGTATAGCTACTCACACTCACGGCGCAAAGCGCTTGGGCATTAAAGCTTTTGGCTAGTTCATAAGCGCTTCGAATAATTACGATGTAATCGGCACAGGAATCTTTTTCGCATTCCAAAGTTTCATGCACATCATCATAAACCGATTCCTCTGTTTTTTCTATAATTCTAGTCATTATTTCTACAGTTTCAACTGGATATTTACCATTGGCACTTTCTCCCGAAAGCATCACTGCATCAGCATGATCAATAACCGCGTTGGAGACATCTCCCACTTCCGCTCGAGTAGGGCGAGGGTTATTTATCATACTATCGAGCATTTGAGTCGCCACGATTACTGGCTTTAAATAATGGATGCTTTTAGCAATAATTTCTTTTTGCAAAATCACTACCTGGCTTTCATCCATCTCAATTCCCAAGTCCCCCCTGGCGACCATTACTACGTCAGTTTCTTTCAAGATATCTTCTAAATTATCAATCGCTTCCTTTCTTTCTATTTTAGCAATAATTTTAGGCTGCGCAGAAGCATCTTTTATTTTTTTAGCAATTAATTTTCGTAAATTTCTAATATTTTCTCCGTTTTTCACAAAAGAAATTGCTACAAAATCTACATCGTTTTCCAAGGAAAATTCTAAATCTTTCTTATCTTTAGGCGTAATAATTTCAATATCCAAATCGGCTCCAGGAATGTTAACTCCTTTGTGGTTTTTTATTATTCCTCCATCTATCACTTTTGTCACCAGATATTTTCCCTTATTTTCTAAAACTTTTAATTTTATCAATCCGTCTTCAATTAAAATTTCCTGTTCCTTTTTTAAAACACTAACAATATTTTTTTTGTCTAGAAAAATAAAAGGCTTATTATTTTTGTCTTTCACTATTTCCCCTACTTCATAAAGCAATAATTCTCCTCCATTTTTTACCGTTACATCTTCTTTGGTGTTAACTCTTATACGAGGACCCTGCAAGTCAGCTAGAATAGCCACATTGAAATTATTTTTCTTGGCTATTTTTCTTATTCTTTCTATAACCATTTTATGCCATGCATGTTCTCCGTGAGAAAAGTTCAATCTTGCTACATTCATTCCGGCTTTCATCATTTTTTCCAAAACTTTTTCACTTTCTGAAGCGGGACCGATAGTGGCTACTATTTTTGTTTTTTTCATAAATTTAATTATTTTATTTTCCACTGATTTAAACTTTACGCGATTGACTAATATATTCTTAGTAAAACAAAGCTTAAAAATATACGCTCTAAATTTATTATAAACTAAAACAGGCGACTTTAACAGAAGCCTGTTTCAACTTTAAAAAGTAGTATTAATACTAATTTATAATTTTAAATCCTCCAATCATTGGCAATTCTTTCATTTCTCCCTTAGCGGCATTAATAAGACCAATGATTGCAAATACAAAAATCGCTATTGTACCCAAAGGTAAAATTAAAAACCATCCGATAATAGGAATAATAGCGCCAACTACATTAACTGCAATAGCTCCAATTAGCAAAATCAATTGCTGATTTGCATGAAATTTTGCAAAAGGGCTATTCTTAGCATCTGTTACCAAAGGAATGAAAAACAATATAGGAATAATATATCCGATAATTGCCATTGCTTTGTTTTGGTTAACATCATTATTGGCAGTTGGTTCTACTTTAACTTCGGTTGTTTCGTTTGTTTTATTTTCTTCCATAGTGCACCTCCCTTCTTATTTATTTTATTATACACACGTTATCTTTGTTATTTATTTAAATTCTCTAGAATTTTTTGTTGCGATTTAAGCATTTCGCATTGATCAGAAAATTTGATATCGTCAGGAATTGAAAAATCTACATCACCAGCATCTTCGCAATTAAGATTTTCTGCGCCTGATAAAGCATCCGCAAAATTATCATCATCCTTGTTCAGAGATGCCTCACCATCAGCTTCTTTAGTTGCCTCATTCTTGATATCCAAGCTATTGATACAATCCATAGCCATCTTTGTCCCAACCTTTTGCCCGGCTGACCAACTATACATCACATCTCCATCAAAAACGGACACAGTTTTCATTTGCCCCAAATTAACTTCCGTTTTATATTTTTCTCCTTGTGCATAAGTAGTTACCTCAGTAGCTCCATTTTCATCACTTATCTTGTACGTGCACTTCATTTTCTTTCCTTTAGAAATAGAATTTTTAAGTTTTTCCATCATCCCGCTTTTATTTTCACCAGTGTCTTCTTTCGGCAAACTCTCTGCTGATTCTTTAGCTAATTTCAAATCAACCTGCTCGCCACTATCACTTTTTTCATTTTTCCCGCAACCCGCTAAAACTGTTATCAAAAATAAACCACCCAAAATTAAGCTTACTTTTTTCATATTTTTGTATTTATTAATTAACTTCATTGTAACACAGCCTCATTTAAAATCAATTAAATAACTCACCAATTATCTTATCTCTATTTATCTGGCTTTTTGAGGAATAAGTTATTATTTTTATTCTATCATCACTTATTTTTCCTTCTGTTTCTCTAATAGCTTTAACAACCTCACCTTGTTTTAATTTATCAATCTTATTCAATATCACGATAAAATCAATTCTCTCTTCTTTTAGCAAATCCATCATTTCCAAATCAAAATCCTGTATTCCCGCTTTAGCATCCACAATTAAAACAATTTTTTTATGTTTGATTTCTGAATAAGTCAAATACCAAATTATCATTTTTCTGATTTTTTCTCTTTGTTTTCCCGGAGTTTTGGCATAACCATAACCAGGCAAATCCACAAAATAAACTTTTTGATCAATAATGAAAAAATTTATTTGTTGGGTTCTTCCTGGCGTTGAGCTTGAACGAGCCAAGCTTTTATTTCCCACCAATGAATTCAACAGTGTAGATTTCCCCACGTTGGAGCGACCCACAAAAGCAATTTGGGCTTTGGTGTCATTAATAATATCATTTGTTCCTACTATTCCTCTGACAAACTGGGCATTGCGTATATTCATAAGCTTAGTTATTAGGTTTTAGTTTACAGTTTTTAGATATATCTTACATATTAGCACGTTAGCATATTAACATTTCAGCATTAAAACATTTTAAATCAGTCAGCGTCTTCGCGAGGTACTCCGCGGCGATCCAGTATTTAATTTGACCTTAAGCTATTTGAATTTAATTACTGGACTGCCACGCAAATTCTGAGTACAGAATTTACTCGCAGAGACGAAGAAAATAATTTATCATTCCCAAAATCCTAAATTCTCATATTCTCCTGCTTTCAATTCGTAAATTCGTATTAATTCGTAATTCGTAGAGAAATTCTACAGCTCTCCCCAATTCTTACCTATTTTAACATCCACTGTCAATGGCACAGACAAAACATAAACTTTTTCCATGAGTTCTTTAGTTTTTTGCGCTACTTCTGGCGCTATATTTTCATCAACCTCTAAAATAATTTCATCATGAATTTGCAGAATCATTTTTACTTCCTCATTATTTTTGAAATGATCATATACTGCTATCATCGCCAATTTCATAATATCAGCCGCTAAACCTTGGATGGGCATATTAATAGCCATTCTTTCGGCTGCTGACTGAACCATAAAATTAGGTGAATTTATTTCCGCCAAATATCTCCGGCGACCAGTTTCTGTTTCGACAAATTCATCTTTCTTAGCTGACTCTTTGGTATTTTTGATAAATTGAGCCACCTGTGAAAAATTTTCCATATATTCATCAATAAATTTCTTGGCCTCTGCTCTTGAAATATTGGCTGATTGAGCAAAACCGAATGTTCCCATTCCATAAATAATTCCGAAATTTAAAGCTTTAGCTTCCTGTCTCATCTTTTTAGTTACCTTTGAAATAGTAGTATTATTCACTTCCATGGCTGTCTTGGTATGGATATCCTCTCCTGCCCAAAAAGCTTCTTTCATCTTTTTGTCGTTGCTCATATGCGCCATTACTCGCAAGTCAATCTGCGAATAATCGGCCGACACAAAAACTTTTCCCTCTTGGGCTTCAAAAGCCACGCGAATAATTTTTCCAATGTCACTTTTAATAGGAATATTTTGTAAATTAGGATTTTCCGAAGAAAGTCTACCAGTGGCCGCTACTTCTTGTTTGAATGTGGTATGAATTCTCCCATCTTCTTTTATGAGCAAGGGGATGTTATCCAAGTAAGTTGTTTTAAGTTTAAACAACTCGCGATAAGTTTCTATTTTTTTAATTATTTCATGCTGGCCCTTTAATTTTTCTAATTCTGGCGCAGCAGTTGAATAACCGGTTTTATTTTTTTTAATCCCATCTGTGGGCAATTTCAAATCTTCAAAAAGAATTATACTTAATTGCTGAGTAGAATTAACATTAAAATTTTTCCCCGCTAATTCTTGAATTTTTTTCTCCAAATGTTCCAGCTGGACGCTTATTTTTTCGCTAATCCCTCTAAAGATTATTTCATTGATTTTTATTCCATTAATTTCCATCTCCGCTAAAATTTCCGCCAGCGGCATCTCTATTTTTTCAAAAACATTTTTCAAATTTTTAGTTTGAGAGTAACCTTTTTGGTTAGCCGAAACTTCCTCAATCTTTTTAGCTAAAATGTCTTTTAATTTCCAGATATAATCTACTTTTTGGCATAGCTTTTTGGCTTCCTCTTCTCGCGAAAAACCCATCAAACTAATTTGACCCGTTCCTTTGTCGCTAAATTCTTCCCCTAATTCAGCCAAGATTAGCCTTTCCAATTCTATCTTTTCTCCTGACATTACCAGATAATCCGCTAACATTAAATCAAATTCGAGACCTTGCAAATTAATATTTTTAGTCTTAAAGAATTTATAATCATTTTTTAAATTCCAACCTATCTTTTTTATATTTTCATCTTCCAGAGCAGATTTTAATTTTTCTAAATTTTCCTCACTTACCTCCAAAGAGTAAGCCCGACCAGTTTTCCAAGAAAAAGCGATTTCATTTTCTCTGATGCTTAGAGCGATTTCCTTTTCTTTTTTTAACTCTTTTATAAAATTATCCACTTCATCATTTTTTAGAATTTTATATTTAAAATCTTTCACTCCTGCATTATTTTTTATTTTTTTTTCTTCAAAACTACTTTCTCCTCCTTGCAAACGTTTAATCAAACTATAAAAACCCAACTCCTGAAAAAGCTTAACTAATGTTTGCCTATCAAAATCATGTGTCTGGCAAGCCTCCAGCTTAAATTCAAAAGGTACATCAGTTTTAATCGTGCCTAATTCTTTAGAAGTAAAAGCTAGCATTTTATCTTTTTCTAATTTTTCTTTTATCGCTCCTTTAATACTGGTAATATTTTTGTAGACCCCTTCTAAACTTTGGTATTCTTTGAGTAAGTTTATAGCGCCTTTCTCGCCAATTCCTTTGACTCCTGGGATGTTATCACTAGTATCCCCTCGCAAACCTTTATAATCTTTAAGCTGCTCCGGTGTCAATCCTCCATATCTAGTCGTCACAGCTTCTTGGTCATATAAAACAGCCTTGCTTAATCCTCGACTCATCGTATAAACTTTAGTTTTATCATTTACTAACTGAAGCGTATCTAAATCTCCGGTTACAATAATTGATTCTATATTTTTTTCATCACTTACAATTTTATGCGCAATTGTTCCAATCATATCATCAGCTTCAAAACCTTCTTTTTCATAAATTGGAATATTAAAAGTTTTGACCACTTCTTTTACCCTTTCAATTTGACTGTATAATTCATCGGGTGCTTTTACACGAGTGGCTTTATAATCTTCAAATTGTTTATGTCGAAAAGTCGGGCCTTTCAAATCGAAAGTAGCCACGATATACTCGGGCTTAAATTTATCAATTACTGCCAAGAGAGTCGAGCTAAAACCATAAACTGCGTTAACTAATTCTCCCTTTTTAGTCGTAAAAGGTGGCAAAGCGTGAAAAGACCTATGAATTATCGCATTTCCATCCAATAGCACTATTCTCTTATTTTTTTCTTGATTGTTTTTCATATATCTTAAGTATAATCATATTTCACAAATAATACAAAAAATAACGACGGGAAGCACATTGTACTTACCCGTCTTATGTAAAGATATTTTTTGTTTTCATATTAGCCTAGGCACGCACCTCGATTCCGAAATTGATAGAGCCCAGGCTCTGAAATGCGCCTGCTCTATCGGCAGGAATTGAGAGGAGAAATTCAGACCGTTTACTTAAATCTTTAACTGCAATCCCCCATTTTTCCGCTGCGTTTAGCGCTGAGCGCAAATCTCCTCTACTCTTGAATTTCAAAGTGCATTTTTTCCTATCATCTTTTACCATTTTTCAGACCCTCCCAATTCATAGGTTAAGGTTTGCAAAAAATATTTTTTATATCTCCAACCATTCTGCCTCAAATTTTCCAGCCATACCTCTATATGGGTGACAGAATCTTTCAAACATATTATCTGGAATCACGATTGTCCAAGGAACTACATCATTTTCTTTTTTCACATCTACATATAAAATTTCCCATGGAATTCTCCAAATGGTATCCACCCAGTGAAGTGCGTTCATATGAGTATCTCCATCTTCAAACTGAAGAATGCAGATACCTTTGGGTTTTCCCAAGTACTCCCATTGTAATTCTGTGATGTTATTTTGCATCATCTTCCTCCTCTATACACTTAAAATACCAACAGTTAACTACACAATTAATTAAATTTTATCACTCTCAATCTATCATTCTTTTAAAAACTCCGCAATGAAACATCGTCATATTAACATGAAAACATTAAAATAATTTAACAATATAGCCATTTAACAATTTATTTTTCCAATTCAATCCCCTCAATCACCACATCCTGAGTCGGATGATCTTTTTCATTAATCCGCACTTTTTCTATTTTCTCTACTACATCCATACCCTCAATCACTTCTCCGAAATTAGTATGCTTGCCATCCAGATGCGGAGTTGAGTCAGCAGTTACAATAAAAAATTGCGATCCATTGGTATCTTTACCGCTATTAGCCATCGCTAGCGAGCCTTTAATTAATTTATGCTGATTAACTTCATCTCTAAATGCATAACCTGGACCACCCACTCTATCGTCATCCCAATTTCCGTCTTTGGAGTTAGGATCGCCCCCTTGGATCATAAATCCGCTAATTACGCGATGAAATTTTGTTTCATTATAAAAACCGCTCTCGGCTAATTTAATAAAATTTCCTACTGCCATTGGAGCTTCGGATGGATAAAATGTAACTTTTATATCTCCCTGATTAGTTTTAATAGTGGCTTTAGTGTATTTATTAGTATAATTTAATAACTCTTTTTCTATATCTGTCTTTTCTGTTACGACGGGAGCGGTTTCTTTTTTTAGTTTTTCCTCTTTTAATCGCATCTCGTAATCTGCTTGGTTAACTGCTTGCTCCAATTGTTGCATTTCACTGTCTCCCTTGGCTGCTTGAGAACCTTTTGCATAATCTTCTTTTACATTTATCTTGTTTAGAGGATTAACTTTTCCATTATTTCCGTTTAAATCGTCTTTTGGAGTAATAAAATTACATCCGCCAAGAAAGAAAGGGACTGAGGTAATTACTAAAAATAATTTTATCTTTTCATTTAACATATTTGTTCAAATAACACTTATTTTTCTACTTTTTTCATCTACTATTTCAAAATTTATCCAAATTGAATACTCGGGCAAAATATCTTTTATTTTTTCCGGCCATTCTACCAAAACAATATTTTGTTTATCCTTAATTATTTCCTCCCAGCCTAAATCTAAAATATCTTTGCTTCCTACTCGATAAGTATCGATATGATAAATACTTTTTAAATTTAAAACATTCTTTTTTATCGCGTATTGTTTCATCACCACAAAAGTCGGACTAGTTAACGCCCCTTCTGCGCCAAGTTCTCTCAAAAATCCTTGAGAAAAAGTAGTTTTTCCTGCGCCCAAATCACCCTTTAAGCAAATAACCTCTCCACCTTTGCAATTACTTGCCATTTTCTTTCCCAAATCCCTGGTTTCATCGGCACTATTCGTAATCATTTCTCTTAAGTCATTTAGCATATTAGTATTTTAGCACGTTAATATATTAACATTAAAGCAAACATCTGACGTGTGTCATCTCGACTAAATAAATTTCTGTACTCGGAAGTTTATGCATGGAGAGATCTCAAACTTAATAATTTAGCATACATTAAGAGATTCCTCCACTTCCAAATCTTTGAGTACAAAGATTTGTCCGGCCCGCTTCGACAAGCTAGCGAGGCGAGTCGGAATGACAGCCCCACTTTATAAACTTTAAGAACTTTACAAACTTTACAAACTTTCATCATTCATTCTTAAACCGATATTGTATACTCTCGGCAATATGCATTGGTAAAATTTCTTTCTCCTGAGATAAATCCGCGATAGTGCGAGCTATTTTAATTAGGCGATAATAAGAACGAGCGCTCAACCCCATTTTAATAACCGCGCTTTTCAATAGTACCAAAGAATCACCTGTCAAAGGACAAAAAGTTTTTATTTCATTAGATGACATTTCGCTATTTGTTATTTTACTTGAATCTTTAAATCTTTCTTTTTGAATTTTGCGCGCTATTTCAATTCTGGCTCTTATCTCAGCGCTACTTTCCCCAGAATTTTCTTCTTGAAGCTTATCAAATTTTAACCGAGGAACTTCAATTTGCAAATCTATTCTGTCTAAAATTGGTCCAGATATTTTTCGCTGATAATTTACTATTTGAGAAGGTGAGCAAGAGCACATTTTTTCAGGATCAGTTGCATTACCGCACGGACATGGATTCATGGCGGCTACCAAAGTAAAACAGGCTGGAAAACTAAGAGTGCCTTTGGCTCGAGAAACTGTCACTACTCCATCTTCTAAAGGTTGGCGCAAATTTTCCATCACATTTTTTGGAAATTCAGCAAATTCGTCTAAAAATAAAACTCCACGGTGAGACAAACTTATCTCTCCTGGCTTAGGATAGCTCCCTCCTCCTACGAGAGAAATAGCACTAGCGCTATGATGAGGCGAGCGGAATGGTCGCTGGGTTATCAGAGGATTGCTCTTGGGCAAATTACCTGAAATTGAAAATATTTTTGTAATTTCTAGCGCTTCAGGCAGAGTTAACTCGGGCAAAATTGAAGCCATAGCTTTAGCTAAGAGAGTTTTACCACTTCCGGGAGGACCATTCATTATGACATTGTGTCCGCCAGCTGCCGCAATTTCTAAAGCTCGCTTAGCATGCTCTTGCCCCTTGATATGAGACATATCTACTAAAAATTCACTTTTTTTGAACAAGGCTTCTTGATCAATTTGAGGAAAAGGTTCAATAATTTTCTCTCCAATTAAATGAGCGCATAAATCATGTAGAGTACCAATAGGAATTACGTCTATCCCATCAACCACGCTGGCTTCTCTGGCGTTTTCTAGCGGGACATAAATTTGGGTGAAATTTTTTCTTTTAGCCATAAGTGCTATAGGTAAAACTCCTTGCACGCAGCGAGCACTTCCATCCAATGATAGTTCTCCGATAAAAATTTTATTTTTAAAATTAAAATTTATTTGACCAGTAGCCAAAAGAAACCCCAGCGCAATCGGAATATCATAAATAGGACTATTTTTAGGCAAATCAGCTGGTGCCAAATTAACGGTTATCCTACCACATTGATGCGGAGGCTTAAATCCACTATTTTTTATGGCACTGCTTACCCTATCTCTAGATTCTTTAATAGAAGTGTCTGGAAGCCCCACAATAGTAAAATTATGCAAGCCCTGACTGAGAGTATCCACTTCAACTTCTACTATTTCGCTATCCAGTCCGATAGTGGCGGCTGAAAAAACTTTTGAAGACATTTTATTTTTCAAATATTACACACTTCTAAATATTAACTTAATTAAGCAATAAATTGTCGTTTTTATTTTAAATCAGAACTACCTCTAATCCACAAATCTATTACAAATCTACAAATCTTGCAGGAAATAAGCTTTTTCACATTTGTAAATTTGTAGTTGATTTGCCTGTCTCGCTCTGGCTTGCCAAGACGGGTGGATTCGTGGGAGAAAAGCTAGAGTTATAATCAGAAACCCAATTAATGCCTGGAGTAAGTCAAAATATTAATGTGCGCAACACCTGCTTATTTAAGAATTACTTTTAAAACTTTTCATTATAATTATTATAGCACCAATTGTGATAAAAATATCGGCCAGATTAAAAACGGAAAAGAAATTCAAGTCAATAAAATCTATTACGCACCCATAATTATATCGATCAATAAGATTAGCCACAGCTCCGCCTAAGATAAAAACAATTCCAATTTTATTTAGGACAAAATTTTCAAATTTTATTTTCTCCAAAAGATAAAGCAACGCTAATAAAAAAATAACAGCTACGATAAAATAAAAAAACCAACTGGGGAATAGAAAACCGAAAGATATTCCTGGATTACAAATATAAAATCCGTCATTATGACGGATTAAATATTTAGACAATTGGTCGCCTACTGCTAGAAAAGAAATTAAAAAAATAAAATTGTATTTTTTGATTATTTTTTTCATTCTCTTATTTTTTCTATTCGAGTTATCGGGGTGTTATTCGTATCATTAGAGTCGCATTACGGAAGTTTATTTACCAGCGCATTTCATACATTTTTCAGCTGATGGGTTAGCTTCCAATCTTTCGGGAGAGATATCTACTCCGCATTCTTCGCAAGCTCCATAAGTTCCATTTTTTATTTTTTCTAAAGCATTGTTGATTTCCTTCAACTGTTCTTCTAAATTGCTCTCCAAAGCGACGTTATCCACATATTCCTCAACCTCAGAAGCATTATCTTCTCTGTCACTGCCTATTTCTTCATGCTTTATTTCATAATCCCCGTTATCAGAAGTTGGATTAGCTATTCGGCTAAGTTCTTCTTTCAATTTATTTTTTTGTTCAATTAAAATCCCTTCAAATTTTTTAAGATCTTTTTCATTTAATGCCATATTTTTTTATAATAACACTTAATCCATACGGATAAATTAAGGCTATGTCTGTTTACTGCTTATATATCTATATTATCAATTTAACCTGAAGATGTCTAGGGCACCATCATAGAACATGAGCCATGAAACACATGACATACTGGCATCAAAACAAATGAACATTAAAACACTTAAGGTCATCAGTCATCTGCAATCAGTCACCAGAATAATTTTTAACTCCGATGACTGATGACTTTTGACTTGATGACTGTCTCTTCGCTTTATAAACTAGCTAATTTTTTTCCTCAACAAATCCATTTCCGCCACATCTTTTTTCTCAAACAAAAAATAATAATTTTTGCCGTGTCCACCATGAGCCGAAGTAACCTCTTTTATTTGATCATCCAGCATTTTTAGTATTTTTACCGGATAATTTCCCTCTCTTCCCACTATTTCAATTTCATCCGTACTATAAATCGCATTATGCACTTTCACTTCAAGTAAACTAGCATTTTTCGTATTCTTCCCTTTTGTTTTTTTTGTTTCATGTTTCATGTTCCATGTTCCATGACCTACGACTTCTCCGACAAACTCAAACTCACTCTTATTATGAGAGTTGGCGAAATTATGCTCCGGCTCAGTTCCTAAAAGAAACCCCGTCGTGTAACCGCGATGAACCAAATCACCGAGATTTTTCTGTTCTTTTTTAATTATCTTTTTTAAATTTTTATCTTTGCTGCTAATTGCGTTGCTAACATTTCGATAAGCCCTGACCACTGTGGCTAAATAATAAACACTTTTATTCCGTCCCTCAATCTTAAAAGAATCCACTCCGGCTTTAACTAATTCATCTAAATAACTCAGTAAATTTAAATCTTTACTATTAAAAAAATAAGTCCCCTGTCTATCCTCTTCCAAATCAATTTCAAACTCCCCCCGTTTATCCACCACAGTCATCTCCTTAATTTCATTTTTTGTATTTTGATTTTTTAATTTTGAATTCTTGCCTGCCGGTAGGCAGGGTGTTTGGAAATTGGAAATTGGAAATTGGAAATTGCGTGTATACTCCCATCGACATGGTTGCGAGCAATCCCCTAAATTAGCACTTTTATTGCTCATCCATTTGCTCAAGATGCAACGCCCCGAATAACTCATACACATTGCTCCGTGCACAAAATATTCCAATTCCATCTTAGGGACATTTTTTTTAATTTCTTTTATTTCAGTTAGTGTTACTTCTCGCGCCAAAACCACCCGACTCACGCCCTGAGTTTCCCAAAATTTTACTGCCTGCCAATTAGTGGCATTGGCCTGGGTAGAAAGATGGATTTCCACTTTAGGCAAATATTTTTTTACCAACATCAGAACTCCCGGATCGCTTAAAATTATCCCATCTATTTCAATGTTTTTTAACTTTTTTAAATGTCCTTCTAACTTTTTTAGATGCACATTGTGAGCATAAATGTTAAGCGTCACATAAAATTTCTTGCTCAAATTATGTGCCAAATCTACTCCTTTTTTAAGCGATGCAAAATCAAACTCATTAATCCGAGCGCGCAAAGAAAAATCCGGCACCCCCGCATAAACCGCATCCGCCCCGTAATGCAAAGCATATTTCATTTTGCTCAAGCTACCAGCGGGAGCCAACAATTCTATATTTCTCTTTTTCATATATAAAAATTAATCTAATTTTAAAAAAGAATGAATCAAAATTCATTCTAATAACCAATCTTACACCAAAACCCACAAAAAATCAAAGATTATTCTCTAGTCTCAATAAATAATTCTTCAAGTTTTAATTTAGTTTTCTTCCCCCATAAATCTCTTCTCATGGCTCTTGCTGTGCAAATAAAATTTTCCTTATTTGGATTTTTTATAAATTTCTTTAATTCGATAAGAACAAAATCGGGAGAATACAAAATGCTCTGATAATAATATTCTTTTACACAATTAAGGTAATAATCTTTGCTAGATGTTTCGAAGTCTTTTTGTATAGAAAAATATTTACGATTTTCATAATCTAAAGAACAGGACATATGTATTAATATTGTTCTATATTTGTCTTCATTAATTTGATTTAACTTAATTGTTAAATCTTTTTTATTATCCAGCCAATGTTTAACAAGTATTCCCAAAATTCCTCCGAGTCCAAATGTTGTTATTATTGTTGTAAAATCCATATATTAATATTTGTAATTTTAAATTTGAAATTCGTAGAAAAAAAATAGTATATTTGCACTTATTCATAATTCTTAATTCATAATACACTATTCATATCGCAAAGCATCCAACGCATGAATCGTCGCCGCACGTTTGGCTGGCATAATACCAGTTACCAGTCCCAAAAATCCAATAAAACACACCAGAGCCAAAACAAAATATCCAGGAATGTAGATAAAATCAATGGGGGCCATTCCTCGTCTAGCTGAAATAAAATTAAAAACATAATTTATCAACTCTGCCATTCCGTAACCGCCAAAAAATCCCAAGGCCCCTCCTACAAAACTAATAATGGCCGCTTCAAAAACAAACATTCGAAAAATATCAATTCTTTTAGCGCCTAGGGCCTTTAAAATTCCCACCTCTTTAGTTCGTTGCAAAAGTGAAACACTCAAAGTATTAAGCATTCCCATAGCCGAAATTGACATAATAATAGTTCCAAAAACAATTAGCACAATTCTGACCACCCAAAAAAACATATTTATATCCGTTACAATATCTACGACACTCTCTGTTTCAAATCCTAAAAATTCAATATTTTTTCTTACTTCCTCAATTGATGTCATATCCATATTAACTACGACTTTACCGGTTTGTGCCAAATCTACTCCGAATTTCTCTCCTAACCAAGAATAAGAAAGGTAAGCGATTATATCGCTTTCATTATCTGTAATCGCCACAATTTCTACTTCATTATTTTTTATTTCTGTTTCTTCTTTTTTTTCTGAATTAGTCTCATTGGAAAGCAAGATATCAAAAGAAATCTTCTCTCCCACGGCATCATTTCTGTTGGTAAAACCCAAAATATTAGCTAATTTTCCAGAAATCATAACCTTATCCCTCTCATCTTCATAATCTATTGTTCCATATTTTATATTAACTTCGCTTAGCTCAATAAATTTTTTAGTAGTACCAAAAACAATAGCATCCGTTTGGGATTCTTGATGATAAAATTTTCCTCCAGCGTTAACTTGAACTGCTACATCTTGAACTCCATTTATTTTTTTTATCTTTTCTACATTTTCTTTTCCCAAAGAAACAAAATTATCCAAACTACCATTATTAACATCTACGATGTTAACTGGGTTATCTTTCGTCACTTCGTCAATCACCATTTTTTGCATCCCAAAACCAAGGCAAATTAAAAAGGTTACCACTCCGATACCGATCGCTACTCCACCAATTGTCAAGAATGAACGAAGTTTATTGACAAAAATATTTCTGTAACCAATCAAAATAATCGAGGAGAAATTCATCCTCTTTATTTTTATTTTTTTATCTGGTGTTTTATTTTTAGAAAGACTGAACATTTTTTATTTATTTACCCCGTTAAATTGCAGTAATCTGCATTATTTAACTGGGGCTACTCCGTTAATAATTTTTTTATATACTAAATTTTAATACAAATATCCGCAAAAATAAATCTGCATTATTTTTCTAAAACTAACTCTTCCATATTCACTTGCCCAAGATTATCCATACTATGTTTATTTTGATGATCTGAAGTTATTTTTCCATCCACCATATTAATAATTCTTGAAGCAAATTTATATTGATCTTGATCATGGGTAACCATCAGGATAGTAATATTGAATTTTTTATTTATTTCTTGCAACAATGTTAATAAAGTATCTCCCGCTTTTTGATCGAGATTTCCAGTCGGCTCATCAGCAATGATAAATTTCGGATTTAATAGAAGTGATCGCGCCAAAGCAATTCTTTGTTGTTGTCCTCCGGAAAGATCGTTTGGTCGATAGTCCGCCCAACGACTCATGCCCACCAATTCTATGAGTTTAGCTGCCCGCTCTATTCCACTATGAAAAGATTCGCCAGCAATCACGGCCGGAATAGCCATGTTTTCTATCACACTCAGAGATTTAATCCAAAAAGTTTGCTGTGGAATAAATCCCACCTTCTCATTTCTAAATTGCGCTCTCCAGTTTTTGCTGTAAGCCCAAATATCCTCATTATCAATGATAATATTTCCTTCAGTTGGTTCTTCCAACCCATAAATAGAATGCAACAATGTTGATTTTCCGCAACCACTAGGGCCTACAAGCATCACAAATTCTCCCTCATATATTGTTGCATCAATTCCAAATAAAACCTGGATATCATTTTCTCCAACATGAAAAAACTTCTTCACTCCTTTTATTTCAACTGCTATGTTTTTATTTTCTATTTGTTCCATATTTCTGACAACCATCCGAATTGCTTGGTCGTTGTTCCAATAATTATTTCTGAAGCTGATGATTTCGCATCCTCTACTATAATAGTAGAAACTTTAGAATTTGTTAGATTGCCCGCTTCGTCAACGACTTCTGCTTTATAGCTATACATCTGCCCTACTTCAGCCGGAATAGTTATCAAATGATAAGTGTTTAGCGGATCTTCTCCCGTTGATTGATCAAAGCCACTCACTGAGGCTCCTTTGGTATATTTAATTTTTAGCTTGGTCGCTTCATTCGTTTCTATCTTAACATACAAGTTGGCTTGTGAGCTAGCTCCTCTACCTAGAACTTTACCCACAGCTCTATTGATTGTTACCTCTGGTGGGCGAGAGTCAGATTTGGTAGTTATTTTTTGTTCTATTGGCTCAAGCTCAATTCCATTTTCATCTGTTCCTAAAATTGTTAGAATATATTCCTTGGCAGGATCTAAGCCTTTTAATTCTGCTTTGTGCTCAGTTATTTTTTCCTCAGTCAAAAAGTGGTGGGGAGTACCTTCCTCGGCATGCTTAAAATTAACTCTGGTTGTAGCCTTAATATTAGTTTTATATTCTACCAAGATAGTTGGCAAATCAACATTTTCTATATTTTGCACAGTAATATCAGTGGCAATTGGTTTAATAGGCGTATTAAAATTATATTGATCTGAATTAAAGTTATTCAAATCACCATCAACACAATCTACCTGAGCTTGATAACCAGTCTCTGCTACTAGTCCAGTTACTTTTTGAATATGGCTTGAAGCTCCGCTAGTTTCTTCTATGCTATTAGAAAGACTGCCTATCCCATATTTCAAAATACAAGTAGCAGAAGTATTGGTTTTCCAAGAAATCAAAGCGCTGTCAAGTTTAATATCGGTCACTGTGAATTCTGATACTATTGGTGGAGGCAAAGTTGTAAAATTACCTATTTCAGAAATTCCAATATTTCCATCAGGATCAATATATTTAACTTTGTAAAAATATTTAGTATCCGCACTCAAACCATTTACAATTACTTCGTGATCTGTCACGCTGTCCACTTGTCCATTGGTCTCCCCCAGAGAGATGCTTTTTCCATATTCAATAAAAGAGCTAGCGACACGACTGGTTCCCCAATTGAATGTAGCAATAAATGATTGCGTTTTAACGCTTGGTTTTTGAATTAAAACTGGAGCAGTCGTATATCTCCCAGTAGGAATAATAGTTACAATGCTGGATGCAATTGATAAGTTATTAGTATTATCTTTAGCTTTAATGTAATAATAATAATCCTTGCTTTCCAGCCCAGTATCCACATAAGCCGTTCCTGAAGTAGTTGCCACGTTAGTATACGTTCCGCCTAATTCAGTCGATCGATAAATTACATAACCTTCAAAATTATCGCTACTTGCTCCAACTGGAGGAGTCCACTTAGTAGCCACACTATATTCTGCATTTTCCCTATCAGATGTGTCAAATATTTGAATATTAACTGGCGCCCCTGGAGCCGAAGTATCTGCTGTAAAATCTATATGAGCGGCTAAATCATAATCAATGTTTCCCGCTTCATCCATTGCTACTACATAAAATCTATTAGCACCTTTTTGCGTCGCAAACGGTCCAGGCCCAGCAAAAGTCGAAGTAGTTTCAATTGCATTGTAAGCATTAGGTAAAGTATTGACTGAATAAAAATATTTTAATTTAGAAGCTTCACCAATAAATGACAATGGTTGCTCCCATTCGAAAGCAAAGGAATTTCCCGTTGAATAAGCGGGTGTTACTACCAAATTTTCTGGAGGGCTAGGCGCATCCGCACTATAATAATATTCCTGGCTAATGGGCGCTGAAACATTTCCAGCATTATCAACCACTCTTAAATATAGCCAATTTTTCCCTGATTGATAAGCGCCTGTTACATGCATCGCATTGGGTATAGTAACAGAAACATCTGTAATATTAGGCGCATCTACCCAAGTGTCTGCTACATCTCCACCTGTTCTATATTGTATTTTTTGCACTCCTGAATGAGCATCGGAAATATTATTTTCCCATAAAAAAGAATAATTATCTACCGCTGTAAATCCTGCCGGAGTGACAGAAATATCTGTCGGATTATTAGGAGGGGTATTGTCAAATCGATAATTAAAAGCATTGAATGAAGCTGCCGGCAATATATTGGCATCATCTGTAGCTTTAATCAAAAGATAATAGTTCTGGCCTGAAACTATATTGTTTGCGGTATAATTAGTGCCAGTTTGATAAGCACCGTCTACAAATGCATCTGCGCTGGCATTGGTTCCAAAATAAACCCAGTAACCTTTAACTCCTGAACCTCCTATTCCATCGCTAGCTCCACCGGCTAATTCATCGGCTGGCCACTCAAAATAGGGATTAAGATGCCCATACCAAGAGGCGGCATTAATAGCTACTGTTTTATCTGCTGCACTATAAGCATTAACCGCGCTAGGATTGCTTGGCGCCAAGACGTCCTGATAATAGTTAATTTTATAATCACTAATAGATGGAGAGAAAATTTGGTCACCTGAAAATAAATCCACTTTTACTTGGATATATTCATTGACAGGGCTGACAATATCATATCTATAATTATTTAAACCCAATTCTTTTTCATTATTTACCAAATCCCAAGCCGACCAATCATTTTGATCGCTTGAAGTTCTGGTATAAATATTTACTGAGGTATTGTTGGGCTTGGTATAATTAATTTCTAAATTAGCCCATCTGTAAACTGAAAGTAAATCGATTGCTTCCGAGATATAATTTCCTCTTTTTTCAAAAGCAGTGCTATTGCTCTCTGATCCCACCACATAACTATATAAACCATCATTATAGGAATTGGTGCCATTTCCAGTTGTTGACCAGATCCTATTTCCAGCTGAATCTCCAGCACCTCCAATATTGATTTGTCCAGGAACATTGGAAATTGTCTCCCACGTATTACTATCAATATTGTATCGATAGTAAGTATTAGTATTAATTCCTCGAGTCAAATAAAGATAGCCATCATTTCCATCAGTCAATGATGCTCCAATTCCAATCGTAGCTGGGGTATTAGCTCTTTGTAACCAAGTTCCCGCTGTTACATCATAACGCCAGAAAGTATTTTGATTTTGAGCGCGAGTAGAATAAACATATCCATCTTTATAAAGAATTCTTGAACCATCTCCTTGGTTCCAGTTCGCAATTGTTGGCAAAAGTGCTGACCAACGAGAACCTGAAACAGCGATTGTATCATATCTCCACCAATTATTATTTCCTGCAGTTCCACGAGTTAAATAAATATAACGACTGCCATCATAAGTCATTGTTGAACCAGTTCCTGTTTGCAATGGAATCCTGTCGGTGGTAATTATTTCCCAACTATTTGAAGAAATAATATATTTCATAAAATAGTTATTAATACCTCCGCTTCGTACTGTTCGAATAGCTCCGGGGGCAAGATAAATTGCGCCTTCGTCTTCATTATAGACCATCGCGGAACCATTATATATTCCTACAGGAGTTTTGGCTAATTGAGTAAATTCCCCTGTTTGATAATTATATTTTCCAAAAGTATTGTCACTACTGCCCCTAGTCAAATAAATATTTTCATTTTCATCCTTGACCATATTGGTCCCATAAGAAAAACTAAAACTGCTTCCTCCACCAACGTCCGATGGTCCAAAAAAACCTTTTTGCGGGACCTCCCATGAATTTTCGTCTGTATTAAATCTATAAAAAGCATTTGAACCCTCTCCTCTAATAGCATAAATATATCCATCAACTGCCTTAATGGAACCTCCGTAAGCTACATAAGATGGGATCAATGGCATTTCTGTCCAAGTGTTAGAATCAATATTATATCTAAAGAAATTTTGGCGATATTTACCACTCAACATATACACTGCATTTGTAACACTATCATAAGTCAAGCAGCCTCCTTCATAAATTCCCACTGGGGCTTTCTCCAGAGGAGTCCATTGTCCACTACTGATTGAATACTTTGAGAAATAAGGATAATTATTTCCCTGCGCAACATATAAAGTATCATTTTTATCATAAGCGTTGTCTGATCCTTCATACAATCTTTGCCCATCACTTTCATTGGGATTTCCAAATTCAGCGTTCTCCAATGTTGTCCAAATATTATTTTGAGTATCATAACGGAAAAAAGCATCATCATTTCCAGGTAAACCATACACATAACGACTGCCATCATAATTGATTGAACCTCCGTAAGTAAATACTTTTGGAGCACTGCTCATTACTTCCCATAAATTATTAGCTATGTCATAACGCCAAAAATCAGCCGTGTTATTTCCTCGCGAAGCATACAAATAACCCTCCGGACCATTAATCATTGAGCTTCCGAATCTTACTGTCGCCGGAGCCACTGCTAAAGTACTCCACACATCAGTAGCAATATCATAAGAATAAAAAGTAGTCGTATTATCTCCCCTTAAGATGTAAATTTTGTCGCTTGATTCAATATAAGCCAAATCTGCTCCATAACGAAATCCAGCAGGAGCATAAGATAATCTCTTTTCATTCCAAAAGCCAGCAATTGAATCCAATCTAAACGAACCATCACTTTTGATGCTAGTTTTATCAAATGTACCTGACAAAAAATCTGCCTCACTGGTTTTTTCTTCAGTTAAATATGGGGCTACTCCACTATAGCTGTATGTAAAAGCATCCCAAACTGAAGTTGATACATTTCCATCGCTATCTTGAGCCTTTATCTTTAAATAATAATTTTCATTTATCATCGCTAGATTAACTGAATAATCATTATCTTCCTGATAAGTTCCTACCAATTCCGGATCCGCCTCATCATCATTTCCAAAATAAACCCAATAGCCTGCTATTCCAGATTCACTATCACCCCCATCATTCCAGCTAAAGTAAGGATGAGCATACTTATAATCGACACTACTTGTTAAAACTTCTCCACTTATTTTTTGGGAGTAAGCAGTTACAGTAGCTGGATTGCTAGGTGCATTATCTTCACTATTATAAGAAATTGTAAAATCATAAACTGTCGGTGTGCTGATACTATCCGTTGTGCTTAAAGTAAGCTTGACTTGGATATAACGATTTTCAGGAGATGCAATATTGCCACCACTAACCGCTTCCCAGCCAGACCAAGTCTCTCCGTCGCTACTTGTTCTGGTTTCAGTTATTATATTTGTGTTAGCTGGCGTAGACTGATTAACATTCAAAGATGTCCAAGAAGAGGCATAGGACAAATCAATTTCTTCACTAATATATATACCGCTGTTTAAATAATTATTTGTTCCCAACGTGTAGCTCCATACATCCACCAAACCAAACCCAGGCATAGCCAAAAAAGAATTATTTCCTATATATTCAAAAGATGCACCATTGTATGGTCCTCTTTCGTAAACATATTTCTGATTATTAGGAAGTTGTCTCCATGCGTTAGCAGCAATATTATATTCCCAGGTCTCATCTTTATAATAACCAGCTATAGCATAGATCTTACCATCATAATAAGATATATCTGTTCCATAATATTGAGCAAAAGAAGTAGCTGTAAGCTCAGTCCAATTATTTGCTCCTGCATTGTAGCGCAAAAAAGCAGTTTCTCCATCTCCTGGCATCATATAGAGATTAGTTCCATCTGATTCTATTCGGCCTCCGGTATAAACTCGGTAATCAGCGCCTCCTGCGATTGCCATGTTCGCCATGGTTGTCCAACTATTGCCAGCAATGTTATAACGATAAAGATTATTGGTACCGTTGCCTCGAGTTACATAAATATAACCATCTCCACTATTATAAACAGCAGCGCTTCCTCCACCCAGCGTTCCAGGAGCCACGGTCATTGTACTCCAACTATTGCCTGCTACATCATATCGATAAAAAGCAGTGGTATTATTTCCCAATGGAATATAGATATAGCCGTTATAATAAGTTCCTTTGGTGTCCCAACTAAAACTAACCGGAGCATTGGTCATGGCTGTCCAAGTATTCGTAGCAATATCAAAGCGGTAAAAACTATTGGCTCCACCTCTCAAGGCATAAACATAAGCGCCTGCTCCCGTTACTTTATTCCAAATAAAATCTCCTCCCGTTCCAGCTGCAGCTGGTAAATCTTGAGGGCCAAGCCATGTTCCAGTTGCACCCAAATCAGGATCAAATTTCCATAGATTATATGTATAACTTCCTCGAATAGCATAGATGAGATTGTCAGCAGAATTAAAAGTGAGCGAAGAAAGATTGTTGGTCTGAGGAGAAGTAGCTAAAGTGACCCAGCTATTACCCGCAATATCGTAACGCAAAAATGTATTAGTGGTGTTGGATACTAAAAAATAAACAGAATTATTATAAAATACTCCCTTTTGTTCTCCATTAAAATTATTTGGGGTGTTAGTTAATGTCGACCAATTATTTGCTCCTATATTATAACGATACAAAGTATTAGTATTGGTACCTCTGGTTACATACATATAACTATTATTACCATAAACCATACTACTGCCGGTATTTAATGTCGCTGGTACAGGAGCAGTGTTATACCATGCGTTTTCACTGATATCAAATTTCCAAAAATCCGTAGAGGATTGGCCACGAGTGATAAACATATCAGTTCCATCAAATTCTATAGCTGCTCCCGTATAAATAGTGTCCAATAAATTTGGAAGTTGAATCCAAGTAGCATCTTCGATGTTATACTTATAAAATTCCTTAGAAAATCCTCCAAAAATAAAATAAATATTACCCACTCCATCATATGCCATATCACAGCCATAATGAGTAGCTTGAGGTAAATCTGCTAAAATATCCCACTTGTTTTCTTCTATATTATAACGATAAAAAGATTTATCTGCATAACCCCTAGTCACATACAAATAATCACCTACCAACGCTGAAGAAGAACCAAATGCAATTGTATCAGGGGTTGGAGCCCAAGTTCGAGCATTCCAGGTACCGTCTGATTTTAATTGAATCGCATCATTACCGCTCGTAGTGCTGATGTTATCCAATGCACCCTTTTCCCAATCTGCTTTATTGGTAACCGTAACTGCTTTGGGCGCGCTTAATACTCCTGAATTAGAACTAAAAATTAAAACAACCAAGAGCACCATCTCCGTTACTCGAAAAAAAGACCAAACTGATATTTTCCAAGTTATTTTTATTGATTTTTCTATTAAATCAACTCCTCTTAAAATTATTTTTCGAAAACGATATTTTCTACCCAAACTTTTTTTGTTTTTCAACTCATACTTGTCTAAAAATTCAGCAATTGATTTAGCTTTGGTATTTTTTAATTCAAATACTGCCTCTTTTTTGGATTTTTTCTTAAACAAAGATGTAAAAAAACTTTTCCATAGAGAAATCTTCTTGGGGGTTTTTAATTTTATTTTTATTTGTTTTTTATTTTTTTGCATCTTTTTAGACATTCTTCAATATCCCTTAATCAATTTTGCAGAAGTTTTAATTGTACATCTTTACTAACTCGCTAACTAACCTTTTCATTTTTTCTACATCATACTTACTATAAATTCTCCAGCCACGGCTATCCCTTCTCGGCGAATTAATCTTTCCCTCTTTTTCCCAACGAAAAATAGTCGACTTATCTCGGTCGATTATTCTAGAAACATCTTTTACATAATAAATATCTTCAAATATCATCTTGTTTTTTAAATACCTATATAAATATATTCACTATAGGTACTATATGTATGTTAGACAAATAAAAAAGCGAACTGCCAGAATCTCGGCACTTCACCCTATAACATTCTTATTATAGCATGTTTTGAGCTCTAAGTCAAAAAACATGAATCTATCTACAAGTTATCCACAGCTAATCCACAGTTTTAGAAAAATTGAACGTTTTAGCCACTATTTTCGCTATTCTTACTGTTGTAAGATTATCAGAAATGACAGATTTTACAATCATTTTGCTCATATCGCTACTTTTGAGATTATTCTTAACTAAAAGTTTATCGATAACAAACAACAATTTCTCACTTAAATCCAATCGCTCTTTCCAGCTAATCTCATCAACAATCTTATTCTTATCTTTTAATAGCAAATTAATCCTATCCTCTTTTATTTCCAAAATTATATGCATAGCCTTATTTTTCTATTTCTTCCCAATTAATATTCCAAGGATCTGTTTTCCTGCCTGGCGCGATATCACTATGCCCCAAGACATATTTTATTTTATACTCATCTTTCAAATAAGAAATCAAATTATTTACCGATTCATATTGTTCGCTTGTAAATTTGTCTTTTAAATTATTTACAAGCTCTATCCCAATAGAAAAGTCATTTACTCCCGTTCTTCCATCTGGAACCTGACTTTCTCCGGCATGATAAGCAATATTTTTATCATTTACTAATCTGAAAATATTGCCCTTTCTATCAATAATATAGTGAGGAGCCACGCCATAATCCTTGTATTCTTGAATAATTTTATCCAAGTCATATTCGTCTCCACCCAAAACATTATATGATGAATGCAGGATAATTGTATCTATTTTCCTTCCCTTAGAACTGCTAAAACCCCAGGATACTAAATGATCTTTTATATCAATACTATCTTCTCTCATTTCTTTCTGCTCTTGAACTTTTGGATTATCGGTTGGCACTTCTTTGGGCTTATTTTCGGCTGTTTTTTCCTCAACTTGAACGTCTGAGATAGCATTATTTTTTTCAATAACTGCTTCTGGAATATTTTCAGGCTCTAATGTTTTAACATCACTATTATTTTTATAAACCAACGGTTCGCTTTTTTTGTCTTTAAAATAAAAAAATCCCCCCACAACCAAAGCAACCAGGGAGATTATTATTAAAATTAATATTGTTTTTTTTGTTTTCACAATTTTTAACCTTATTTTTCTAAACATTCGCAGTTATCTTCCTCCAAGCTATTTATACCACCTTCCAAAGTGCTCACTTTCTTGCCCATATCACTGAACATTTTCGCTACATAACCACTTCTGCCACCGCTTCTACAAATAAGTATAACATTTTTATCCCAATTAATTTTATCCAAATTATCCATAATTTTCCCCATTGGATTAAGAGTAGAATTTTTTATTCTTATATTTTTAAACTCATCTTCTTCTCTCACATCTATTATTTCTAGATTTTCCCTATCTTTCTCAATCAGATCCTTAAATTGTTTTAAATCAATAGAATTTATCATTTTTTTTAAGAGGCTAGCATGGCTATCCTTTTATAATAAACATTGACATCCGCAATCCATTTATTAGCTGCCGCTTGTCCACCAGTAGCTGCGCAACTTTTTCCACATTTCCAAACAACCATCTCAGCCGGAGTATCAATATTTTGGCTAACTAATTTTTCTATTCTATTGCCAATAGTGGCTACTGCTTCTGCAGGTGTCTCAAAACAACTATACCCCAAAGCACCCCCGCGAGAACCAAGACCTTTGTAACCCCAGTAATTATAACATGTTTTACCATTTTTCCAAGGAGAATGTAGTCCCCAGCTACTTTCTTTTCTAGCGATTCCTACTATTAACGCGGCAACTTTTTTATCATAAGCAGCGATAAAAGGAGCCATTTCCTCTATGGGATGATCTTTAGTTATATCTTTTATTTGTTCCTCAAGATAATTAGGCTCTTTGACTACATCTTCTTGGACATCCTTTACTAGAAAATTATAATCTTCACTATTATTTAAATTCAAATTCTCACCTGTCACTCGCGAGCGACGGGTTTCAGCTAACTTTAAATTGGAAATATCCTCATATCCATTAACTTTTCCGGCTTTAATGCTATTAATTATGGTATTTTGGGCATAATTGCCGTAAAAAAAACAGCCCATAATGATTATCGCTATGGTTGCTAGCTTAGTTTCTCTATTTTTATACTTGTTTATTACTTGATTTACTACTTTTTTACAAAAATCCAAAGGATTTTTACGCATACTCAAATTATTAATAATTACTCCCCCCTCTTTGAAACACAGACTCTATCATATCAAAGGCACAGACCCTGTCAATGAAGTTATGCACAGGGTAGATTCATTAAAACATTTTAACTCCGCCAGCTGGCGGATTAGCATTTTAGCATTAAAAAAATCAGTCATCTGCCATCTTTCATAAATCATCAAGCCCTCCGTCTTTGCGAGGAAGGTACTCCTGACGTGGCAATCCAGGATTTTAGATTTAAATGAAGATTTTCTAGACTGCCACGTAAATTCCGAGTACAAAATTTACTCGCAGAGACGAAGAATATAAGCTTATCTTTACAAACGGATTTTGCTTGCCTAGCAAAAGGAATTTTAAATACTCCCGGATACCTGCTTTAAGCTGTGAGGCAATGTAGATTTTCAATCGCTTTGCGGGAAGCGATGTTTTTAATTCTTTGCAGTTTTCCAAAGAAAATCAAAGTAAGTTTTATAAGATTTAGCGAAAAACGCGTTTTTGATTTCTATCACAAACCAATCTTTTTCAAAGGAAGAAAAACTAATACCGTCTTCCCAAATTTCAGTAGCCATAGGATTTATTAAATCGTTAGGTACAAATTTAATTTTTCTATTTTTTATATTACCCAATTCTTCACTTAATTTTGTAAACTCCTCTCGAAACAATTCGCTGGAAATTATTTTTATATTCAAGTTTCTTTTTATTAATAACTGGTTATATTCCTTTGATAGAAATTCACCCCCTAAAACCTCTTTATATTTATTGGCATAGTTGCTAATAACGCATAATTCAGAGCCTTTCGGCAATTTTTTGTCTCGATTAAAAAAGAAATGCCTAATTTTTCCCCTTCCATCAAAAACATTTATTTCATGTTCGTGTTTGCTTTTTGATAATTCTTCAGAAATTTCTTCGCCTAATTGCTTGGCAATCAGCTCCTTTTTCTTTAAGTTATTCAAAAATTCATCTGGATTGGAAATTTTATAATGATTAGTTCCATTTTTTTTGTTTTTTATAACCAGGTCTTTTTCTTCCAATTCCTCTAGGGCATTGTATACGCTTTGGCGGTGGGCGTTGATATCTTTAATAATATCCCCCACTGATGTTTCTCCTATCTTAATCAGGCTTAGATATACCCTCTGCTCATTGTAAGAAAGGCCCAAGGCTTTTAATTTTTCTCGCATAGTTATTAGATTTAATTCTTATACTCTTTTTTACTGTGTCAAAAACAAAGTGACACAACTACTAAAAAAGGCTTACTTTAAGGTTATATTATATCAAAAATTATTTTATGTCAACTAAAAGTAGTTGACAATATTATATTCATATGCTAAGCTACTTTGTCGTAATAAAAAATAACTTTTATGCGATATGCGCCTTAAAAACTAGACCATAAAGGAGATCATCATGAAAACAATTCTGTGCATCGAAGACAAGCCAACTGAAATGGAAAAGGCTAAGAAGGCCGTTGAAGCAGCTGGCTACAGAGCTGAGACATTATTAATGCCGTGTAGCAAGGAAATAGGAGGGGGCATAGAAATTATCAAAGCTGCCATAGAAAGATCAGCTGGTGTTTTGACCGATCTTCATTTCATTCCATTCGGAGCTAAAATGGCTGTAGAATATAAAGAGGGTGATTTACCTGCAGGTCTTATGATCGTCATTCATGCCCTGGGAAAAGGCGTGCCGGTAGTCATTTGTTCCGACATGGACACGGGTGGAGATGAAAACTATCATCATGGCAAAAAATATTCTTGGCTATCGGATTGGTATTTTTATGATCAATGCCCTTTATCGAAACAATATCCTGACCATTGGGATAATCCTTTGATGCCGACATATCTCATTGGAGAAAAATATTGGGCTAGGGCAATTGAAGTACTCAAATTTCTTATGGAGGCCAAACAGTAACTTTTTACGACACAAACAGTTACAAAACTCGCAGTTTCTCAATGAGAAACT
>DOKP01000041.1:309-671 GCA_003510795.1 Candidatus Moraniibacteriota bacterium | reverse complement strand
TTTCTCAATGAGAAACTGCGAGTTTTTAAGTTTTATAAAAACCAGCGACATTGCATTAATAGTTTTTTAATTTAGATTCTTAACTTTTTAGTTTTTCTCTAGGATTAATATTAATATTGTTATAAAATAAGAATAATATAAAACTCACTTAAAATATTTTTTCCAGCATCCAGATTAATAGTTGTTATTTTAAACCGTTTAGTTGTTTGGTTTATCACGTCGTTCGCGAGCGACATGATTTATAGACATTTTTATAAACAATTACAGGTGCGGAATAATAACTGTTAAGCTGGATACATAAAATACTAAAAAATTAGCCTAAACTCAATGAAAAGATTAACCCATTCATTTTTTAATCGAAA
>DOKP01000041.1:0-196 GCA_003510795.1 Candidatus Moraniibacteriota bacterium | reverse complement strand
TTTATAAAAATAAAGACCAAATTATTTCTGGGATAATTGTCGAGACTGAAGCTTATATCGGGCCGAAAGACCTGGCCAGTCATGCTTCGCGGGGAAAGACACCTCGAAATGAAGTTATGTTTGGGGAGGCTGGACACTGGTATATTTATCTGATTTACGGTTTTTATAATTGTCTCAATATTGTGACTGAAGAAAA
>DOKP01000083.1:3422-3553 GCA_003510795.1 Candidatus Moraniibacteriota bacterium | reverse complement strand
GTACCGAAAAGAAGCATCGTGGCCGGTTCAGGAACAGGTGCAGGAGATGATTCCCCCACAATTTCTCCTCGTCTGAGGACTCTTCCCGAATCAGCAAATGCATCCAACTGAGTGACCGTATTATTGGCCCA
>DOKP01000083.1:0-3361 GCA_003510795.1 Candidatus Moraniibacteriota bacterium | reverse complement strand
TGAGTGACCGTATTATTGGCCCAACATTGCAATGTCAGTCCAGTTATCTGGACATAGTCTCCCACACTGGCGGGCGGATAAACAGCATTAACATCAATACCATCCAACACCCCAGCAAACTGGACTATTGGACTGAATATTGCTTCGCCAGGATTAATGGCGACAGGTGTAATGAATGGGAAATAGTCGGATCCAAATTTTAACAGGATATTGCCTTCATTCCAGATTTCGAATCCGATCAGCCCAAACAGCGCAACCTCATCCCCGTCGTTCTCGACATATATATTGACTAATGGAAACCAGGAGAGCTGACTACTATCCTGCGTCGCCACCGTACTCGGAGGCGCGTAAACCGTACCCCCTTGTCCGAAGTCGAGCTCCACGACAAGATTCGCCGAGACTTCTCCTCCGAAACAGAAGAGTAACATTGCCATTGCCAAAGCTGAGAAAAAATGTTTTTTCATGATGCGCCCCCTCCGAGGGTTCTTTTGGGAAAAAATAAATAAGAGGTACTACTCCTCACTTGGCTTAAATGATACCAAAAACTCCCATTTTGTCAATAGGCGCTCGGTGATTTTAAAANNGATAAAATTGATAATTTACCAATAGTCCCATTTTAATTCTTAACTGTCCCATTTCTATTTTTTCCTAACATAGGCGCTCGGTGATTTTAAAAATTTGTCAAGTTTTTTATTTTAAAGTAATTTTAGTAAATAATGTAATCCAAAACAAAAGGAAATTCTCGAATAATAAAAATTGTCAAAATCGTCCCGATAGCCAAAAAAGGAATGAAAGGAATTTGGCTTTTCATGGTTCTTTTTTTCAGCGAAATCAACGCCAGAGAAAAAGTTGCACCAATAGTAAAAGTAAGCAACAGGCCCAAAAGAATATTGGGCCAACCCAAAATCAACCCCGCCAGAAATCCGATATAAACGTCCCCCCAGCCCATCCATTTTTCTTTGGAAAAAAATACTAAGCAAAAAAAGAAAAACCAACCCGTAAATCCTCCAATTAAATTGGAGACGATACTTAAATTTTTAATATCCAATCCCATATTTATCTCAGAGAAACTGACAAAAATAAAATTTACTATCAAGACTGCCAATATAACCCAGAAAATTAAAATCGGCACCTCCATATATTGCCAATCGTAAACCAAAAGGACTATCAGTAGAGAAAAAATAATTAAATAAAATCCAGTTTCCCAAAAACTGGCAAAATCCATAAAGTTAAAAAAATACCTGCCCGCCAAAGCAAAAATCAATCCCGTAAAAAATTCCACCACAGGATATTGCCACGATATCTCTCCTTTGCACGCTCTACATTTAGCCCTTAGTAAAATAAAACTAAAGAGCGGGATATTATCATACCAATGAATTTGGTCAGCGCAGTGCGGACAACGTGACCGTCCTAAAATAGTATCCGCCAATCTCAAACGATAAACAATCACATTTAAAAAACTACCTATAATCAAACCTAAGATGAAAAAAATTAAGAGAATCATAATTTATTTTTTATAAAATTTAAGTATTTAGATTAAATCAAAATCATAATTAATTACTTAATTTCATAAAAACAAGTTTTTCTAATTTAATCACTCTTTTTTCCATTTTTTCGAATTCTTCATAGCTAACTTTTTGCTTTAAGTCGTATTTGATATCAGAAATATCTATTTGCATTGTACCCAAAATATCATCTATGCTATCTAAACGGTTATCTATTCCGTCTAAACGGTTATCTATTCCATCTAAACGGTTATCTATGCCGTCTAAACGACTAATTATTCCGCCATGTTGCTCTGCAATTAAAGCCACATTATCATTGATACTTTCTAACATAACCATCATTTCGCTGGGCTTATACATTTGCTCTGTACTTTTTTTAATATTTTTTTTCATATATCTTCTTTTAGACTTAAAACTCTATTGATATTAAGCTTTATATTTTTGCTTTAGTGCGCTAATTCTCTTGTCAACTAACTTTTTTTCTAATTGCGATAATCTTTTTTCTATTTCGTTCATCCATTTTTTGGATATTTTTTCTGAGTCTTTTTTGCTGTTTAATTCTGCCTTTATTTCTGCAACATCATCTTCCATCCGAGATAGATATTCAAACATTGCTTTAAAATTATTATTCGTTTCTTCTTTGAAATTATCTAAATCATTCCTAAGCACTTCAAAATTATTATTTGTTTCTTCCTTGAAAGTATACATCTCATCCTTAAAAGAATACATCTCACCTTTAAACTCAGTTAATTCATCTTTAATCGCTTGCTGACCCTCTGCCAAGATCGATATATCGTCCCTAAGACTTTCAAACATCACCAAAACCTCATCTTTTCCATAAGATTTTTTTGATTCTTTTTTATTTTTATCAGAAACCTTACTTGGCATATTTTTTTCGATAATTATCTATAGTTTTTGAATATAATATTTCTTGCAATTTAAAAATTGGCCCGGCTTGGAAATATTTTCTGACAGCGCTTGAAAAAAAATCAGCATAAGCTCCTTTTTTTTCAAAAACAATTCTATTATTTTTTACTATTTCTTTTAAAAGAAATGGGTTGGCTTTTTTTAAATCAACTACTTCAACATCAGAAAATCCAAGTAACATTGACAGCTCATGAGCTAATTTACCCTTGTCTTCATAGCTTAACTCTATTTCTCCAATAAAACCAAAATCAAAATCACTCATCGGGTGGGTTTTCCCGCTAACTTGAGAACCAAAAATGAGCAAAAGTTCAAGCTTATGCTCTTGCGCCAGTTCTTTAATTTTTTTCTCATCAATCTCTCTCATACCCAAATTATACCACACCCCCAAAGTGGGTCAAATTATATTATTATTGTTGTATTTAATACTATGCTATAAAAAATTAAGAAAAACATATAAAAACAGATAGAATAATTTATCTATCTGTTTTTAACACATCCTTAGCAGTAAAATATATCTCTAATCAAAAGTGCATCCCGTTTGAGAACAAACACCATGATCTTCATTAGCATTTAATCCGGTACATGTAACCGTAAAGCTAAATATCCCATCTCCTGCCGTAGCATCAGTTACACCCACAGCGGTAAGTCCTGACCACACATTAGTAGGAATTGTTGGCCACAAAGATGTTGATCCTGTGCACATAGCGTTTCCACCAACAAATGCTGTTAACGTCAAATTATCTCCATCACAAATAACCCCAGCAGGAAGAGCAGAATTTAATGTAGATTTAAAGGAAGCTGCTTTTGCTTTTACTCTAGCAGTATTTAAACTCACTAACACAATTGAAGCCAAGATACCTATAATTGCAATTACAATCAAAAGTTCAATTAAAGTGAAACCTTTTTTAATTTTATTCATTTGATTTCAC
>DOKP01000065.1 GCA_003510795.1 Candidatus Moraniibacteriota bacterium | reverse complement strand
GAGTGAGTGGATTTTGTGCAACGAATCCAAATATCTGAAGTTTGCTGGAGTGAAACGAAAGCAAATTTGGGTCGAAAAAGTTTTGCGTTCCCTAATATAAAAATCTAATAAGGCAAAACTTTTGAGCCAGATATTTGGTGTTCTGCGATGTAACAAAAAAATTCTACTCCTTATTAAAAAATTTGGCAATTTAACTTTTATTCAAATTGGAAAAGTGTTTTGCAAAATATTGCCCGACTTTTACAACTTCCGACATAACCATTTCAATCTTGGCGTCATCTAAAAACCAATTATCTTTTTGCACATCACGGTCGTCGATAATCGGGCAGATAATATATTCCACCTCGGAGGAAAAAGCGGTTTGATATGTGAGCAGGGCGCGTCTTGCATGATGAGCTTTACAAACCAGAATAGCTTTCTTGACCACAATATTATTTTCTTGCACAACCTGCCAAGATAACGACGCATTGTCGAAAGTATGTAATGCCTTATCTTCCTTTAAAATAGCTTTTTCCGGTACTCCGTGCGCAAGGGCAATATTTTGCAAAAACTCCCATTCACTTTTCCAATTTGAGACCCCAGCTTCTATCTCCTTGGCAAGCTTCGGACCAATTCCACCCGACGGAAGAATATATGGCGCAAAACCTTGTTGATATAATTCAATGGCCTTGTCCATAAGCTGGGGTCTTAAACCGCCCGGAACTAAAATAATGTCAGCCTTAGCAGGTTGGTTTTCGATGAATATGAAGTCTGTAATACAATCAAATGGGCGGTTCATAAAAGTTAAATTGCCAAAAATAAATAAAGAGAATTTTTTTGTTATTTCGCAGAACGTATCCAAGTTATGCGAAGTTAGCTTTTCGGATTTATTGAATTAATTTTATTAATTGGTTTAATGCTATTTTATCGCACTTTTTCCTGAGTTACCACCCAATGGAGAAAAGCGAATTTGGGTCGAGAAAATTTTTCACTCCTTGTTGATTGTAATAAATGCAAAATTTTTGAGCCGCATACTCGGTGTTCTGCGATGTGTCAATTTTTCACAGTCCAATTTTCTTTCTTTCTCTCTTAATCATTTTATTGATTTCTTCAATATCTGTTTCTAATATATATGGCATAATAATATTTTCTAAATCTTTGAACAATGCGATTTCAATAGTTTCATTATTTTTTGTAAATGAATCAAACTTGTCCTCGCTGTAGAATAAATGTTGTTCATATTCTTTTTTTAAATATTTGATTATCATATCATGAGATATATTTGAATAGTTTGTTTCATAATTTACTGATCCAAATTTATCACCACGATAAATTAAGCCAATTTTAATTTTTTCATTTTCAAAAAATCCATTTGAAAACTCTCCTCCAGATGAAATACCGTCACCTTCTTTTTTATACTTAAACTGCCATTTCTCTAATAATGGTTTTAAAAATTGGACTGTTTGTTCTAGATATCCTTTATTGTTCATAGGCTTTGTTGAAAAATTGACATTTCGCAGCAACTCTTTTATATGCGAAACTTGTTTCGCATAGTTGACTAAATATTGTATTAAATGCGATAGTTTGTTAATATATAAATACAATATTTTCTAATAGTTTTATTTTAACAAATGTTTTATGAATCTACAAGAGCTATTTGATAAAATCGAAAATGAAATGAAATTGCGCAATTTTAGTCGAAAGACGATTAAAGCTTATTCAGGGTGTCTGGGAGATTATTTCGTGTATATTAAGACTATTAAAAAAGAGCCAGATATTCAAATTATAAAGAAGTATTTATTGGAGAAACAAGCTAAAGGCCTATCATCGCAGACTATTAATTTATATCTCCAAGCAATAAAATATTTTTATCGAGAAATTTACAAATCTAATACGAATATTGATATTAAATTTGCAAAAACTGCCAGCAAACTTCCTGTGGTTTTATCTCGCGCTGAGATTGATAAAATTATTTCCAAAATTGATAATCAAAAGCATAAAATGATAGTCGCGTTGGCTTATGGATGTGGGTTGCGAGTGAGCGAGGTGGTTAATTTAAAAATCAAAGATGTGTGTATAGATGAATTAGTGCTTCACATCAAGGGCGCTAAAGGCAACAAAGACCGCATAACTATTTTTCCTGAAAAGCTAAAAGAAAGCATAGGAAGTATGGTAGTTGATAAAAAGGGGACCGAATATTTGTTTGGAAGTCAAATGGGTGGTAAATTGACAGAAAGGACAGCCCAAAAAGTTTTTGAAAACGCTCTGCGAAAATCAGGAATCAAAAAAGAGGCCACATTTCATTCACTTAGACACAGCTTCGCCACTCATTTGTTGGAAAATGGGGTGGATGTGCGCTATGTGCAAGAACTTCTGGGTCATGCTAATATCCGAACGACGCAGATTTATACCAAGGTTACTAATCCAGCCCTACGAAAAATTAAAAGTCCGTTGGATGTCTAAAATGTTAGTTGAGATTTCTGTGCCACCGCTAAAGCTAAGGCGACACGCGGTCCACTTCTAAATTTCTGAGTACAGAAATTTATTTGGTCGAAATGACAATTGAGAGCTCGATTTAATTAACGCATATGAAAAAGAAGTATAAAAAAATATTAGTAGGAATGTCTGGCGGAGTGGATTCCAGTGTGGTGGCTTTACTGTTGCAAAAAGAGGGCTATGAGGCGGAGGGAGTTTTTATTGATTTTATTGGTGGCGAAAAAAGTGAGCGAGATTTTCAAAAGGCAAAAAAAATTGCTGATAAGCTAAAAATTTCAATTGATAAAATTGATGCGCGCGAAATTTTCCAAAAAGAAATTATTGATAAATTTGTAGCGGATTATAAAAAAGGAATTACGCCCAATCCGTGTGTTTTTTGCAATCCTGAGATGAAGTTTAAGATTTTGATTAAAGAAGCAGATAAGCGAGGAATTAATAAGGTGGCGACCGGACACTATGCAAGAGTCATGAATCATGAATCATTGAGCATGGAACAGGGAAAGCAAGATACAAGATACAAGATACAAGATACAAGCAAATTTCAAAGTTTAAATTTAGAATTAAAAACAAATGATCATTCTCCACACCTCCTCTTTAATTCTCCCTCTGCGCCACCGCTAAAGCTAAGGGCGACACGCGGTCAGAGAGGGGGAGAGGATGATTGTTTCGGTTTGTCGAAGGCGAGGGATGATAGCAAAGATCAGAGTTATTTTCTTTATCGTTTGACGCAAGAACAACTAAGTAGAATTATTTTTCCTTTGGGAGATTATCTAAAAAGTGAGGTGCGAAAAATTGCCGAGGAAAATAATTTTGGCATAAAAGACGAAGAGGAGTCACAGGATGTGTGTTTTATCGCAGACAATGATTTTAATAAATTTATTTCAGAAAAAATTCCCAATAAACCCGGAAAAATTGTGGATAACTCGGGGAAAGTTTTGGGTACTCATCAAGGTTTGCATTTTTATACCATTGGGCAAAGAAAAGGAATCAATCTGGGAGGTGACGGACCATATTTTGTGGTAAAAAAAAATCTTGCCAAGAATAATTTAATTGTAGCTAATAATTTCACAGAAAGCTTATGGCGAGATGAATTTGAAATTAAAAATGTTAGTTGGATCAACCCATCATTCGCGACTGACAACTTGGAGGCAAAGGTTAAAATTCGTTATCGGACGGAAGAAATCTATGCTATAATAAGTGAAGTGAACGCGAAAGAGGGAGCGGATAAAATTTATAAAGTAAAATTGGATCAACCTCAAAAAGCCATCACC
>DOKP01000039.1:4006-18069 GCA_003510795.1 Candidatus Moraniibacteriota bacterium | reverse complement strand
GGGCCTGCCTCGGCAGCAGACGGGGGATTATCGGAAGAAACGGAAGTGATAACTTAACTTTTTGTTAAACTTAAATTACACTTGACATATAGTTCGACCTATGGCGAACAAGCTATTGACAAAAATAGACTACGATGTATAATTAGATATATCTATTTGTACATATTATGCTAAAAAAGTAATATAATTTTATGCAAAGACATCTTGATTCTAAAATAAGCCAACATTTTAAAAACTACAAACAAGTGCTTATTTTGCTAGGCTCTCGTCAGGTTGGTAAAACTACTATAGTCAAAAAGATATTTCCAAAAGGAGATTATTTTTTAGTTGACAATGAGCCAATCAAGAAAATTTTAGAAACATATGATATTGAAACTTATAAAACTTTAATAAATGAAAACTCTAAAGAAATTATTATTGACGAAATCCACTTATTGGATAATCCTGGCAGAGCGGTAAAAATAATCTATGATCAGATAGAAGACATTAGAATAATTATAACGGGTTCATCCTCATTTCACATAAAAAATAAAACTGGAGAAAGTTTGGCTGGGAGAAAAATAGATTACAATATATATCCACTTACTTTTTCAGAATATTTGAATCAAAAAGGTGTCGAAAGAGATTTGAATTTTAATATACTAGAGAAGATAATTGATGATAATAAGTATGGCTCAAAAGATAAATTCTATAAATTTGATATAAAAAATATTTTAAATAATGTTCTGATTTATGGGCAGTATCCTCATTTGATAAAAAATTCAAATGATGAAAAATATCTTTTGAATTTTGTGGATAGTTTGATTTTTAAAGATATTTTGGAATTAAATTTAATTGAAGATAAAAAATTAGCTAAAGACTTATTGAAACTGTTGGCTTTCCAAATTGGGAATCTAATAAACTATTCAGAATTAGCCAATAGTTTAAAAGCAGATCAGCGAACAATTAAAAGATATATAGAAATTTTTGAACAAAGTTTTATTTTATTTCGATTATATCCTTATTCAAAAAACAAAAGAGATGAAATTGTGAAAGCGGCAAAAATATTTTTTTATGATACAGGTATCAGAAACGCTCTAATTGGAGATTTCTCTGATTTAGATTCAAGAGTGGACAAAGGAGCTTTATTTGAAAATTTTATAATTAGTGAATTAATAAAACAAGATAGCTATTTAGATAAAAATTTTAAATTTTATTATTGGAGGACTAAGCAGGGGTCGGAAATAGATGTAGTTATGGAAAAAATGGGAGAGCTTATTGGTGTGGAAATAAAATATAAAAGAAAAGCTATCAATAAATCTTTCAAAAATAGATACCCAGAAGCAAAGATTAGATTAGTAACAGCAGATAATTTCTATTAAAAGTTATTTATTATAAATGAATGACAATTTATTATAATTGTAATATAATATAAAGATGAATAATGATATCGCAATTAGTGTTAAAAACGTTTCAAAAACTTTTCGAATTCCTCATGAAAAGATAACCTCGGTTAAGGGGGCGGTTACTAATGTTTTTAAAAGTGGGGGGTATCCTGCCCGCGATGCTAGCGCAAGTGTTGCAGGCGGGGAGGAATTTAAAGTTTACCCCGTTGCGAACGCGACTGGGGCCTTGGATGTTTACCTCGTTGTTTATACAACTGGGGATGTTTCTTTTGAGGTAAAAAAAGGAGAGTTTTTTGCCTGCCTCGCTCGCCTCGCTGAGTCGAAGCGGGGCGGTAGACGGGGTATTATTGGACGAAACGGAAGCGGTAAATCAACTTTACTAAAAATAAATATAAGCATATTGACAGAGTTATATTTATTTGCTAATATTGAAGTATCTAAAACCACCCGTTCTGACTCCTTTTTGGGGCACGGCGGGTTTTTATTTTAAATAAAAATATGAAAAATAAAAAAATAAAAAGAGTTGCAGTTTTTATTGATGGTAGTAATTTTTATTATAAACTGAAAAGTATAGGTATTTCCAATATAACATATTTTAAATATGGAGAATTTGCCTCTTGGCTTGCTGTTGATAGGAAAATCGCTAACAAAAGATATTATGTTGGTGTTGTTAAGGCAAAGGAAAATGATGAGAAGGGACAGAAAATGAGAAGGGGACAAAGAAGGCTTTTTAATAATCTGAACTCTACAAAATGTGGTTTTATTATTGAACGAGGATATCTCATGAAAAATGATGGCGTATTTCATGAAAAAGGTGTAGATGTTAAAATGGCAGTGGATCTTTTGGTGGGAGCTTATGAAAATATTTATGATGTAGCGATTTTAGTATCATCAGATACAGATTTAATTCCTGCAATTCAAAAAGTTAAACAACTTGGAAAAGAAGTTGAATATATAGGTTTTTCTCATAAACCAAGTTATGGTTTAATTAAGAGTGCTACAGAGTCAAGATTGCTTACTAAAAATGAGATAGAACAATTTCAGGTTTTACAAGAGAAAAAGAAATAAATTAAAAATTCTGAATTACAAATAAACATGCAAAAAGAAATTAAAAATAACGAAATCGCAATTTCAGTCAAGAATGTCTCCAAGACATTTAGAATTCCTCACGAAAAGATAACCTCTGTTAAAGGCGCGGTTACGAGTCTTTTTAAATCTGGAGGTTATGAGGAGTTTAAAGCTCTTGATGATGTTTCCTTTGAAGTAAAGAAGGGAGAGTTTTTTGGTATTATCGGGAGAAATGGATCCGGTAAATCGACTCTCTTAAAAATATTAGCGGGGATTTATCAAGCTGACTCTGGCAAAGTTGCTATCGATGGAATGATATCACCATTTCTAGAATTGGGAATCGGTTTTAATCCTGAGCTTTCAGGGCGAGATAATGTTTATCTAAATGCCACAGTTCTCGGGATGACTAAAAAGCAAATTGACGCGAAATTTGATGACATCGTAAAATTCTCAGAATTAGAAAGATTTATCGACCAAAAGCTCAAAAATTATTCCTCGGGGATGCAAGTCCGCTTGGCCTTTAGCGTGTCAATCCACGCCAATCGTGATATACTCCTAATGGACGAAGTCCTCGCCGTCGGAGACACCAACTTTCAATCCAAATGCCTCGAAGAGTTTAATAAATACCGAGAAATGGGACGAACAGTGATAATAGTAACCCACGATATCTCAGTAGTTGAAAGATATTGCAGCCGTGCGATGTTGCTTCGAAACGGTAAAATTGTTAAACTTGGTAAGGCAAATGAAGTCGCAAATGAATATATCCAAGGAAATATAACCGATGAGGAAAGGCGCCTTTCAAGAGTAGAAAATAAGATATGCATTTCAAATAATGATGAAAAATCAAAAAAAATAGCTGAAATAGCCGTTGTTAAATTGTTAGATAAGAATAGAGAGAGAAAAAATACTTTTAAAAATGACGAAGTCATAAATATAGAAATTGGCTATATTATTAATAAAAAAGTTGATACTTTAAATTTAGGAATAGGCATACATTCAGCTACGGGCATTTTTATTTTTGGGTGCAACACGCAGATAGATCGGTTTAAAGTTAGTAATGAATCAAACTCAGTTATTCTCAAGTTAAACAAGTGTATGCTTTTAAAAGGAGAATATTTCATAAATGCAACTTTATATGGAAATGTAGTTGAAAATTTATATGATTATAAACCAAAATGCAAACATTTTCAGATATTTCCAACTGTAGAAAAAAATAAGTATAGTGGAATAATTTTTATTGAACATGGGTGGGAATAATAATTAAGTATTTAATGAGTATGAAATTTGATATTTCTAAAAAATGGTCTATTTTTTTGAGAATAAAAACATCTTTTTATGAGATTTTTTTACAAAAATTTATCGTTATTAAAAACTCAAAAAAAGAAAAAAGATTTCTAGAAATTGGGCCAGGTGAAGAAAGAATATTTGAATTTGAAACAATTAATATCGTGAAGACAAAAAATACAGATTATATTGGAGATGCCACAAAAAAAATTAATTTTCCAGACAAGACATTTGATGTCATCTATGCCAGTCACATTCTAGAGCATACCCCGTGGTATATGTTAAATAAAACTATAAATGAATGGATTAGAGTGTTGAAACCAGGAGGTACTCTGGAAGTTTGGGTTCCAAATTCGCTTAAAATTGCTAAGGCGTTCTGTGATGCTGAAGATGGCATAAACACAGATTATGTTAACGATGGATGGTTTCGGTTTAATGAGGACAGAGATCCAGCCAAATGGTTTTCCGGGAGAGTTTTCTCTTATGGAGATGGGAGCGGAACGAGGGGGCATTTTAATTTTCATTTGTCTGCTTTCTCTGAGAGATTTTTAAAAAAAATATTTATAGAAGCTGGACTTGCTAATGTGACAGTAATGGAAAATTGTGAATGTCGAGGATATGATCATGGTTGGATAAATTTAGGAATTAAGGGAGTAAAAAAATGACAATATTAAATTTCAAGACATATTCTGACTTAGCAAGAGATATTCGTCAATCTCTAGTTGATATTCCTAACGACATTGATTTAATAGTGGGAATACCACGTTCTGGGATGATTCCTGCTTATATGATAGGAGCATTTTTAAATTTACCAGTGGCTTCGTTAGATGAATATTTGAATAATATCTTCGCATCCCATGGTGAGCGTCCCATAATTAGCAAAAATATTATTCCTAAGAAAATTTTAATAGTTGACGATAGCATTAACCTTGGGGGATCAATAAAGGAAGCAAAAAATAAATTATACAACAAAAATCCAGATGTTGAATGTTTGTCTTTCGCTGTGTATGCCACAAGGGGAAGTAATAAATTAGTCGATTTCTATGCAGTTATTTGTGAACAACCAAGAATTTTTCAATGGAATTATTTGTATCATGGAATACTTTCTAATGCATGTTTTGATATAGATGGGGTGTTGTGCGTCGATCCAACTTCCGACCAGAATGATGACGGAAATAAATATAGCGACTTTATCTTAAATGCAAAACCGTTATATATTCCAAATTATAGAATAAGGGCGCTAGTTACTTCAAGATTGGAGAAATATAGGAAGCAAACTGAAGAATGGTTAAAAAAGAATAATGTTCAATTTGATGATCTTTATATGCTTGACTTGCCCACAAAGGAGGAGAGAATTAAACAATGCGCACATGACAGGTTCAAATCGAGAGTATATAGTAGCCTAGATGATTGTTTCTTGTTTGTTGAGAGTGATCGTAATCAAGCTATTAAAATTGCAAATATGACCAATAAACCAGTAATCTCGTTGTTTACAGATGAAATGTTTCCGTCTTCTGAGGTTGAAATTAATTTGGGGTATGTAGATATCGATATTAAAGAGAGGCTACTGAATGCTGAAAAGGATATAATAAGAATAAATAATTCGAAGACATTTTTGTTGGGAGATTTGTTCTTCCGTTCCATTAAATCTCCTTATAAATTTTTAATGTTTCCAATTAATTTTTTGAGAATTTTACTGAGAAAATAATAAAATGATAAAAAGAAAAGGTGTTATTTATACCTGCACAACGGGTAGTTATGATGAGTTAATTATTCATAAGTATATTAATCCAGACTGGGATTATATTTGTTTTACTGACTCTAAAATTATTCAAGACAAGAAAAATATTTGGAAAATAAAGCCACTTGAATTTAATAAATTGGACGATGTGCGCAATGCCAGATGGCATAAAACTCATCCTCACATTCTTTTTCCAGAGTACGAGAAAAGTATTTGGGTAGATGCAAATATTGATATATTAAATAATAAGATTTTCAATGACGTGGATATTGTTATTGAAAAAAAACAAAAAATGTCAATTGTTAAGCATCCATTATTGGAATGCATATACGATGAATTGGAAGCTTGCATTTCCTTACAAAAAGATAATGCTAGTATAATGAAAAAACAGATTGATTTGATTAAGAAAGACAGATTCCCCGAAAAGAATGGTTTATTTGATACGAGTATTATTTATAGAGAGCATAATAACGATATTGTTACAAAAATAATGGAAGACTGGTGGTGGTGGGTAGAAAATTATTCTAGAAGAGATCAACTGAGCCTTAATTATGTTTTATGGAAAAATAATTATAGAATATATTCTCTTTCAGAGAAAAGCTACAGAAATGGCAATGATGTCAGATTTAATTACGGAAGCAATCATATAACTAAAGAGGAACTATTGTTAATTAAGAAGAAGATGGAGATTGTTATTGCAGAAAAAAACCTTGAAATAGAAAATATTTTAAGTGAATTAAAAAATATTAAGAGTTCTAAACTTTGGAAATTAATAAATTTTTATTTTGAAAAAAAAGAGTTTTTAAATAGTTTTTTTGATAAAAAACATACTAAATGATTTTTTTATTAATTATAAATCATAAAATACTAATATTATGACAAAAAAGACAATTTTTATATCAGCAGTGAATGATTTCGATATATATAGGCAGTGTGTGGTAGAAAATAAATATGTAAAAGATAATAATGCAATCAAAACAGTTTGCTTGGATAATTCAAAAGAAAATAAATTTATATCAAAAAGATATAATGAGTTTATCTCTAGCTATGATTTTTCAAGTGAAGTGTGGTTTGTTTTCTGTCATTCAGATTGGGAGATCATGGAGGATATTGCTCCCAAATTAGAGTCATTGGATAAAAATTGCTTGTATGGTCCAATAGGCGCGATTATAATTAAAAATAATCATGGGATTGTTACAAGCGAGGGCAGGGGGAGAATATATGATAGAAAGAGAGATGGATCCAATCTGCGGCTAATGGAGTGTTATTCAATTAAAAATGGCATTGCGGTTGACACATTTGATTGTCAGTGTCTTATAGTGCATTCATCTTTGATTAAAAAGAATAACTTAAGGTTTGATGAGCAGTTGGAATTTGATATGTATGTCGAGGATTTTTGTATGAACGCGATGGTTTCTCGCGGCATTGAGAGTAGAATTTTAAAATTAGAATGCTGTCATCGGCAACAATTAGATGATATAAATGAAAGGCCTAACTTTTTTGATAAATTAAACTATATAAACAATAAATATCATAATCATTTATTTGGAACTACCATACTTCCATTGGGGGGTAATGGTGGAAAAAAAATAAAAAAAATAATTCATGCACCTGTTTTGCTTGAAGTCATAAAAGATCGATCTATGATTTATCAATGGGATATTAATTTGAATAATATTTATGATGCTAGAGTTATAGCATTAAACTATATTGAAAAAGGAAGTACAGTTTTAGATGTTGGTTGTGCCTGCGGAGATTTTGGCAAGGCATTGAAGCGAGAAAAGGATTGTATTATTTACGGAATGGAATATGACAATGAGAGTATAGCGGTAGCGAAAAAAACGGAAAGCTTCGAAGATATTTATCAGTTAGATTTGAATAACTTTAATATTGATGATTATTCGAATCTTGAAAAGAAAATTAATTATATAGTATTCGGCGATGTTTTGGAACATGTGATAAATCCACAAAAAGTGCTTAACGCTTTTAAGAAATTATTGAAAGATGATGGTTATTTTATAATTTCTTTGCCAAATGTAGCCCATGCAAGTATAAAAGCTAGTTTGCTTAATGATGAATTTGAATATGGAGATATCGGCTTACTTGACCAAACACATTTGAGATTTTTTACATACAAATCTTTAGCTTCACTTTTCAGCAATATTTACCTTAAAATAGATGATGTTAAGTTTGTCCCCTTGGATATGCATGGATTTTTTTCAAAAGATTACTATGCTAATTTGTCCAATGTAATCAAGAATCATATATTTTCAAGCCCCCATTCTTTTGTGTGCCAATATGTTATGAAAATATCAGCCTCAGAAGAAAGTAGATTGAAAATTTACAAAAAAAATACAATACAGCTGGGGATGGCGGGCGATAGCGCACCTAAACATATAAAGGATGTCATGGAAAATAGAAAAAATGAACTTGTGAGAATTGATTTGTCAAAATTATCTAGATTTCGTAAATTGAAAAACGGATTAATCTATTTGGAAAATGGAATAAAATTTATTTTATTTTCTCCCAATAAATTTATTAAAAAATATTTTAAAATTTAATTTATGACAAGTGCGGTAATCCCTATTCCTATTTATAAATCCGATTTCAGCGAGCTTGAAAAGGCATCGCTATTTCAGTGTTGTAAAATTTTAAATAAATATAATTTTTCCTTGGTGTGTCCTGATGGACTTGATATTAAAAATTATGAAATAGTGTTAAAAGATTTTAATGTTAATTATAAAGTAGATAGATTTGATAGGAAATTTTTTAAAAGTGTGGAATCATATAATAATTTAATGCTAGATGTGAATTTTTATAAAAGATATGAGAAGTATGAATTCGCATTAATTTATCAGTTGGATGCTTATGTTTTTAGAGATGACTTAATGTATTGGTGTAAAAAAGATTTTGATTATATCGGTGCGCCATGGTTTGAGAACTTTGGCCTAAGTGATGATAAATCCAAGCTGTTAGAAGTAGCTGGAAATGGCGGTTTTTCTTTGAGAAAAATTAGTAGCTTTATTAAAGTATTGAGCTACAAAAAAGAAGTAGCGAATTTTATCGGAAATTATTTAAAAGATGGACAATATGAAGATGTCTTTTTTAGTCAATTTGCCAAAAATATTGATAAAAACTTTAAGGTTGCTCCGCCGAGTGAAGCGATGTATTTTTCTTTTGAATCTCAACCAAAAAGATTACATGAAATGATAAATAAAAAAATACCGTTTGGTTGTCATGCTTGGGAACGGTATGATTTTGATTTTTGGGAATATTTTGTGGATTTTAGCAATGTTGATTTTGGAAATTTAAATAGAGAAAATTTAAAAAAAATTTCAATTTTAAGAGCAAATCTCGATTATGAAAAAGGGAGGTTTAAAAGTTTAAATAAGGATTTGATAGATACAAGAAAGAGAATTGAGCGAACTTATAATTCTCGCGAGTGGAAAATTGTTTTGAAATTGCAGAAATTATTTAAGTTCTTTTTCCGCAGATAGATATTTTGAATTTTTTAGTTGATAAGCTTTAATTTTATAAAAATGCAAGAAAAAAAACCATTAGTAACAATAGTAACAATTACATTTAATTTAATAAAATCTGGAAGAGAAAAAACTCTTCGCCAATGTTTGGAGTCAGTGCATAATCAGACTTACGAAAATATTGAGCATCTTGTGGTTGACGGAGGTTCAAAGGATGGATCTGTCGATTTAATCAAAGAATACGCCAATAAGGGATTGATAAAATATGTTTCCGAACCTGATAATGGAATCTATGATGCTTTAAATAAAGGCATAAAAATGGCCAATGGAAAATATATAGCATTTTTACATTCAGATGATTTTTATCACGGAAAAGATGGCGTAATGAAAACAGTAAAAGCATTGGAAAAAGAAGGGGCTGACTTTTCTTATGCACCAGCCATAATAGAAAAAGAAGATGGGACGAATTTGAAAGGTAACCATACTTATTTTAATCCAAAAATTTCAAAAGTATTTTTTTCGATGCCATTTTGTCACCAAACTATGTTTACCAGAAGAGATGTGATGTTAAAAGAGGGAATGTTTGATACTAATTTTAAAAGTGCTGGTGATTATGATTTTTTATTGAGAATTTGCTTAAAAAAATACAAGAGTGTCCTTGTGAATAACAAATTTACAACTTTTAGGTTGGGCGGATTTTCTGATACTGATCGAGAATTAAGCAATAACGAAGTTGCTAAAGCTTACCATAAGAATTTTAGTAAGTTAATAAATATTTCAAAAGAAGATTGCAAAAAGATATTTTGTCGTGAATACAGTGGAATATCAAAAGAGTTAGCTGTGGCGCTTAGCAATTATGAGTCATATTTCAGTATTAAAGAATATAAGAAAAGTTTTGGATTTAGAAAAAAGATGAAGCGTGTGGTTAAAATCTTTATTGATAAAATTAATTTTATCATTTTTTCACCAAGAAAGTTTGCAGTTAAATATTTAGCGAAATTGAAATAATGTAATAAAAAATAATATGATAAAGACTATTTTTAAAAGATGTTTTTTGTGGTTAATAATCGCAATTATTTTTACAATTATCCAAATAAATCAATCCTTGCGACAGGGACAATTAAGTCTACCGCCAAGTTACGATGATGTCAGTTATTTCAATGATGCTCTAATGCGTCTTGATATATTTTATAACGACGGATTCGGTGGTCTTGTTTCTAATTATACAAATCATACCCCGCATTCTCCTATTAGTGCATTGTTGGCATTTGTGGGGTTTTCTGTGTTTGGAATCAAAGACTGGGCGCCCGCTTTCATGAATTTTTCAATCATTGCGATAGTGCTTATCTTTTTGGATTATTTGAGTCGAGGATTGAAGATGAGATGGAAGGTTTTGATTACTCTCACTAGTTTAACTTGGCTATTGATGGGGCATGCAGTTATAGAATTTAGACCAGATATTTTCTGTGGATTAATGACAGCTATGGCGATAATATTGATTTCAGAAAAGTCTTGGCTTAGTGCAACTTCAATTCGTAAAAAAGTTATAGGAATTGTTTTTGGACTGGCGTTACTTATTAAGCCCACAATCTTTCCAGTAACAATTATTTTAGTTGTCTCTGCCATAGCGACAAATATTCTAGTTGAAAAATTTTTATTAAAAGAAAAAATATTTCTGAAAGAGGTTTTTATAAAAAGCAAAGAATTTATTTTATACTCTGTGCTAGTTTCTTCTTTTTACTATTTATTTGGACTAAAGGATGCTATTAATTATATATATCAAAATCAATTTGTTGATTTGGAAAAAGTGTGGGGGATGCACGCCTTGCCGTTTATTGATAGGGTAAGTTATTATTTGCTGGGCCAAGGTGGATCGATGATGGTTGGGGATTGGATACATTTGTGGATTTTCTTGGTAGTGATTTCTGGTGGCACAGTGCTTTTAAAAAAGAAATGGAAAGAACAAATTTACTTACCATCATTGGTGATTACAGGTTTGTTGGCTTTTTCGATCGTGGTAATTTCTAATCACAAATCACCCTTCTTGGGCGTCATAGTCGCATGCTTGATATTTTTTACCAGTATGCAGATGCTAATTTTTATCATAAAAAATATTCAACCGTTTAAGCGGTCAACTCAAAAATATTTGAATGTTGCTATCTTGTTATTTTTTGTTTTCACTGTTTATTTATTTGAGTGGCCAGCGCCAAATGATTTGGCAGCTCCTGAGTTTAGAACACCTCCAGAAAGAAAATACCATGCTAATTTATTGGTTAATATTTATAATGATATAGAAAATGATATTGATTATTTTAATGCAAGAAATAATTTAAGAAAATATTCCAAAGAAGTGTATTTAAGCTCTATGTCACATTGGTTGCAATATGACAGCCTAATTTATTATCAAATGAAATCGGGGGTTAATAATCTAAGTATAAAAAATGGAGCATTAAGCGATGACAAAGTTGAGAAAATTAAAAAAATAAATAAATCAGACTATGTAATAGCTTTCAGCACGCCCAGTCTCGATACTCCAGATTGGCTTCCTAGCGTAAGAATAGAAAAGGATGTAGTGAATTATTTAGATAGTTCTTCTAATTTTAAAATGATTCACGAATATATTAATCCTTACACAAAAGCTAAGGTTTTCTTGTATGCAAAAATATATCCAATAAAGTAGTTTCTATTCTTTGAATTTAAAAATAAAATGTCAAAAGATAAAAAAAGTTCTAGCGGGGTAAAAATATTAGTTACGGGAGGAGCAGGGTTTGTAGGCTCGTATTTATGCATATAATTCAATTATTCCACCCCCTCTCCAATCTCCCCCTGCGCCACCGCTGAAGCTACGGCGACACGCGGTCAAAGAGAGGGAGAAGAGAGAGTTTTAAACAAGCGAAAAGTCTAAAAACGCCCATAAATAGGTGATAAAATGCTATAAAATATTACATGTAAATAAATATTGACAAGAGATATGCAATTGATGTAATATTGAGTTAGCATTAAATATAATAACTATAGCTATGATTAATATTGAAAAAAGAGAAAAAATTATAAAATTCCTACAAGATCAAATATCTCAAGCAGACTTTAGGGCAGAAGCTTATATCTTTGATGAAAATAAGAAAGCAAGACCAAAAAGAAATATTTATAAAAAGTTAAATAAATATTTTGTAGATTTTTTTGAGCACAAATCCGCTGCTAGATGGATTGTGTTAACTGGTCTTCGAGGTGCTGGCAAGACAACTGTTTTGTCACAACTTTATTATGATAAAAAAAAGTTAGATGCAAGGAGATTGAATTTATCGGTCGATCATATCATTCAGATTCTAGGTGTTAGCATTAATGATGTCTTAGATGTTTATGAAGATTTGATTGGTATGGCAATGGAGAGACTTGATAAGCCACTCTTCTTGTTTCTTGACGAAATTCAATATGATGAAAAGTGGGCTATTACTTTAAAAAGTTTATATGATAGAACTAATAATGTTTTTATTTTTGTGACAGGATCTTCTGCTCTTGCGCTCAATACAAATTCTGATGTTGCAAGACGCGCAATATTTGAAAAATTATTTCCACTTAGTTTTATGGAGTACGTAAAAATTAAAACAGGAAAGCAAGAAATTAAAGGTCTTAGCAGGGATGTTAGAAATATAATTTTTAATTCAATTTCTGCAAAAGAAGTTTACTCTGGTCTTAGCAATATTGAAAGTAAAATAAATGAATATTGGCTTGATATCGAAAGAATGGAAGTGAACCGATACATGAAATATGGCTCGCTTCCCTTTATGGTTTCGCTTAATAATGAAGCGTTAGTATATGACCAAATAAATAAAACCCTGGATAGAATAATAAACAGCGATGTAGCCAGAACTGGACAATTTAATTCTGAAATAATTTCAAAAATCCCTTCAATCCTCTATGCAACTGCAGATATGGATCAAATTAGTTATAGTAAATTAGCGGAGATTTTTGATATCAGCAGGCCCAAGATTATGGAAATTTTTAATGCACTGGAAAATACAGAAACATTAATAAGAGTATATCCGCATGGTTCTCATTTAAATCAGGTAAAAAAGCCTTCTAAATATTTATTTGCTTCTCCAGCTTTCAGATCTATGTATTATAATTTTATTGGAAACGTTATCTCTCAGGAAAGCTATATCGGGAAATTGTTGGAAGATACTGTCGGAATGTATCTGAGTAGGTTTCTCTTTAAAAAAATAAATACCTCGTTAACTTATGATAATGCTCAAGGTGGCGCAGATTTTATTTTAGGATTTGCGAAAGATAAAATAGTAATAGAAGTTGGAATGGGAAACAAGAATAATAGACAAGTTATTAAGACCGCCAATAAAGTAAAAGCAAAATATGGACTTGTAATATCAAAAAATGGTTTAAATTTTTTTGAGGAAGAAAATATTGTTCAAATACCATTAAAATATTTTTTACTTGCTTAGAAATAATCTAATCTAAATTTTAAAAATAAATAATATGAAAATATTAGTCACAGGAGGAGCAGGGTTTGTGGGCTCTCATTTATGCAAAAGACTATTAGCAGATGGTCACGAAGTTTTGTGCGTGGATAATTTATTTACTGGAAACAAAGATAATATTTTAGAGTTAACGGAAAATAAAAATAGAGGAATCCGAATTTTATCGGTTTCCTCTATTCGTACTTACATCTATGATTAATAAAAAAATACTGGCGTATATCCTGAAAATGAAGGAGGCGCGATTGACCAATCTGATGCACTGCTATTAGGAGCAACTTTCCAAATTGCGACACTGCTTCCGCTCGCCCACAGAAGATATCCCACGCCATCAGGTCCAACCGAATAACTCTTGGGTGTCCATCCAGAAACAGTGGAGTTCTTCCAGCTGGATGCGCTTCCGTTAGTGGCAACCTTCCAAATGCCAATGTTATTTAAATTTGGATTGTTGCTGTCTACGTTTGCCCACAGAAGATATCCTACACCATCAGGCCCAACTGAATAACTCTTTGGAGTCCATCCCGAAGCAGCGGTATTTTTCCAGTTGGTTGCGTTACCATTAGCATCAACTTTCCAGATGGCAACATTGCTTCCGTTTGCCCACAGAAGATATCCT
>DOKP01000039.1:3773-3903 GCA_003510795.1 Candidatus Moraniibacteriota bacterium | reverse complement strand
CCTCAATCGTTGCCACGACATCATGATTCTCATTGGCGTTGATGACGTCGTACTTGAGTAGCTCATCTTGACCGAGATAAACATCACCGATTACCGACACCCCATTGTCAGTCAATTCAGTCAATTCATT
>DOKP01000039.1:0-3617 GCA_003510795.1 Candidatus Moraniibacteriota bacterium | reverse complement strand
CCGCCAGCGCTGGCAGAAGCGGTCAAAGTGAAACAACTGCCAAAAGTAGGAATGACTGTATGATTAATTATGGGGCTAGCGATAGTGTAATGACCGTACGACACATTTTGTATAACTGAAACGCCATTATCAGTGAGGTCGGTCAAACATTTTCCGTAGTCAGGAGTTACACTTACCTCCATGGGCTGGTAATAATAACTGACCACAAAATCAAGAGGATAAATAATCCCTCCCGCACTTTGGATCGTGTACAGAACGACATCTCCCGCAGCCTTTTGGAAAATAACGCTATTGGAGGATCCGCCAGAAGGAGTGTCCAAAGTAAAAGAAGTTGATCCTGTGTAATAGACTCCATTGGCATTAATCAACGGTACGCAATAGCCTCCACCTTCTTCGACGCCAAAATTAATTTGGTAATTTCCCCACAGCTTATAGGTTGACGCGCTGGGAGACTTGGTGCCACATACTACCGGCGAATAAGGAGTCATGCTTCCATCTGCATAGACGCCACGCACAGCAACACATATTGTTTCGGGGACCTCCTCCAAGACAATTGAGAAAACATTTCCGATGCTTGCCGGCGAATTGCCGATCGTAAGCCCGGTTCCATTAAAAGGTTCCTCATGCCCGCCGTCGAGCCGATATCCGATTATATGGCTAACGACACTTAAACCACCAGACCAACTTATCTCAAATGTAGCAGCGAAAGCTGTGCTAGTTTGAAATAACATAATAATGAGAATAGCTACTAGCCTAAATAAATGTTTCATAATTTCCCCCTCCTGTTTTTATGAATCTTAGATTTAGTTTAGCCAAAAAGAATATTACGAAAATGATAATCGACTGATTTTGTCAAAAAACTAGGCTCGCAAGCATTGCCTGCAAGTTATGCTTTAATTCTAATGAGTTGTCATAGATATGTCAATGAAAAATTAATATTTTTTTCAATTTTCATTGACATAGCTTGGTTTTTTATTATACTAAGAAATACACAGACGAGTTGTTTAATAACTGAATAACCAAAGTGGGGGACTTTGAATTATGGATAATAAAAAAGCGAAAAAACGGCAAGGGGTAGTATCAGTTAAAAGCAGTTTTTATTTTCAAAGTTTAGTTGATGAATTGGTGAGTCTGCTTGAGGAAAAAAATCCTCAGTACTTTAATAGAAAATGGATAGAAACCAATAAATACGGCTTATATCTGCGGATATTTAAAAATGTTCGCAAAGACGGAAAAATTGATTGGATTCGAGTCACTTCAGCCTTGCCGGAAAAATGGCAAAATAGATGGGACGATGGAGGTTTTAATTTCCAGAAATTGATCAATAATTTAGTAGCTCTTCTCGAAGAAAAAAATCCTCAATATTTTAACAAGAGATGGATAGAAGAGAATAAGAGCTCGTTATATTTTCGAATACGTAAATATGTTCGTAAAAATGGAAAACCCGATTGGTCTAGAATTATCTCAGCCTTGCCGGAAAAATGGCAGGGAAGATGGGTGGAAGAGAGATGCGATAAAGATAACCTGGCGAAGAAATGGAAAGTAACTCAAGGTAGTTATTTTTCCAAAGAGGAAGTTCGAGCTGTCTTGCTGGAAAACAAAGAATATCTCTATACCTTAGTCACGGCGACCACAAGAGAAGAAAAGATAATTCAGTACGAGATAATCAATTCTCTTGTACGCTTAGCTCAAAACGGCAATCTTTGTGCCAGAAAAAAACTGTTGATAGTTCTGGAATTGAAGTGTTCTGATTGGTCTATTTACAGAGGCTTGTTTGCATGTCCGATGGCTTACGGAGATACCCTGGAAAAAATTAACACTTGTATAAATAATTATAAGTTTGGAGTAGGATTTGATTTCCTGGGATATCTTTTTATTTCTCTTAAAAAACGTCTAGATGGTCTTTGCATATTTCCTCCTCTGGATTTAGATCTGCTAACTAACGAGGAGGGAAGCAGAACATATCATGAGGTATTGATCAACTGCTAAACGTTGGGTTAGTGAAAGCAGGGTGTTGCATTGACACACCCTGTTTTTTATTTAAAAATTAGTGTATAATAAAAGATAATAAACTCAAACTTAGCTAGTGAAATAAAAAGTATGAAGCAAGGGTTATTGGCAGAAAAATCGAGAACCAATATTTTTGCGTCTTGGGCAATTAAAATGAGATTGCCGGCAGTATTTTTAATGTGCTTATTTTCTCTGATTATCGGTAGCTATGTCCAAGCAGCCACTGAATCAATCGCTATCGTCAGGCCCGACTGCGCCAATAAATCCATTGCCGAGGCGAATTGCTACACTTCCTTGGTCGCTTGGGAGACGGCTGAGCAAAAAGATCTCGTAGCAAGTGATCAAATTGCCGTAGCGCAAATTGAAGGGAGCTGGACATCGGCTGATACTGGCGCTGTGTTTGTAAGCGGTTGGACCACCGATGCCACCAGATACATAAAAATTCATACAGTTGGCGAGGCGAGGCACAGTGGAGTCTGGAGTAACAGTAAATATCGATTAGAAACTAGCAGCACGGTTTTTTATGTGAATGAAGAAAATGTCAGAATTGATGGTTTGCAGATACACCAAACAGACGCTACTAACAATTCTCGCTATGGTATAAGACTGGCGCCAGCAAGCCAATCTAATTATTATTTATCCAATAATATAATCAGAGGAAATTCTGCTACGAACGGATTTTTTTCTCACGCTATTGTAACCACTTCCGGCTATGCAGGCTCATCTATCTACTTGTGGAATAATATTATTTATAACTTCACCAGTAACGGCACAGGGTCGGGGATAAATTTGGGAAGCAATCACACGGCCTATATTTATAACAACACGATAAACAATTGCTTTCAGGGGATTTATCATATTTCAAGCGCTTATGCTAAAAATAATATCGTCCAAAATACAACAGGCGAAGCATATTCTGGCTTGATTGATTTCGAAACTTCTTCCAATTATAATGTCTCAGATGACGCCACGTCCACCAGTGGGGCAAATGATAAAATTAATCAAACTGTGTCTTTTAGTTCCACTGTTTCGGGGAGCGAAAATTTACACTTGCAAGCAAGCGACGTTTCAGCCAGAGGGGCAGGCACAAATTTAGGCAGCGATGCCAATCTCTCTTTTTCAACTGATATTGATGGAGAGACTAGAAGTGGCGCTTGGGATATCGGAGCGGATGAATCTAATACGTCATCGTTGAGATCAGATGTGGACGGTAATTTAGCTAGTAACACCACCGACGCTTTACTTACTCTCAGAAATTCTATAGGTTTGAATATGTCTGCCACAGCTTGGCAAGCGTCGGCAACTACCGGAGACGTAAATTGCAACGGGAGTTCCAATTCTACCGACGCGCTCTTGATCCTTCGATATTCTATCGGACTTAGCATGAGCGGGACAAGCTGGTGCGAAAGTTAAAACATGAAAACATGTAACTCCTCACTGACCCCCATGGAGCAAGTAAATATAGGTTCGTCTTTGCGATGTTTAAATTATCTATAGAGATGATTTAAAGCCGTGGCAATCTAGGAATAATATTACTTAATTAAGAATTCTATTTTTCTTGACTGGACTGCCACGCAATTTGAGAGTACTCAAATTACTCGCAGAGA
>DOKP01000077.1:7299-13887 GCA_003510795.1 Candidatus Moraniibacteriota bacterium | reverse complement strand
ATGAATTCAAGAATTTAGAGCCCTTTTTCTGAGATATAACATGCTCTTGCATTTTTATGAAATAGGAATAGAATAGGAAAGGTTTTGTGAAAATTTAAATTCCCAAACATAAAAGACTAATTGATATATAAATCAAAAGGTGCTTTTTTTATTTTTTTAAAAAACATCTTTTGGGACACTAAAATATGGTCAGGAAAACAATTGTTAATTATTTTGCAGTTTGCATAAGTATTTTGAGCGTGTATTTATTCTCATCAAGTTCGGTTTTTATCCAAGAATTTTTTCAGAAAAACTCAGAGCACGAATTGATCGAGGTATTTTTTGTCATTGCCTTTCTTTTTGTTTTGAGTTTTGTTATATTTTATGTTTCGCATATCATTAAATTACCTTCTTTCGTTTTTGCTATTTTCTTTGGGATTGCCGCCCATGATGCTCTTATTCCGATAACAGAAAGCAAGGAAATTCTAGGTGTGATTGTTGGCTTGGGTGCGACCTTAATTCTTTTTGGCGGTGGTATCGAGACTCCTTTTGCTAATTTTAAAAAACTGATCTTTAAAATACTTTCACTTTCTTTTGTGGGATTGTTTCTCACTGCATTTCTTTTTTCTTGGACAGTTTACGGCATCTCGTTGCTTTTGGGACACCCTATCTCTATCGTGGTATCGATGCTTTTGGGGGCAGTTTTGGCTTCCACTGATCCGGCCGCCATTATCCCCATTCTTAAAAATTTACGTTTTAAAAAGAGAACCACCAAAGATATTATCATTTCCGAAAGTGCCGTTACAGATGTTACTGGAACATTGCTAACGGTGGTTTTTATCTCGATGATAATGGCCGGTGTAAAATTTGGTTCGTTAAATCAATGGTATGGACAAGTTTTTTCTGCGCAAAGCGGGACAATCCTTTTCAAACAACTTTTCTTTGGTATAATTTTTGGTTTTATCGGCTACATTCTCTTGGAAGGGTTAATGAAATTTAAGAAAAAATATGAACAAGAATTTGAAGCTGATTCCGCCTTTTTCCTTTTTGTGCCGATTGTAATTTTTGCTATGGCAATTTCTTTTGGCGGTAGCGGATATTTGGCAGCTTTTATCGGCGGCTTGCTGTTTAGCCTTACGGAGCATCTTTATGAGACGGAACGTTTTTTTAATAATGTTATCGATGGTTTTCTAAAGCCAATTATATTTATTCTGTTAGGTTCTATTATTGATGTGCACTCACTAATTGCTTATGCTCCGCTGGGGATTATGGCTTCACTTGTTTTTATGTTAGTGATTCGACCAGTGAGTGTTTTTATATCTTTGACTCCTTTTTACTTTTGGGGAAAAGAAAAGATGACTTGGAAGGAAATGTTGTTTATTTCTTCGGTGCGGGAAACTGGCGCTATCCCGGCAGTTTTGATGGTGACTATCGCTAGCTTGGGTATTCCTCAAATAGAGGGGTTAGTCGAGGTGGGGATGTGGGTTATTTTGATGACTCTTATAATAGAGCCACTTCTTTTACCGTATATTGCCAAATATCTAAAAATTGCAGAACCAATTAAAGATAAAAAAAGAGTAGATTTAAACGGAAAACCCGTTGCAGTCTTGGTTACTCGAGGGAAATCTTTTATTGAACGGTTACCTTTTGTGACGCAGTGGGTAACTTTCCATGGCGTTAAAAAAGTGGCTATTTTATTGTGCTTGGAAAATAATTATTCTCTAAAACTTGTTCGGGAAACTGAAGAATTGGCCCAAAAAGAATTTGAAAAAATAAATGCAATTCAAATAGAAAAAGATCTTCCGGAAATAGAGTTTTCTTTTGTGAATCGAAAAGGATTTTTGCATGATAACATTGAAATAATCTCCAAGGAAAATAAAAACGTTACGGTTATTTTTGTAGGAAAGAAAATGTTAGACTATAGATTAAGTAAAATAAAAAATTTAACGGTACCTTTTTACTTTGTAGATTAATTATTAGCGTAACACTCTTTTGTTTGTTGAAGTTGCGAGAGTAGATTGCAAGATTTATCTGAACTTTATTTCTTTTTCAGACGGTGCTAGAATTAAGGAGTATTTAGATAGAGAAAATTAATGAATGATATTTATAAAATACTTAAAGATCTAGGGATAAGTTTCAAGGAGTACAATCATCCAGCGGTTTTTACTGTGGAAGAAGCCTTGCTGCACAAGGGCGATATCGATGGCGCTAAGATTAAAAATTTATTTCTTAGAAACAAAAAAGGGGATAAACATTTTCTCTTTATTACAGATGCTTTTAAAGATATTGATCTTAAGAAACTTTCGGAAGTTACTATGGAAAGAAAACTGGGCTTTGCCTCACCAGAGCGATTGCAAAAATATTTGAAATTAACTCCCGGGTCAGTTTCTCCTTTTGGAATAATTAATGATGAAAGTAAGGAGGTAACTATCCTTTTGGACAAAGAACTTTTGTATAATAACGATAAACTCAATTTCCATCCTAATATTAATACCTCCACCATTCAAATTTCCAAAGATGATTTCTTCAAGTTTCTCCATTGGGCAGGAAATGAAGTGAGGGAGATTGAAATATAGAATACGCTTTGTGAGTCATACTAGGAACACTTTCCGTGTATGCTATAATCAACTTAAATTAACTTTTTAAATTATAAAAATGATAAAAGGCATTATATTTGATTTTGGAAATGTTATTTGTACTTTTGACAATGATATATTTTTAAAAAAGATTTCCAGTTTTACCAATAAATCAATTAAGGAGCTAGATGAAATTATCTACAAATCCAGTGGTCTGCCAAAAAAATATGAAACAGGACTCATATCTTCCGACGAGTTTTATAATGAAATCTGTAGGTTATGCGAGTTAACAATTTCAAGAGCTGACTTTATTGAAGCTTATTCAAATATTTTTACTCCAATTCCAGAAACATTTGATTTGATAAAAAAGCTTTCAAAAAAATACAAACTTGCATTACTATCTAATACTAGCGAGATAGATTATAAATATGGTTTCAAGAAATTTGATGTTATTAATTTTTTCGAAGTGAAATCTTTGTCCTATTTAGTTAAAGAAATGAAACCTGGAGAAAAAATATATAGAGATACTTTATCTAAACTAGGCTTAGCGCCTGAGGAATGTGTTTACATTGATGACATAGACGGTTATGTTCAAGTTGCAAATAAACTGGGCATTTATGGAATTCAATATTTAACAAGCGAAAAACTTTTGGAAGATTTAAAAAAATTAGGAATCATATGATATTAAAAAATAATTCATAAATAATTCTTGTTGCATTTTTAAGATACTTTTGCTAGGATTATCTTAATCCCGATATGTCCAGCTTTTATCTAGTGGACATGGGAATTTGAAGCACCCACCGGTTTTATTGAATAGACGACGATTAGTGGCGAGCGAAAGTCTCAAATAACTAGTAAGTTTACAGAAGTGAGGGTAAACTACCGATACGTTATTGAAAATCTATTCTTTAAATTTGTAGGCAAAAGCCTTCCCGGTGGCTTTTTGTTTGAAATTTATATAACAAAGAATGAAAACCGAAAAAATATATCTGAAAAATGGTTTAGTGGAGGAGAATTATCCTTTGCTTTTGGCGTGGTTTGGTGATTTGGAAATTATGAAATATATTGGCTGGGTCAAAAGAGGTCTGGCGCTAAAAAATATTAAAGAGCTAAAAGATTTTATCGCCGAATTAGAAAATGGAATTATTTTTGGAATTTATAGCCAGGATGATAAGTTTATTGGTTACACGTCACTAAGCGATTTCGGGGGCAAAGAAGAATGCGAATTTGGGATATTTATTTTAGATAAAAATTATTGGGGCCAGGGCATTGGCGAGGATGTAACGCGGTTAATGCTCAGATATGGTTTCAATCAGCTCGAAATGGAGAAAATAATTTTGAGTACTAGCGAATTTCACATCAAAGCTATTGCCCTTTATGAAAAAATGGGATTTGAAAAAACTCAACTAATTCCAGAAGATAGAACAATTTATCATAACAATGAATGGCTGTTAAGCGGAACGGTGGAGATGGAGATTAAACAAGAGAATTTTCGTTATCGAAACTTAAAACAGTAAAAGAGTTTATCCTTGCAATTAGAGATAAACATCGAGTGGGTGGATATTTTTAAAAAAATAAGGAATTAGATTAGTATTGAAATAAAGAAAATTAAAGATAAAAACTGAATTTGGAAATGATACTCTTAAAATTCAGTTTTTTTATTTTTGGGTCATCTTTTCCTTGACAAAAACTGTAGATTTGCTAGGCTAAAATATTAAATTAAAGCCTTCAAAATTCTATCTGCAGTTTGAAAATAGGTATCCTCCTTAATTCCTATGAGTAAATAAAAAGTATCCAACTTCTATTTATTAGAAGAAGGATATACTCTGTGGATAGAATTTTGAAGGTTTTTTGGTTGCCACTACCAATTACCAATTTATACGAATATACGAATAATAAAAAATTGTTATATTGTTAAATTGTTATATTGTTAAAATACAAAATTATATATTTCAATGACCGATGACTTAATGACTAATGGCTGATGACGCCAATTTTTTTATGTTTTAAATGTTAATATGCTAACGTGCTAATGCGTTAAAATGCTAATCCGCCAGCTGGCGGAGTTAACATGTTCCATGCTATGTGTTATCATATTAGTAACAAAGTTAATTATAATCTTAAAAAATATGCAAATAAAAAACTTGAATGTTTACTTTTTTGTTTTGATTTTAGTAAGCATCACTGCAGCTACTTTCTTTTTATTCCAACCATTTTTGTCCGCTATAATAATGGCTGCAGTTTTGGCGGCTACTTTTCATACTCCTTACCAATATTTGGCCAAAAAAACCAAGCGCCCTCATGTTAGTTCCCTACTAACATGCTTTCTAGTTTTATTTGTGATAGTTTTGCCGGTAACAGCTATTACCGGATTGGTGGCCAATGAGGTTAACCACGCTTATCAAAAAATAATTGCTGAAGATAATTTTTATCAAAATCATGTCGTTAACTATCTGGAGATTTTCAAAAACTCGCAGTTTGCCAAATCAATCAATTTAAATAATTTTCTTGATCAAAATCAAATTAATAAATCAGTCGAGAAAATAAGCAGCGGAGCGTTGTCATTCGTCCAAGCAGTTTACCAAAATGTGGTTGGATCAGTGATTTGGACATTTGTTATGTTCTTTACCTTGTATTATTTTTTGGTGGAAAGCAAGACTATTATAAGAAAGATAATGTACTTAAGTCCGCTAAAAGATGAATACGAAGCAGTATTGACGGGAAAATTTTCTTCAATGGTTCGAGCAACTCTTAAAGGAACTTTGATAGTGGGAGCGGTCCAGGGAATATTGGGCGGAATTATGTTTGCTATTGCTGGCGTACCTTCTTTTATAATCTGGGGAATTATTATGGTAGTGCTCTCAATTATTCCGGCCATTGGTTCAGGCTTAGTTTGGGCGCCAGTAGGGCTTATCATGTTATTTACTGGCAACATTTGGCAGGGGATTTTTATTCTAGCTTTCGGCACAGTGGTTATTTCTTTTATTGATAATATTTTAAGGCCCAAGCTAGTAGGGGGAGATACGGCTATTCATCCGCTTTTGGTTTTCTTTGCGACTTTGGGTGGTATCATATCTTTCGGAATAATGGGCTTTATTATTGGTCCGGTAATTATGGCTTTATTTTTAACTCTTTGGGATATTTATGGCAAGGAGTTCAAGACCCAATTAAATAAGTACAATGCTTGATTTTTATCAAAATTTGCCTGAAAAAATAAATCCGGTGATTTTTTCCGTAGATTTTTTTTCTGTCTACTGGTATTCGCTGATGTATTTAATTGGATTTATAACAGTGGCAGGGTTGCTTTACTGGCGAATCTATAGAAAAGAAACTAATTTTTCCTGGGATGATATTTTTGATTTTTTAATAAATTCTTTTTTGGCTATTATAATTGGTGCAAGATTTGGCTATGTTCTTTTTTATAATTTAAATTATTTCTTGGTTAATCCGCTTGAGATAATCTGGCCATTTAATCCAAGTGGAGAATTTACGGGAATTTATGGAATGAGTTATCATGGCGCAGCGGTTGGTTTTATATTGGCAACTTATTTTTTTTGTAAAAAAAGAAAGATCAGTTTTTTAAAATTAACAGATTTTATTTTACCTGCCATACCGGCCGGTTATTTTTTCGGCAGAATCGGAAATTTTTTAAATGGTGAATTGTATGGCAGAGTAACGACTAGCCAATGGGGAATGAATTTCGGAGACGGATTTTTGCGCTATCCTTCGCAATTATATGAAGCTTTTTTTGAGGGAATAGTTTTGTTTATAATATTATGGCTGGTGCGAAATAAGTTTTCTAAAAAAGAAGGATTTATTTCTGGTTTATATTTATCTGGCTATGGAGTCTTTAGGTTCGCAATTGAATTTTTACGCGAGCCAGATGCACAATTGGGAATATTTTTTAATTATTTAACAATGGGGCAAATGTTGTCTTTAATTATGATTGGAGGAGGAATTTATTTGATAAATAAAAACAAATCAAACAGAGCCTCCTCCTCTTAGCAAGGGGAGGATTGAGGAGGCCTGCCTG
>DOKP01000077.1:4871-7221 GCA_003510795.1 Candidatus Moraniibacteriota bacterium | reverse complement strand
TGCCTGCCGGTAGGCAGGGGTTTGAAAAGTATTTAATAAGCTAGATTTAATATTCACCCCCTCTTTATTTCTCCCCCTGCGCCACCACTAAAGCTAGGGCGACACGCGGTCAGGGAGGGGGAGAAGGGAATGTATAATTTATAAAAAAATATGGAAAATAAGAAAAAATTAATTATTGAGTTAAATAAAAAACATTCAGAAATGTTTCAAGCTCAGCGCTTGGAACGAGAGTTGTATCTGTCCAAACATCCGACCAATGTAGTGGTGTTTAAATGCATGGATGGAAGGATTCATATGCCCACTGTCACGTGCACTCCGCTGGGAATAATGAAGCCTTTTCGTAATATCGGTGGAAGATTTGATCTGGGCTGGCCGCTACTTAATGAATCTTTTGATCAAAGTATAAAAAAAGCGGTAAAAAAAGGAAATCGCACTTTGGTTTTGGTTACATATCATTATTCACAGGGTGATGAGAATCGTGGTTGCGCTGGATTTCATTATAATCGTGAAGAATCTAAAAAGTTTACTGAAAGTTTTCGTAAACAAATTTTGCAAACCTATGGTGAGAATAATGGAGTGGTGTTTCCTATTTTAGTGGGTTTGGAAACGGACAAAGATGCTTTGATTTTTCACGGAGCAAAAGGAAAGATTTTGGACGTCTCAACTACTACCGACAGTTCCGAGAAAAATTTAATTTCTTTGTTTGGCAAACTTTATCCTTTGATGCCAGAAAGAATTTTAGAAGATTTAATTCCTCTCGTAGCTGGAAATATAAAACGTATAGCGGAAACTAAAAGCAAAGGAAAACCGCTAGATCAATTGGTTCACGGAGAATGGGTTTTGGCAGTGGGCAAGGGCTTCGATTGGTTGCATACGCCCAATATGGCTCTGATTGTAGGGCCCTATGATCCCAATATTGGAGAACCGATAAAAACAGCGGCTGGAATAATCAAATCAAATTTGGATGCTGAAAAAAACAAAGAGGGGATGGTATTGCTTTCTTCAGCTGTTTATATTGATCCAGCCGAAAAAACCAGAGCCAAAGAAAGAACTCTTTATATGAATAGAATATCACAAGAAATAATTGAAAAAAATTATCCAGAAATGCTTACCCAAATGCATTCGATGGCGGTAATTTTAAATGCCTTTACGATGGAAATGGAAATAGTGGAGTAGTTAAAAATTACACGCATTTTTTCTTGCATAAAGGCCTATTTTATGCTATAATTAAAAAATAAAAAAGCTTAGATAGTAGTTGATTTTTTTAATAATATTATATGAAATTCAGACAAGCCCTTTTTTGGGATATAAATCCTACCAAAATAGATCCAAAGAAAAACTCTCAATATGTAATTGAGCGTATTTTAGATTTAGGCAATGATAAAGAGGTTAAATGGATGTTAAAAAATTATAATAAAACTATGCTCAAAAAAGTAATTGCTAATTCAAGATCTCTTGCTCCTCAAACAAAATCATTATGGACACTTATGCTCAAAGTCAAATAAAATGGCATTTTTCTGCCTTGCCACCAAAAACTAAAAAAGCTTTAGATTTTTTGTCTACCCAAAAATGGCTTAAAAAATCAGATTGGTATCTAGCTGGTGGAACAGCTCTGGCTTTGCAAACAGGAAATAGAAAATCTGTTGATTTAGATTTTTTTACGCAGAAAAAAGACTTCAGCGATGTTACCTTGCTTAAACATTTTACTGATAATAAAAATTGGAAAACTACAATAAACCAAGAAGGTACCATATACGGAGAATTATTTGGTGCTAAAATAAGTTTTATTGCATATCCTTTTTTTGTTTCCAAGCAACCTTTTGTTAAATACGGAACAGTTAATATTATCCAGCCTATTGATGTTGCAGTGATGAAAATTATTGCTATATCTCAGCGTGGTCGTAAACGAGATTTCTTTGATTTATATTGGTGCGCAAAGAATATTGAGCCATTGGAAAAAACGATCAAACGTCTCAAAAAACAATACCCTTCCGTCGCTCATGATTACCATCATATTTTGAAAAGTTTGGTTTATTTCAATGACGCAGAAAGTGACCCATTGCCGGAGATAAATTTTAAAGCAAGCTGGAACGATGTAAAAAAGTTTTTTATTAAAGAGGTTCCAGAATTGGGATTTAAACTGATTGAACATAATTAAAAAAGAACTCATTGCAAGTCGTTACTTTTTTTGTTAATATAAGATTACGATTATAAAATACTTGTCATTGCGAGGTGGTACTCCGCCGTGGCAATCTCAAACAAAACAGGGCCCGTCTTTGCGAGAAGGTACTCCTGACGCAGCAATCCAGTTTTATATAAATTCCTGAATCCCTGCCTGCCGGCAGGCAGG
>DOKP01000077.1:4669-4790 GCA_003510795.1 Candidatus Moraniibacteriota bacterium | reverse complement strand
AGCAGGGCCACATAATTTGAGAGTACTCAAATTATTCGCAAAGACAAGATAAAAATAAAATAAGTTTAATTAATAATAAAAACCACAATTAAATTGTGAAAATAACCCCAGTTAAATAGTG
>DOKP01000077.1:1852-4557 GCA_003510795.1 Candidatus Moraniibacteriota bacterium | reverse complement strand
AAATGAAAACAAATAATCTTCAAAACTTATTGGGGGGGGGCTTAAAAGATAATTTAAAAATAATATTTACGCTAGGGTTTTTCGTCCTGGTTTTTTTATTGGCGCCAAAAGCCAATGCCCAAAGTAGCTATTGGAAAAACTATTTTTCAATTGAGGAAAAGAAAGCTGTCCAAAAAAATGCTGAGAAATATACCCGAGAACAGATTGAATCAAAAAGCACCGCTTGGAAAGGATTAATCAGAAGCTATAACATCAAAAATGGCACAATCGAGGATGATGATATTAAGGATAATGGAATTGGCACTGATAAAATTAGCGGACTAGGAGATTATATCGACGGAAAGATTTCCGGTAGTTCAACCCCGCAAACTCCACAAGATTTTTCAGCCGATAACCTGACAGGAAGTTATGCCGCGTTGGATGGATCGCAAATTACAAATTTAAATCCTACTAATATATCATCTGGCATTTTCAGTTGGGCGTCTGGACAAACTTTTCCAGCAGATAAATTAACAGGGACTTTACCAGCTTTAAATGGTTCACAGCTTACAAATTTAAATCCAAGCAATATTACTGGTAGCGGTAATCTTAATATTGGAAATGGGGATTTATTTTTGGATGATGCGAGCGGAAATGTTGGCATCGGGACGACGAGTCCAAGTTATCCATTTCAAATAACCAATACCAGAAATATTCCAGTAGGTACTCTTTTGCGTTCTGGTCAAATTAATATAAATGCAACTACTCAAGCTGGTGATATAAATGTTCAGGGAACAAGGGCATTAGAGATAAATACAAATTTATATGGAACTTACGATACTGGAACATTATCTGGAGTCTATTCAAATGTATATAATAATCAAACAGCAGGAAATATAACTCACGAAATAGCATTAGTTGGTAATACATGGAATAAATCAACTGGAACCGTACTGGGAATGTACCCTATTTATGGAAAAATTTTTCAAGATGCTGCAGGAACAATTACTGATGCAGCAACTATTCAGGCGGCATCAAGTAATATAAGTGCAGGAATTGTTACGTCACTAAATGGTTTGTCGGTAAGTAAACCAAATGTAACCGGAACCGGTTCGGTTACTAATTTTTATGGAATAAAAACAGCATATTCAACATCTAACGTTGCCACGAATAATAATATAGATTTATCAATTAATGGAAATCCAGTAGGCCCTGTTAATGCGGCTATTTATGTTAATGCAGGAGCTAATCCTTCCTATTTTTATTCACCATCAACATTTGTCAAAACAACAATTAGCGGAAACGCTACGGCGGCAAATTATACGGGACTAACAGTGCAAGCGGTTCAAGCAAATTCTGGTGCTTATCAGACCAATGGAACATTTTCAGAAGCTGTTAGTAATGTGTCGTCAGGCACGTTAAGTGAATTACGTGGAGTTTGGGGACAGGCAAGACACGGCAATACAGGAACAATAACGGCGGCTTATGGACTTTTTTCCTCGATTAGTAATGCGTCATCTGGAACAATAGCTAATTCATACGGTGCTTATATATCTACACCTACCAACCCTGGTGGAGGTATAATAACAAGAAATATTGGGCTTTTCATAGCATCTCAAAATGTAGGTAATAGTAACTGGGCAATTTATCAGCCAGAAGCAACCGATAAAAATTATTTCGCTGGCTCCGTCGGCGTTGGCGTAGCTAGTCCAGTAGCTAAGCTTGATGTGGATGGTGAAATAAAAATGAAAATAGAATCAGCTCAACCCTTTGCTTGTGATGCGACACACAACGGGACGATTGCTCTAACTAGCGGATATCGAACTTGCGTTTGTAAGGGTGGATCCACCACTTGGGTTTTTACCACTGATGGAACGACGAGTTGTACTTGGTAATAAAATTGAATAATTTTTTGAACAAGGCAGTACCTTGTTCCTACAGAATAAGAAATGAGACTTTCTAGTATGACAATAAAATAATACAAGGCTCAACCTTAAAAGCCCCCAAGGTTGAGCCTTATAGAATAATTTATGAAAAACAAAAAATTAATCATAATTTCAATTGGAGCAATTGTTTTAATTGTGGCAGTTTGGGGAGCATGGAAAATGCTAAGCACGCAAAAACCAATTGCCAAACAATCTACTCCCGTAGAATACAAAGAACTCACCCCAGAAGATAAACAATCCACCACCCAGTGGAAAAACTATACTAACGACTTATATAAATATCAATTAAGCTATCCCAACAATTGGAATGTCTTTGACAGTGAAGCTAAAACTGATTTTACAGAGTTAATATTAGGCGAAAACGAAACAGCTAAACAAGGCGGAGCAGTTTTCTTCTCTAATAAAGATAATATCAATTATACCCAGGAGAATAAACCAGATGATTTTCTCCTCCTAGGCTTAATGATTTATGAAAAAGAAGCCACTAATCTGGATAACTTTGCCAAGCTTTTAGGATTCACTGAGGAAGTGCAAAGTAGCAGTATTATCTTTAAAGCTGATAACGTAGAGGGTAAGGAATATATTTCAATGGGAGTTACCGACGCCAATCCCCGCATAGCTATTATTTTCAAAAAAGATAACACCTTTTATGTTTTTCACTTAGGGTTTGTGGGAGACAATCAAGAGAATTTGAAGACTATGGAGAAGATGGTGGGAAGCTTTAATCTGTAAATTTCAAAATTCAAATACCCAATGCTAAACCTGCCTGCCGGCAGGCAG
>DOKP01000077.1:306-1721 GCA_003510795.1 Candidatus Moraniibacteriota bacterium | reverse complement strand
TTTGAGTACAAAGAGGGAGAGGGAAGGCAGGTACTTCGCAGAGACTAACATAGTATATTCCAATCTTAAGATGAGACTGAACGAGCAAATTTTTTCAAAATAGATTTATACGGTTATTTTATTAATTTTCTCAAATAATTCCTTTTTAGTGGTCATCATTTTCTTCCCAAAATCATTATCACTTTCTGAGTAAGCAACTTTATCCAAATTCTCAAATGTTATTCCATTTCTCAAATATTGACTCGAATTTTCTAATGATTTTAGTTTTTCGTAAGGTGTCATACTTTGTGAATAATTCTTTTTAATTTTTCCTAACCTATCAAACCTATCTTCCGAAAACAAACATGGCCTATGATAATTCAAATAGATATTCACATACTTCTCATTAAACTCATTGATAATTTTTGCAAACTTTTGATCAATGAAATTTCGACCGAATAATTTTCTAACAATGCTAGCATTTTTTGATTCCACTAACGCCTGATCATTTGTTTTTCTAGCTCGGGACTTGCTTTGGTTAATCATTAAGTCCGTCAGAAGTTTTGCAACAATTTTATTGATATATTCACTGCCGTTGTCGCTGTGAAATTCATGTATCTCAAAGGGAAAAGAATTTAACAGGGTTTCAATTACTGGTTTTAAAAAATGATGACTGATTCCTTTAACTGTGGCTATCATCTCATATTGCGTAACTTCGTCAATGATATTGATATGGTAAACTCCCTTAACGCCGTCTAAATCGCCCTGATGCACCGTATCTATACGCAGAAAGCCTGGTACACCATTGGGAAATGGTTTCCTACGAATCCCAATATTCACTTGAGTTGACTGAGTATGTTTGAAAAACAAAGCTTCACTACTTTCATACTGTAAATTATTATTTCTGATATTGTAAAGATGTGAAACTGAAATATTTGCAATATTGGCATATTCCTTTTTGCCAAAAACTTCAAACTCTCGACGCATTATTTCTTTGGTTGATTTTCCATTCAAACATCCATGGGCAACATCGGTATCAATTAGTCGAGCAATATCTGATGTGAAATATTTAACTGCAAATTTATTTATTACCCGAGTTGGATTAAAAAACAATAATCCTTTTTTCCAAGTGCTAATTAATTTCTTAATGTGTCCCTTAGAATATCCAGTGAGAAATTTCAAATATTTCTGGACTATCATTTTTTCTTTTCTCTTTAATTTCTTGTAATGAGTTTTAATTAAAACGTCACGAATAAAATCGTACCTTTCTTTGTCTTTGGAAATTTGCATTGCAATTTCACTGTTGCTCTTCAAAAATTCTTCCATCTGACATATACTTCCAGTAGGCAAGTTATTCATATTGATCTTCATAAATCCATTATGAATGACATTTGACCTTCCTCAAAATGAGCCTTCGGGCTCATTTTGCATTGGAA
>DOKP01000077.1:0-212 GCA_003510795.1 Candidatus Moraniibacteriota bacterium | reverse complement strand
CATCTTGCATTGGACAAGACTAACATTTGACAGATATTTTATAGAGGAGTAATATTTATTTTGTGTGAAAGATAGATTTTTAAAATTATTTAAAACTTTTAAATATTTCGGTTAATCCCGTTTTTTATTTTTTAAAAAAAGGTAACAAAACTAAATTAACTAAATATACGCTACGATATTTGCCATCTTGACTCGCCTCGCTAAAGCTACTG
>DOKP01000091.1:5640-7029 GCA_003510795.1 Candidatus Moraniibacteriota bacterium | reverse complement strand
GCCACAACAGCGGTTGGACCGCTAAATCGTTGACGATATTTAACTCTCTAAGTATATAAAAATAAGGACGATAAGTCAAAGGAAAATCATATTAGCATTTTAACGAAATGGCGCTTGCTTTAAAATAAAAAATTCAAAACTTATGACACAACATGAAGACCCAATTTGAAAAAATATAATTTTTCTTGATTTTTTTGATGAACTATGTAATATTTTAAACAACTGGCAAAGGCAAGTTCTTCTTATGAACTCTATTCAAACAAAGGAGCTCTCTCATGATTACATTTGCGATAATAACTGGAATTGGAACTCTTATCGTAGTACTTTTTATTCTGAGCCTCTCTCTCTCTGTATTTGGATAATTCAAATAACCAGATGCAAACATTGCGGACACCGTGTTTTCTATCAGGCTTTTAATGGCTTGCGGCGGTGTGAAGAATGCGACTGGCCCAGAAAAGAAATATTTCCAAATAATAAAGTTGTTATTGTGGAAATGAGCAATGAAGAAAATCAGTCATTAATCACTACGCCAGTCTGCCTGGTTATAACAGATAATCTATACTGGGTGAGCAATATCCTTGAAAGAAATAGTGCGAAGGGCATTGCCAATCTTTTGACCCCTGAAAAGATAGAATCTTTATATAAAGACAGATCGCTAACCTTTCCTCTCATTTTGTCTCCTGAGCATTTTAAAGATGGCATCGAGAAGGATTGGATTAATTGGGGCGCGGTCATAGGCTGGCAAAAAAATTGCCTAGGGCGCATTGATTATCCCAGGAAAAAAATATCTATTTGCAGATGTTTGGAAAGCTCTATTTCTCCATTGTGGGAAAAAACAGGCTACCAAATTTATGTGGAGTAGAAAATTATTTTTTGAAGTAAACACTCAAAGGAGAAAAGGAGCTATATATGAAAGAACTAATATCAATAGGCATCTTTTGGGAGTGCTTTAAATTAGTTTCAATTTTAATCATAATCGCAGTTATCGTTGGTGTGTTGTTGGTTATTGTAGGGTTTTATGGCTATTTCAAAGAAACTCATTCTAAGTGCGCTAACTGTGGCAACGATGAATCGGAGTTAACATATGATGGCTCAATGCAATGCACTAAATGTAAAACATTAAAAGGTTTTAGTTCTCTAAACCTGCCTAAACAAGGAGGACGGTTGCAATGAAAAAAATCAAAGTTATGCGAGATTTTATCTGGGCCATAGGCGGACTCGCTTCAATATTTTTTTCAATGATAGAATACTCGTTGTTTAGTTTTTTTTATCCGCCCACTTGCCCACGTTGCAAAAGCAAAAACTTAACCAAGGAGGAAGAACTTTGCAAAGATTGCGGATGGCCTGATATATGCTAGGTCGTTGAGCCCTGACGAAACTTTTTTCGTC
>DOKP01000091.1:0-5579 GCA_003510795.1 Candidatus Moraniibacteriota bacterium | reverse complement strand
TGACGAAACTTTTTTCGTCAGGGCTCCTATTATTTTTCAGAGATTATTTACATTAAAAAATTACAAAACAAAAAAGAATTAGCGTAGATTTATGCAAGCCACTTTAACTATATTATTTTATTTGCTATAATTAACTTGGTTGACAAACTTGGATTTGAGATTCAATCTTTTTAATTTTTGGGAATACATTATTCTAAACCATTTGGAAAAATATGCCACAAAAAAAACAAACACAACTAGAAACAACTATCAACGAAATAGTGATAGTAAATAATAAGAAACTCGTTCCTTATATAGAGCTAGTTAATTTTTCCTCTAGAAATATTGATCAAAAAAAACTAGGAACTATTCTGGGAATTTTTGAAATAAAAGATACCTCGGAAGACTCAGCTTATATAGTCAATTTCCTGTCCTCTGTGGCTAAGAAAACTTATTTTGCCAGTCACCAAAAAAATCCGGAGGAAAGCTTCGAAACTACTTTAGCTAAAGTAAACTTATCATTATCTGAAGTGGCCAAGCACGGCAATATAAATTGGATAGGAAAAATAGATGCTGTACTTTGCTCCGTCTTTGAAAATCAAATCAATTTTAGCGTTTCGGGAGATGCAAAGGTTTTGCTTTTGAGGAATGGAAAACTTTCAGAAATTAGCGCAGGCTTATCTCCCATAGATGAGGCTGCTAATCCCCTAAAGACATTTACTGACATAGCCAGTGGCAAGTTAGATGATGGCGATAAATTAATCCTCACCACTGATGATATTTCTCACATATTTACTCTGGATGATTTAGAAAAATACGCCCTATCTTTTAATAACAATAAATTCTTGAGATTTTTAAAAACTGCTCTCATTAATGAGTTGGACATTGCAGGGACAATGGTGATCGATGCCAAAAAAGTAACCAGAAAAGTAAAAGAAAAAACACTCAAGAAAAATGAGCAGGCGCAAGCAAGCGATTTCAACCTGTTTGGAAGCAGTGCTTTTGAAAAAAATAAGAAAGCAAATTCTATCAAGGAATTGCCTTCCGATAAAAACAGGCAAGACTACACTCATGAAAAAACCGGCCACATCTATATAACAGACTCCCAAGAAAATTACGAAAATTTTACTGAAAATAAATTTGAACAATTAATAGCTCTTTCCAAAGAAAAATTTTTCGATTTTTGGGATTGGACCAAGGAAAAATTATTTCGAAAGTTAACTTATAAATTAAAGAAACAAACAGCTTCTTTTTTCAAGAGAAAAACATCTTCCGATAATATTTTTGATAAACCTCGCGTTGAAAAAAAATCTTTTGTTTTCCCAGATCTAAATTCAAAAACAAAAAAAATGTTCGGCACCGCCCAACAAAAAATAGCGACATTGGGCTCATCTGGAATACATAAGGTTAAATCTTCTTTCAAAAAAGATTACGCACCTCCAATCCAAAACAACTCCAAAAAAGAACGCGCCTACGGCCTAAAAATAAGCGCGAACAGGGACCTACTTCATGACTTATCCAAAAGAATAGCAGAAAACATTTTTAAATTCACGAGATTTGTTTATCTAAAAATACGCTTAACGCTAGCTCTAGCCAAAAAAGCCCTGCCTCATTTTTTAAAATTAAAAACAACTTTTTCCCGGATGAGTTTAAAATTAAAGTTAATAACATTAGCTATAATTATTTTAATTTTAACTCTTCCGATATTATTTTTAAATAATAAGGATGCCTCCACGCCCTCAGCATCCGAACAGCTATCTGCCAATAGCGACATAGAAATCAATCCATCCGCACAGTCCCATAAAGAAGCTTCGTTGCTTTATCAAAGTCCGGATCTCATCGGCTCGTTTGTTTTTAATAATACCGTTTTTGCTATTTCAAAAAACAAAATAATCAAACTGGGAGAAAAGAACGAAGACTATAGTTTTCCAGAAAATTTCAAAAATGCCCTGCACTATTCTTTTATGAATGACTTAAATCTTTTGTTTTTGGTTAACGGGCAAAATCAACTTATTAGTTTCAGCCCTATTTCCTTAAAATTCAAAGATGATGTTATCAGCATCGCAAGTGATGCATCCATAGCGGGAATCGGAACTTATTTAACTTATTTATATGTAGTAGAATCTAAAAATAAACAAATTTACCGCTACCCTAGGGCAGACGATGGCTTTGGAGAAAAAATTAACTGGCTCAATAGTGATATAAGCTTTGATGATATTTCCGGCGTTGCAATTGATGGAAATGTTTATTTGGCGAAAAAGGATATTGTTTTGAAATTATTTAACCGCAAAACCAGAGATTTTAATCTAAAAAAGGATGAAAATTCATCAATCAATGGAATATTTACCAATGAAGATATCACCAATATTTATATCCTGGACAATCTCAATGGAGAATTGATCAAATTTGACAAAGATGGGAACAAAATAAATACTGCTTCAAACAATAACTTGTCCAAAGCTGTTAAAATATGGGTTGATGAAAAAGAAAATTTAGGATATTTTGTTTCTGAAAATTCACTCTTTAAGATAGCGCTTCCTTAGCCACTTAATAATTTTACCTATAAAAATAACCGACAGAAAATATCGGTTATTTTTTTAATTCAGAACGCGCCTGGGGTACGTTCCTACGCCATACTTACCAGTCTCCAATTATCTCCTTCTACTTTTGTAATTTTAAAATCAATAGTATCAAAACCAGATTGTTTTAAAATCTCTTCTAGCCCAAATTTCAGATTATCCACGCTGATATCTTCCGTATGTTCTTCAAATTCATCGTGTGCCAAAGACACGCTCCCTAATTCTAAAACTACTTGAGAAATTTTTTCTAATTTATTTTCTCTGGCAACTTCCAAAACTTTGTCAGCTATTTCTTTGGCTAATAAAAAATCATGCATGATGATATAAATCGCTAATCGACACAAATTTTTCACGAATCGATGCGAATAATTTAATTTAGTTACTTTTTAAAATTCTTTTATAAATTAAACCGTTCTTACTAAAGCAAGCCAATATCCCTTTTCTTCTAATTCTCTGACTAATGCTTTTTGATAATATTTTTCTTGAAGACCATTGCCGATAGTGTTGTAAACCTCATATAACGCGCCTACTATATCATAACTTAATTTTGGATAAATTAATTTAGCCATAATTTATTAGAGATAATTTAGTGTGAAATTAGGATTGATTAGCGATTTATATTCTAGTGTACTGCGCAGGATATGCACGGATCATAAGCTCTGATAAATCCTCTTAATTTCTGAGTTCTTTTTTCCTCAGGCAAATCCACAATGTCATTCAGATAAAGGGCGATATCGTGTTCTAGATGAGAGAGAGATTGGGCGGTAGGAGTGATAATATTGGCGTTTTTTACATAACCATTGTGATCCAAATCAATATGATAGTAAAGTGTTCCGCGCGGAGCTTCAACAGCCGCCACGCCCACGCCTTCTTTGACTTCATAATTCCCCGTTATTGCTCCGGAGAGATCTGTGTTTTCCAAAAGTTTTAAAGTAATTAGCGATTCTTCAATTGCATGGATAACTTCCACCATTTGATAAATCACATTGTGAAATGGATTATAATCCGGCAATTTATAATTTAAAGATTCCAAATATAGTTCAGCTTTCGGAGTCAGCCAGCTGGCATTATTATTTATTCTAGCAATGGCTCCCACCATGTAAACATTTCTACTTTTAACTTCAACTTTTTTAATGACCTCATTCGGTTTTTGCAATTCATGAAAATTATTTTCAAATTTTTCCACCGGTATATGCAAACCTTTATTGGAAACAATATCACCCTCATAAATCGAATAATCATTTCCACTGTCCAAACAGACATATTCTGTTTCTCTTTCAAAATTAGGAAATTTAAACTGAGCGAAAAAAACTCCCAATTTTTCAGCTGTTTCCAATGCTGCATATCCTTGTTCAATCAATTTTCTAATCTCATCATTAGTGGGAACTTTTTTAAATCCCCCCACTTCATTGGTTAAAGGATGAATCACTCTTCCTCCAATAACTTTTACGATCTCCATGCCAAACTCTCTTATTTTTATCGCCATTTTTGTTTCCTCGGGATATTTTTCTACCACTTTCAAATCATTGTCGATGTCCAGTAAGTCAGCTAGAGACAGAAAGAAAAGATGCAAGGCATGAGAATGAATTATTTGTCCCCATTCCAAAAGCTTTCGGAGATCTTTAGTTTCTGGAGAAATTTTTACTCCCATCGCTTTTTCCAGCGCTTTAATCGCGGTGAGATTGTGTACTACCGGGCAAATTCCGCAAATTCTTTGCACAATTACTGGGACATCTTTGTAATGTCTGCCAATCAAAATCCCTTCAATTAAACGAATGCCTTCTTTGATTTCCAATTTAGCACTTTTTACATCACCCTTAAGAACACTGGCCATAAAACCAGCGTGCCCCTCCATTTTATTTATATGATTGATTTTTATTTGCATAAGTTTTTCTGCTAATTATAAATTACTTAAGATTAGAAAATTTATCATCTCGTTTGTCTCTGCGAGTAAATTCTGTACTCAGAATTTGCGTGGCAGTCCAGTAAATTTGAATAATACTAAAATAAGAAATATTATTGGATTGCCGCGACGGAGTACCGTCTCGCAAAGACGAAACTAAAACGACTATCATTTCGTAGAGAAGACTACTTTTCTCGTTCTTCAACGCTATCCCTTAACCCAAAAATTTCCGTCACATTTTCAAATTCTTCATCAGTCATCATTTTTTTTAAAGTAGCGCGCATAGCTTTGACATTGCCTTTGGGTCGGAGTCCTCGGCATCCCTGGCACATCATCCTCGAACTCGGACACACCGCATCGCATCCTCCTTGAATCATCGGACCAAAGCAAGGCTTACCGTCCAAAAGCAAACATCGATTACCTCGGGCTTTGCACTCTACGCACACGGGCTGATCGGCTCTCTCTGGAATTTTTCCTTCCAATAAAGTTGGAAAATATTTGAGAAATTCTTCACCAGTAATTGGACAACCGGGAAAAGTAAAATCAACTTTTACAAAATTATCTACTTCTTTTATTTCCACATTTTCAATCCCCTGGATATATTTATAAACATGTTTGATAGTATTTTTTCCTTCCTGATAATTTTTTATTTCCGGCACACCCCCCATGGCGGCACAATTTCCCAGGACCACCAAAAGTTTGCTACGCTCTCTAAGCTTCTTTAAGGTTTTAATGTTCTCCTCGGTTATCGGTGATCCCTCCACGATAGCAATGTCTAGACTCACCCCAGAATCTTCTTCATCTTCAATCATTCCCCAGTCAATCATCTCTACTTTTTCTACCAATTCTAAAAATTTCTCTCCCAAATCTAAAAGCGCAAATTGACAGCCTTCGCAGGATGTTAGCGCTACGATTGCAATCTTTGGTTTGCTTGCTGGCAAGTTTGATTTTATTTTAATTTTGATAGGTTTTAGATTATCATTCTTTATTTCCTCTTTTTGATTTTTATTTTTCATTTTTTAAAAAAGTTTAATTTATTTTTTCACTTTTAAATTCTACCACATTTTTTGTAATTAATAAATAAAAAAGGTTTCGATGTCAACGTTATTTAGAAATGA
>DOKP01000026.1:13691-20386 GCA_003510795.1 Candidatus Moraniibacteriota bacterium | reverse complement strand
TTAGCGGTTGGACCGCTATTTTTTAAGGGTGTTTTATTTCTTTTTATGTTCATTTGCTTTAATGCTATTTTGTTTTTATGTTTTATGTTAAACTTATTTTTGTAAGAGCTTAATTTTAACCTTTTATTATGCATGTCTTAAACATTCTCACAACTTCATCTGATACTTTTTCCTTGATTGCTTATTTCATCATTTTTTTGGTAGCTCTCTTTGAATCCATTCCAATGTTTGGATTTTTTATCCCCGGCCAAATTGTGGCTGTAACGGCTGGACTAATAGCTAAAGTTGGCTCCTTAAATATTATCATTGTGATAATTGTCTTATTTTTAGGCGCAGTCGCGGGAGATTTAATCGGATATCTTTTAGGGAAAAAATATGGAGAAAATTTTATCATTAAATACGGCAAATATTTTTTTCTCAAAAAAGAAAACTTTGAAAAAACTCGCAACTTAGTCAATGAACACACTGGCAAAACTATTATCATCGGACGATTTAATTCTGTCACTCGCGCTTTTACCCCTTTTACCGCCGGCTCCGTAGATATTCCTTTCTCTAAGTTCATTCTTTACGACATTTTGGGCGGTATCTTTTGGGCCATATCTTTTTCGATGCTCGGATATATTTTTGGCAATAATTATAAAGCTATCAGTAATTATTTTGGAGAATTTATTTTAATCGCCATTTTAATTGGCGCGCTGATTGTTTATCTATACAAAAAAATAAATAAAAAAAGACGCATTTTCAATCGCCGTCATCTTTATATTTTGTTGATTAATCTTTTTTCTCTATATGTATTTTCTAAGATGATAGAAAATTTCGTCGATCAGGAAATGCTTATTGGCCTAGACTATTGGATTAATGCCCACATCGCCAACCTCCGAAAGCCTATACTTGATATCATAATGACGATTATCACTAATATTGGAGGAGCATTGTCTCTATCGGTCCTAACGATAGCGCTTTTAATTTTCTTTATTTCAAAAAACAAGTGGCGCTATAGTACTCTCTTGATAACTTCTATGGCAGGAGGAAAACTAATCCAAGTCATTGCCAAAGATATTATTGGTCGCGACAGACCACTGGGTGGCTTAGTAGAAGCCACTGGCTACAGCTTTCCTAGCGGACACACTACAATGTCGACAATATTTTTTGCGCTTTTAATTTATTATTTTAAAAACCACATTACCAATAAAACTCTAAAATATTCTATTATCTCGGTAAGTGTTTTGCTAATTTTAAGTATCGGGTTTAGTCGCATCTATCTCGGCGTTCATTGGCTGACTGATGTTATTGCTGGCTTTGGCTTGGGACTTTTTTGGCTCACACTTCTCATCTTAGCACTCGAAGCTATCACTACTATTTTTAAAGAAAAAATAAAAAAAATAAAAAATCACCTTAATTGGTGATTTTTTAATTCAAATCAATTTTACTCTAGCATGTCATTTCGACTAAATAAATTTATGTACTCATAAATTTATGCATGGAGAAATCTCAGTATTTTAATTTGTGTATATTAAATTAAATAAAAAGAAAACAATGTAACGTTTGAGATTTCTCCACTACTATATTTTTGAGTACAAAAACATATCCGGCCCGCTTCGCAGTAGCTTTAGCGAGGCGAGTCGAAATGACATACATCTACAACAGTTTCAACATCTAGAACAATTACAACAGCTCCGCTATTCATAGCGGAGGGCTTCTATCGGGCTTAAATTAGCCGCTCTTCGCGCCGGATAGAAACCAAAAACTATTCCTACCGCAGCTGAAACTCCAAAAGAAAGTAAGACTGAAGAAAGAGAAATACTTGAAGATAAACTAAAGAAAACAGTTAGCAGATAAGAAGCCACAAATCCCAAAATCACTCCGGTCACTCCCCCAATAAAGGTTAATGTTATGGCTTCAGCTAAAAATTGCATATTGATATAAAACTTTCTGACCCCCACCGCTTTTCGCAAACCAATTTCTCGAGTCCGTTCGGTCACGGTGGTGAGCATCATATTCATAATACCAATTCCTCCTACCAAAAGAGAGATGCCTGCGATTGAAGAAAGTAAAATAGTAATAGTCCCGGTAATACTAGAGGCGGTAGAAATAATTTCATTTTGATTCATAATTCTAAAATCAGCGTCATTAATACTAGCAATTTTATGAGTTTCCAAAAGCACCTCTTGGATATCAGCTTGAGCTTGAGTCATTTCATCCTGATTGTTGACAGTGATATTTATATTACTAATATAATCATTTCCCGCTAAATAATTTTGAGAGGTTTTCATTGGAACATAAACCACATCATCTTGATTATTAAAACCACTTCCTCCTTTAGCTGTGGTTACTCCGATTACTCGAAAAATGACATTATTAATTCGGATGGTCTGACCCACTGGATTAGCCTCTGTGCCAAAAAGAGATTCACTGGTATCTGGTCCAATCACAGCTACTTTAGCAGAACTTTTTACTTGATTTTCGCTAAAAAATAAACCACTATCTAATGTCACATTTTTTACCATTGCATAATCGGTTGTAGCTCCGATAACTTGAGTTCGAGTATTATTATTTTTGGCTGTAATTTGATAATTACCCGTTACCGATGGAGCGATAGCTCTAATATTATCCACTTTATCTTTAATAGCTGACACATCATCCTCAGTTAAGGTTTGAGCGCTACCTGAGCTTTGCCTGACGCCACCGACACTCTGCGAGCCAGGCATAATCATAATTAAATTAGAGCCGATCGACTCTATCTGAGTTTCGATAGATTTCTTTGATCCCTGGCCAATTCCCACCATTGTAATTACTGAGGCAATTCCTATTACAATTCCCAAAATCGTAAGACCAGAGCGAACCTTATTGCCCATCAGCGACCATATTACTTCTTGTATTAAATCTTTTATCATATTTAGCTCCGCCATCCGCCAACTGGTCGGAGGCGGATTAACATATTAACATTTTATCCATAGAACAAAAATTTATTCGTGTGTCATCTCGAGCGAAACGATAGTGGAGTCGAGAGATCTAATAAATTTTATATATAATTAAGATTTCTCCACGCATAAATTCATGAGTACATAAATTTACTTGGCCCGCTTCGCAGTAGCTTTAGCGAGGCGAGTCGAAATGACATACATCTAGAACATTTTCAACATTTAAGACTTATTTCCCACATCCGATTCAATCTCTCCATCTCTAATCGTAATAATACGATTAGCATATTGAGCCACTTCCATTTCATGCGTAATTAAAACAACCGTATGCCCCTTATCATTTAATTCTTTAAGCGCATTCATTACCAAATGACTAGTCTTCGTATCCAAATTTCCCGTCGGCTCATCCGCTAAAATTATAGCTGGATCATTAATAAGCGCTCTAGCGATAGCTACTCTTTGCATTTGACCGCCCGAAAGCTGATTAGAAAGATTACAAAACTTATCCTCATCCATTCCTGCATATCTCAAACATTCCCGAGCCTTTTCTTCTCTTTTAGTTCTATCTATTCCTGAGTAAATAAGAGGCATCATCACATTTCTCATCACGCTCGTTCTAGGCAAAAGGTTAAAGGATTGAAAAACAAAACCTATCTTGTTTCTTCGTAAATCAGAAAGCTCGTCATCATCTAACTTAGAAACTTCCGCCCCATCTAAAAAATATGTTCCGTCGGTCGGCGAATCTAAAGCTCCCAAGATATGCATCAAAGTTGACTTTCCACTTCCACTTGGACCAATAATAGAAACAAATTCGCCCTTATTAATTTTAAAAGAAATTCCTTTGAGCGCTTTAGTCTCCACATCCCCATTAACATATATTTTTTGGATATTTTTGCATTCAATCATAATTATATTTTTTAAGACTTACGCTCTTAAGCTATGCAACTCCAGTTTCTAAAAAATATTATTTTTTTGAACTGCCGTGCTACTGCGAAAGGCGAGAAAAAATGATATTTTTTAGAAACGTATAAAACAAAAAATAATATTTAAAAACGCAAATCCTATCTTTATTTAATATTCATTACTTAGTCCCGCGGACCACCGCCACCACTTATACCGGGAATTCTTATTGAAGAACTGCTACTTTTATTGCTAGTGCTCGAAGTGCTGCTAGCAGCTGTTTGGCTACCAGTGGTAGCTATTGTTTTGGTAACAACTTCTTGACCCTCGGTAATTCCACTTACTATTTCAGTGTTAACATCGTTAGTATTTCCTACTGTCACATTAACTTTTCTGGGCACGCCTTGTTCTAGCACTTCTATATAATCTCCTCGCTGTCCATTTTTAATGGCACCGCTGGGAATCATTATTACATTTTCTTTTTTATTAACTGAAATAATAGACGAGACGCTCATTGCAGGTTTGATACGATCATCCAATTGATCGAATTTCACAGTTACACCATAACTCACTACGCCTGATGTAGCTGTACCGATTGAATCTATTTTTTCTACTTCTCCGGTAAAATTTGTATCCGCCAGGGCATCCAGTGTGATAGAAACTTTTTGCTCGACTGCTACTTTGGCAATATCTACTTCATTAACAGGAATTTCAGCTTTTAAAGTTTTTAAATCACCTACGATAAGCGCTGACTCACTTGCATTGTTTGACGAAGAACCCAACTCATCTCCATTTTTTATCGAAACTTCTATAATTGTTCCAGCAATCGGAGAAGTAACTTTTCTTTTGCCAGCGTCTGAAACTATATTTCTATAAGAAGATGCAGAAGCGCTCAGACTTTTTTGGGCCTGAATTATGGAACCCTCGGCTAAATCTATTTTATTTTTTAAAACATCCAATTGCCTGCCGGTATAAGTATCATCGTCGTCGTCATCTTTGTTTTTTGCCACTCGGTATTCTGCTTCGGCTGAAAGTTTTGAATTTTTAGCTGAGTCTAAATTATTTAAAGCTTGTTGATAAGAAGCATTAGACTGCGCCACATTTGCATCTAGGTCATCATTTACAACACTAAAAAGAAAATCTCCCTTTTTAACTGTATCCCCAACCTTTACCGCCAAATCAGCAATTGTTCCGCTAATAGTTGGGTCAACAGTTTCTTGGGAATCCACCACAATGCTTCCACTGGCGATAATTGTCGATTCTAGAGTCCCCTTTTTAGCGGCTTGAGTTACGTAGCGAACACTAGCCGTACTGGAATTGCTTTTTTTATACCAATAAAATCCTCCTCCCAAAACAATTAATCCTATTAATAAACCAATATATATATTTTTCTTCTTCATCTTTATCAAATTAAAATATTATAATTAAAACATTTTTTATGCATATTAATAATACGATTTCTATATAAAAAGTTTGCATGACATTTGGATTTTGAAATTTTAAACTTAACGCCTATCTGGTCTTCTATCAAAAGGCGGTGGCAAAACCAAAGAAGCTTTAAAAATATGCTCACCTATTTTTTCTCCGATAATGGCCACCACAATATTTTCTTCCATTCTTCTAATTTTAAACTCTGTTTCACTTGAATAACGAACTTCCCATATTTCATCATTAAATCCCCTTAAATTGAAAAATTCTTCATTTATTTTAATTATTTCCCCACCCAATAATCCCTCTTGCGGATCTTGCCATCTTTTTTCTACAGGAAAAGCAATTCCTCTGGACATCGGCCTGTCAAACATTTTACCTTCTCCTAAATGTCTGTTTATTTTAGCCAAATGAATAAACGCTCCTAACATAGAAATAATCAAAACTCCAATACTGGTGATAAAAAGAATGCTATAGCGGTAGCCTCTTTTGGTTTTTTTAATTGCTAAAAATCCACTCACCCCGGTCAAGATGGCTAACGCTATCCACAAATAAGGAGCGGTCCTGGCTAAAATAAAAAATATTCTTCCCAATCCTAGCTGGCGAATAACGCTTGGATGAATATCTAATAAATTTAGGATAATAAAAGAAAAAAATACGGCTCCTAAAAATAAAGTCACTAACCAAATAAACCAAAAAAGATAACTTTTCCAATTTAAGAAAAACTTTGATTCTGGAACAATTTTTTCTTGTTTTATTTTTTCAATAATTTTTTGAATAGGATTTTTTTTCATATAATTTATTTTAATAAAATTCCTTTCTTTATGGCTTCGTCAATAATGATTTTCTTGCCTCGATTTATCAGCGAAGCGATTGTCCCTTTGGGTAGTTGAACAATGTCAACAATTTCTTCATAGCTCTTTTCTTCGATAAATCTTAAAATCAAAACTTCTCTATATTTATCTGGCATTTGAGTAATAATTTCTTTGATTTTTTCAATTGATTCATTATCGACATACTCTTTTTCTAGATTTAGACTGGATTTTAAAACTTTTATTAAATCTTCATTTTCCAGCCATGTAGTTTGTGGCCGAGCTTTCCTTTTTCGTATTTCATCAATTGTAGCATTTCTGGTGATTTGATAAACCCAAGTAGAAAAAGTCATTTCTGTATCATAATCATTCAAATACCGGTAAATTTTAATAAAAACTTCTTGCAAAATATCTTCAATATCCTCTTGGGAAAAATATGACATTCGGCGGATATAACAAAACAACCGGCTCCAATACCGAGTTACAATTGCTTGAAATTCATCTGGATTTTTTATAGCTGCCAATACTAAATCTTTATCCTCGGCACTATTTTCTTGATAATTCATGAATGTACTTATATTATACGCCTAAGAACGAAATTGTTTGCATTAAATCATGTTAGCATATTAACATT
>DOKP01000026.1:327-13610 GCA_003510795.1 Candidatus Moraniibacteriota bacterium | reverse complement strand
GGGAGATGCCGACAGGCAGAGGGAGAGCTTTTGCGAAACAAAAAGTAACCTTTGTGAACGTACCGTGGTACGTTCCTACGAAATACAAAAACCCCGATTTTTGTCGGGGTTTTTATTATCGAAAGTAAAATTATTTTAATTCAACTTTTGCGCCAGCTTCTTCTAGTTTCTTTTTCATTTCTTCAGCTTCAGCTTTAGCAACTTTTTCTTTAATCATTTTTGGAGCAGCATCAACTATATCTTTTGATTCTTTTAGACCAAGTCCGGTAATTTCACGAACTACTTTGATAACATTGATTTTTTTGTCTCCAGCGGCTGTTAATTCTACGTCAAATTGGCTTTTTTCTTCAACTGCAGCAACTTCAGTAGCAACAGCAGCTCCCATCATCATCGGGGCAGCAGCACTAACACCAAATTTATCTTCTAAAACTTTTACTAATTCTGAAAGATCCAAAACACTCATTTTTTCAATCTCTGCTACTAGTTTTTCAAATTTAGCAGGAACAACTACTTCTTCTTTTTTTTCTTCTGTCATATTATTAGTTCACAGTTCTTAGTTTGTAGTTCACAGATCTACCCACCAAAACTATTTATTGATTACTTTATTATTTAAATTAACTTATTAACAGTTTAACCCTTTAGCAATTTATTACGCTTTGCTGTCCGCGATGGCTTTAACTACATTTACTAATCCTCTCATATTGCCGGCTAGTACATTAACAAAGCCTGAGATTGGAGCGTTCAATGTTCCTACCAGTTTAGCCAACATCTTTTGTTTGCTTGGAAGTTTAGCTAGAGCATCTACTTCTTGAGCACTCATACCTTTAACTCCCAAAACTCCTCCTAAAATTTTCAAATTTTCATTCTCCTTGGCAAATTTACTTAAAATTCTTGCTGGCGCCACTTCATCATTGTCTGAAATAGTAATGGCTAGCTGTCCGGCTAAACTTTTTACATCCACCTCAATCTCAGCATTTTTCAAAGAAATCTCTATCAGATTTTTTTTAATAACATTAAGATTAGTACCTTCTTTCTTCAGTCGACTCTTCAATTCATTGATATCGTTAGTTTTAACTCCACGATAATCCGCAAAAACGATAGCTTTGGAAGACTTGATTTTCTCGGTCAAATTTTTGACGATGTCTTCTTTTTGTAATCTTGTTAACATATTTTTTCCGCCAGCTGGCGGACTATTAATTATTTTATAACTTATGCAATTAAATTTAGCTTCATCTAATAAAAAATTCTGCTTTTAATTGCAGAACTTGATAAAAACAACTTTAAAAAAATTGCTTCTTATCCTCGGCAGGTCTTATTTAAATGCCTACTGTCTGCGGATTATTTAATTTACTTAACTAATATAGCGCTTATCTCCCTGATTGTCAACGAAATTACTCAGCTTTAACTTCCTCAGTAACTGGAGCTTCTGAAGTGGTGGCAACCGCTGGAGCTTCTTCGGTCTTAACTTCTTCTACTTTTTTCATCTTGACAATTCTCTTTTTGGCTTCAATAACTTTTTGGGCTACCAACAAATTGTGTACAGAGTCTGAAGCTTGAGCGCCTGTTCCTAACCAATATTGAATTCTCTCATTTTTAAAAACACCTTTTTTCTGGGCTGGATCCCAACTTCCTAAAATTTCAATATGTTTGCCAGTTGGGGTAGCTGAATTCTCTTGAACTACAATCCTAAATTGTGGCTTATTTTTTCTTCCTACTCTTGAAAATCTAATAACTATCATAAAAACAAAAATATAGCTTAATTACTATTTTTCGAGTATTTAAGCACCATTTATAAATTATTTTATTGTCTACCCTTGAGCTTACAGTATTTATGAAAATGTGTCAAGAATGAAAATCGTCATGAAAATCGTCATCAGCCATCTGCAATCAGTCATTAGGAAATTATTCTAACATTAAATCATTGAAAATTTATTGGAAATTGGGCATTGGAAATTTGAAATTCACTTAAATTTTTACTAAATTTTAAGTGCGCAGCTTTCCACCGATGCAAATTTTCTTTTGCCGTCAATGAGAGTGCTTTCGAAAACTTCTACACTTTCAATCGGAAGTAGCACGGTGAAATCTTCACCTATTTCAGGAGTTGGATCTAGTTTTTGCCAACCATATTGTTGAAGCCTACCTAAGATGATAGTGGGTCGAAAAACTTTTTTGGGCTGAGTAAAAATTCCAAGAGCTTTTTCAATCTCTTCACAAAGTCTTTTTAATTTTTCATTTTCCTTACCGCTAAAAACAATCATCTTTGCCTCTTCACCAATTGTTGGGCTTAGTTCGATTTTATCCATATCAATATCAAAAAGATCAATCTCTTCAGTTACTTTTCGCACTTTATCACAAATATCAAAAACAATCTCATCTTCGACATGCCCCAAATTAATCAGATTTAAATGTAAATTTTCCTCCCTACTCCATCTGATAGGCAAGTCTTTCCATTTTTCCACTTTTTGCATTAATCTTTTTTTCACCGCCCCTGATAATTCAATTCCAATAAAAATTTTTCTTTGCATAAATATCTCTTTTTGCTAGTTAATTCTAATATTTTAAGCTTAAGCTATAATTAAATTTTTTACAAATAAGCGCTAGGTTTTAGTTTATAGTTTGTAGGTTTTAGATTATAGATTTTAATTGCAAAAAGTAGCGGATAAGCATAGTTTAAAAAATTAAAAAAACTACGTGCCCAGGCAGATTTCTACCAAGGCACGAAAGAAGCAGTCTCATTAATTTTCCTTTTCTTTATTTTCTGGGATACAATTGCATCCCTCGCAACGCGGATACTTTCCACACTCCTCTGTATCGCAGTTTATCTCGGCACAATCGCCAGTTATATCTTCTTTAAAAACATAATAAGGATTAATGACTACTGCAGTTGTTTTATTTTTGGAGCCAGCATCTTTTCTCATAATGTACTCCTTTTTATTTTTGATCTGACTTTTCAGATCTTTTTTTGTTTTCACAAAGAACTTCTTTAAACTGACTATATTATATACCCACATCCTTACAAATACAAACTGCAATAGTTTGCAAAAAGGGGAAGTTTGAAAAATTTCGAATTTTTAATTTTGAATTTCGAGTGAATTTCTAATGACTTAATGATTTAAAAAAAATCTTAAGACAAAAAATGAGATGACCTAGAGTTTGAGTAATTGAAAAATTAAGATTTGATTCAAAATTAAAAATTCGAAATTAATTTATATTGTTTTAATGTTTTAATGCTTTTTTGTTTTAATGCTATATGCCAACGTGTTTTATGTTACATGTTCTATGTTCTATGCTAAAATGTTAATATGAACAGATATATTATCAGCATCGTGCCATTAACCAGAATTCCGCTTTATCGGGATCAATCTTTTTATTACCTTTGTAAAGATAAAATTGCCCCTGGCTCGTTGGTAAAAATTCCTCTGGGCAAAAGAACAATTAACGGCATAGTTTTAGAAAGTAAGTCAGACTTTCCCCGAATGGGAAATATCCAACTCAAAAAAGTTATCTCCGTTATGGAAGAAAAATTTTTGACTCTCAAGCAAATACAACTCGCTCAATTTATTTCTAAATACTATTTTGTCTCCCTAGGAATAGCAATGAAAATGTTCGTCCCAAAAATTGCAAAGACAAGAAAAACAAAACACATAGCACAAAACATGGAGCATGGAACAATAAACAAAATAAAATTAACTCCGGAACAAAAATCCGCCATCCAAGAAATTACAAAAACTTCTACGATCTACAAACTACAAACTACAAACTACCTGCTATTTGGCCCCGCCTCTTCTGGCAAAACCCAAGTCTATTTTGAATCTATCAAAGAAATTTTAAAAAATAAAAAAAACGCTCAAGCCCTAATTCTCTTGCCCGAACTCACTATCACCGCCCAGGAAATCCAGCGCTATGGAGAATTTTTTGGCGAGGATAAAATTGCCGTACTTCATAGCAAATTATCCAAGGGTCAATATTATAAAAATTGGCAAGCTGTTAAAAGTGGCACCGCGCAAATAATTATTGGTACTCGTCATGCCGTCAGTGCTCCTTTTAAAAATTTAAAAATAATTATTGTCGATGAAGAGCAGGACATTTCTTTTAAGCAATGGGAGATGAATCCTCATTACGATGCCCGCACGGTAGCCGAAGAATTAGCAAATATTTACGGCGCTAAGATAGTTTTTGGTTCCGCCACTCCCCGCGTTGAAACATATTTTAGAAGTAGTTCAGGGTTCGCAATCAACAGTTCACAGAATAGATATAAATTATTGACACTGCCTCCACTGCGAACTGTTGACCAAAAACTAAGAGCTAATTTAAATATGTCTTTACCGCGAACCGTTGACCGCGAACTAAGAACCACTATAGATATTATTGACTTAAGAAAAGAACATTGGAAAAATTGGAAAAAAGTAAAAATCGTTTCTCCCATATCTGAGAAACTGGAAAGTGAAATTAGATGGACTCTTCAAAATAAATTCCAAACTATTCTCTTTATTAATCGCCAAGGAATGAGTACTTTTTCCGCTTGCACCACTTGTAAGACTGTTTTGACTTGTCCTGATTGTGAGCGGGCTTTGACTTATAGGAAAAGAGGCAACTATGAATGTTTGCACTGCAAATTTGAAACTGGAGATTTCCCGATGTGTCCAAATTGCCAAGGAATGACTTTTAGAAATATGGGACTGGGCACCGAAAAAATAGAAAAAGAAATTGAGAAACTTTTTCCTTCCGCTAAAATCGCCCGTGTAGACTCCCAAAGTATGAAAAAATCAACTCTAGCTCAAACAAAAATATGGGCAGATTTTTCTGAGAAAAAAATTGATATTTTAATCGGCACCCAAATGATTGCCAAGGCTTGGGATTTGAATAATGTCGGCTTAGTGGGCATAATCGACGCTGATAGCCTGTTTGCTTTTCCTGATTTTCACACCAACGAAAACGCTTTCTCTCTCATCACTCAAGCTATCGGTCGCACTGGTCGCACTGGCGCTAGATACGCTGGCAAAGCTATTATTCAAACCTATCACGTCGAGAATCAAATTATCCAGTGGGCGGCCGAAAAAAATTATGCCAAACTTTATGAATACGAAATCAAAGAACGCAAATCTCTTTCTTATCCGCCTTTTTCTAAAATTATTAAATTGACTTATAGAGATTTTTCCTTAAGCGCTACTCAGAAAGAAGCCGAAAAAACTTTTGCCAAACTTAAAGAGGCTAATAATGAAAATAATAACCTTCAAATTTATCCTCCGCGCGCACCTTATGTCCCCAAGATTAGAAAAAGGTACGCGATGCAAATTATCTTAAAAATAAAAAACGAAGAAAAAATTTCTCCGTCTCTTGAAGCGGAACTAAAATCTTTACCCAATGGCTGGCAGATTGATGTGGACCCAATTAGCTTGATATAAAAAATAATTTCAAATTTTGAATTTTAAATTTTAAATGAATGATTAAATAATTAAATTTTAAAATAGATTTCCCTTCTTCATCTTTGTACCCAAAGGGGGAGATGTCCAGCAGGACAGAGGGGGTTTCTCTTGCTGTGTCATTTCGACTAAATAAATTTCTGTACTTGGAAATTTATGCATGGAGAAATCTCAGCTCTACAATTCAAACAAATAAAAAAAGACCACTGAAATAAATTCTTTCAGTAATCTCTAAAAAATGTGGCTCAATCTTGAGATACTCTATAATCCCCGATTTCGTAAATAGGATGCCCGACAATTAGACGGTTTTCATATCTCAAGAAAGAACCACGCCCATAACATAAGCTAACTAAGTTAATTTGTCAAAGAAAAAAGGCATGGCGTATAGTTTTCCTATACCATGCCTTTTGGAAATACTTGAGAGAAACGCAAGTCATCCTCTCACTTCGAAACGAACTTTAATATCTCGAAAATAGGACTGAAAATTCCTGGACATTTACGAAGGTCGTTTCGAGACAAGAGAACCTCCCTATTCCTGTTTAACTGCAGCTCGAAAGGATAAATGTCCATCGCATTATCTTCCAACTTTTCGAGAAGTTCTTCTCCAATTAACCTGTTCCATCCAAATGAAATTATGTTCAAAAGCCGTTGCAGTTCTGGAATTTCCAGTTTCGCAAATTCAGAACCAAGCAAATTGGTAATTCTCCCAAAACCAGCTTCTTCGCATTTGGCGAGCTCTGGTGTTGATACTTTCTTTCCAGCCGAAATTTCCTCAGCTGTGGACTCAAAAATCTCCAAAGTCAGCTCCACATTTTCTTGCTTTGCAAGATTTCGAGCATCTGCTAACATTTTTCGAAATTGAACCTCCTCTTTTTCATCTCTTTTTGCGTCGACTGCCAGCCAAAGCTCTTCCAAAAGACCTCCTTCTTTGAGAAAATTATTTATACAAGGTACTTCTATAACTACAAATTATAGTTTAATAAATCTTAGCACAAGACTGCCCGCTGTCAAACAAAACTTTAAAAAACTTTAAAAAAAACCATTCAAAACAATAATAGTCATTTGCTACTGTACACTAGAGTACGGTAGTAAACTGCCAAAAGTGATTTTTGGAGAAATTTAAAAATCCCGGTAGTAACAGCGTACTAGCGGGATTTATTTTTGAGAGGATTGTCGGCGCAAGTTAAGATCATTTCTCTGACCTTGTTGAATTTTTAAAATTATCATCCGTATACTAGCAAATCTTGTCTGTAAGATTTAACTATCAAGGGCTACTAGCGTTCTAGCCCCTATCAACAGACGCTTCCTTTAAAAATTCAACCTCTCCAAAACTTGCATGCATTCTTCTTTGTGATTAGGCACGATGCATCGGATGCCCACCTCGTCTATCGAGGAAATGTTGGCTCAACTTATCATACCCACCCTCCTTATGATTTATTTTTCGCCTCTTCCATCACGGAAAAAGCTTTAGCTTATTTCATCAGCATCACCTCCTTCGACATTAAATTCATTTATTTTTCTGTTATCCCTCTTCTTCTTGAATGCCGTATTTTTCTACCGCATCGTCAAATCCTTTTTTAAATATATCTTGAACCAATTTGGTCAGCAGTTCTTCCATCTGACCACCAAGATATTTACCACTCGCCGACAGCGAGTCCTCAATGAGTTTCCCAATCGGCTCGAGTGAATCTTCTAGCGGATAATAGGCGATAACATCTTCTTCACACTCCTTGAGATATTCAATATGTTTTTCCAGATTATCCGTGTTGATAAACCGCACACGCGAAGTCTCATATGCTTTAATTACTGTTAAATAATGCATTTGTCATCTCCTCTTGTCAAAAAACTTTATAATTTAGCCCCAATATGCTATTGTTAAGCATATAGAAGCCCTTAATCGTAAACTTGTCTATCTATATCGACAGATTAACTACGATTTTAAATTATAGCATAATATAACAAAAATGTCAATAAAAATTACCCCTAAAAAAATCCTTTTTGTCTCCCGCCCAATTACTCCCCCTTGGGATGAAGCCAGTAAAAACTTCGCCTATAATCTGGCTAAAGAGATATCTCATAATTCGGATTCGCCAGAAATTCATCTAACGACCACTCATACTCAACTGGGATTATCAACGAACATTAAACAAGAAGAAATTTATAAGTACAGTGAAAAAGATTTTAAATTTTCTGACAAATTACGCTCTTTGTTTTTTCAATTTTTATTTAAAAATTCTTTTAGCATCAAACATTACTTCTTTACTCCCACCAAAAGCAATTCTTGGCTGATAAAAAATATTTTAAAAGGAAAAAGTAAAACCATTCAGACTGTTGCAACTTTGCGCGAAGATTTATTTAGCGACGGCGAAATAAAAAAAATGATGTTTGGCGACATCATTACTACTTATTCGGATTATGCAAAAAACAAATTAGAAAGTTTGGGGTTTGATAATGTTTATAAAATTTATCCTGGCATAGATCTGCATGATTACTATCCGCGAGAAAAAAGCTCTGCGGAATTAAAAAAAGCGGGCTTTACCAAAGATGATTTCATTGTAAATTTCGCTGGAGAATACATTCGCTTAGGCGCGATGGACACAGTCATTGATAGCTTTATCGAAGTTAGCCAGCAAATCCCCGAGGCCCGATTATCTCTAGCAGTGCGAGTAAAAAATGATAAAGATGCTATTAAAAAAGAAGAGGTTGTTGCCAAACTTAAAAAAGAAAATATTTTAAATAAAGTTTCTTTTCATGACAGCGGGAGTTATAAGATGAGCGATATTTATAATCTCTCTGATATTAGTATTTTTCCAGTAGGCAACATGAACGGCAAATTTGATATTCCTTTGGTAGTTGTTGAAGCCATGGCTTGCGCTAAAGCGGTTATCGTTTCTGATTTGCCAATTTTAAAAGAATTTTCCAGTGATAATAATTCTGTTTCCGTAGAAAAAGATTCTGTTCTTGCCCTAACTCAAGCTATCATCGATTTGTACAACAATAAAGAAAAAAGACTTACTCTAGCAAAAAATGCCCTGGAATTTTCTCACAAAAACTTCAACATTCATGTCGCCGCTCAGAAATATCAAGAGCTTTATGATAAATTGTAAAAAATATTAATCTTCACGCGTAGAGACGTAGCTGCGTCTTTTGTTTTTTAAATTTTCTAGACGCCCCACCGGGGCGTCTCTACAATAAAATTTAAAGAGACAGCATCCGCATTGGCGAACACCGTCTCTGTTCTTCATTTTCACACCTCCTCGTCATTGAGAAGTACCGTTAGCCCTTTCGGAATATAAAAAAGAGTTATCTTTTTTTCTCCGATGAAAAAATTTCTCTCCTCTCGATCTTGATCAAAACTTATCTTTTGAGAAAAGATCTCCTTATTGTCCTGAAGGGCTCGAATAAGTACCACGCAAGTTCGCCCTTGTATTCCTCTAAAATGAACACTCAAGGCCTGCGTTGAACCCAGGCCGATAAATCTCATTTCGCCCACAGAAATTTCCTTGGCAAAGGAATCGTTACCGAAAACTACGCTAAAAAGAACCACTAATATAAAAACAAACCTTTTCATAATTTTCTCCTCAAAGATTTTTGAAAAAAGAAAAAATATTTGTGTCTCGTTGGTTTTTTAACCATAATATGTTACCATAAATTAGTAAAAAACCAATGATTCAATATACAATAAAACTAAAATTATGTCAAATAATATTACTAAAAAATCAGAACATTTACAAGAATATAAGACTGAAAAAATGAAGGTGCCAGCAATTTTACATGTTTCTGATGATTTAATGCCCAATGATTCAACGTTAGCAGAAATTGAAGGAGTGGCTAGTCAAGAAACTGTTTTTCATCATGTAACCGCTATGAGTGATGTGCACAGCAAAAAGGGACGCAAAAATCCAACTGGAACAGTAATCGCCTCCGAAAATTATCTACTGCCTCAAATAAATGACACTGCTCCTAACTGCGGAATGAGGTTTATAAAAACCAACCTGACTGACGCTGATTTAACTCCCACTAATATTAATAATCTTTTCCAAGAATTTATCGAAACTATTCCCACCAAAGCCTACATCGGAACAAAAGTTCCCTATTCTTTAATTATGGATATTTGTCGAAAAGGCATGGCCCCAGTAAAAGAATTTTTTAAAACTCGTACCAAAAATGAAATTGAAAACACCTTTGAAGGCGGAAATTTTTTCTCAGAGATACCTTCGGAAAAAGATATCCTTAATGCTATCCCTAAACTTTTTTTGCATATTGGGAAATATCGCCTAGGAATTTTGGGTGCTGCTGGCAATCACTTTTTAGATCTTATGAAAATCACTGAAATTAAAAATCTTGAAATTGCCAAAAAATTTGGAGTTTCTGAGGGTCAATATATATTCCTTTTGCACACTGGCTCTGGGCTTCTGGGGCAATATGCTTCTTATCTGTATACCCCAAAAAGAAAAGAACATCTTAGTCAAAAAATTATTTTGGAAATTGGAAAGTTCTTATTTAAAACTGATTACAAAAAAGAATTTAAGTCTTTATGGAGAAAAATTGAACTAGAGAAAGACAGCCCAGATTATTTTTCTTACAATGATCAAAGCGTTGAAGGAAAATTATTTTTAACTTCTCATAATGCGGCGGCTAACCAAGGCTATGCCAACCGAACTATTCTTAATCATCATTTAGACACTACTATTGAAAAAGTTTTGGGCAAGAATCCTGAATTGGATATGCTTTACGATATGCCTCATGTATATATTCATCGCGAAAATCACTTTGATAAAGACGTTTGGGTTCACAGAAATGGAACGGTGCGCGCTTCGGGGCCTGCTCGCGTTAAAAATCATCCGATTTTTTCGCAAACTGGGGAACCCGTTTTTATCCCATCTTCAATGAGCACTCCCGCCTATCTTTGCGCGGGAACAGATGCCAATGAATCAACTTTCTTCTCTGCTAGCCACGGAACTGGCCGAAGAAAAAATCCCTTAACTGATATTTCTCATAATAAAGAAGAGCTTTTTCAAAAGATGCAAACAAGTAATGTTAAATTATATAACGCAAAGTCTGATGGAGTTATTTTGCAAGACAGTGCTTATTACAAAGATGTAGAAGAGGTCATCTCTGGCATGGAAGCCAATAAAATTGTTAATGTCGTAGCCAAGATGCAACCAATAGCCGTATTAATGTACTAAAACTATGAAAATAATAACTATATCAGGATTGGATGGTTCCGGTAAATCTACGCAAATAAACCTATTAAAAAGTTATCTGGAATCTCAAGGCAAGAAAGTTTTTTATTTTCATGCTATCAACTTTTCTTTGGCCAACAAAATTAATAACTTTAAAAATAAATATTGTCTTATCTGCAAACTTCTTGGGAAATGCAATATTAGCTCAAAAAAAGAAAATATCAGCATAACTAAAGCAAACTTTTTACAAATATTTTTACGAAAAGTTTTTTTACGCTTTGATTTAATACGCTTTAAAAAACTTATTCAGAGATTAGAACAAGAAAAATTTGATTACATATTATCAGACCGCTATTTTTATGACACAGTGGTTAATATAGAATATCTTAGCAAAAATACGCCAGACGCGATAAATCGCATCTCTGCAAAAATTTTAAAACCGCACCTATCAATTTATCTTCAAGCTGACCCTGAATCAATAATGAGCCGCGACCGTGTGCCCGACCAAGGTTTACAATATTTAATAGACAAAAAGAATATCTACGATAAACTAGCCACTGTTTTTGAAATGAAGATTATAAACGGAAACGGAAATGTGGATAATATACATCAAGAAATCCTAGGCCATGTAGCACATATCATATAACATGAAACAAAGAAACTGCTAGCTAAAATCTTACTGCGCATGTCTATATGTCATTTCGACCGAATAAATTTTTGTACTCAAAAATTTAGAAGTGGAGAAATCTAAAATCGAGATCTCTCAACTCCGCTATCTCTACGTTCGAGATGACACAAACCCTTTATCTTAAAATATTAAAAACTTAATCATTAAAAATTCATTTGAAATTTGAAATTCAAAATTTAAAATTAAACCATATGTCTCATAGCATTGCCAAATCCGCCCTCTGGGTTACTGTTTCGGAAATTATTTTTAACCTTTCGGGTTTTATTATCCATTCCATTTTGGGTCGTGTTTTGGGACCGGCTGATTATGGCCGTTATGGAATTATCATTACTCTTACTACTATGATTATCGTGCTTATTGGTAACGGAATCCCCACTGCCATGGCCAAATACATCAGCGAAATATTTGAAACTAATCCACGTCTGATTTTAAAAATAAAAAGACAAGCTATTTTTATCCAAACTATCCTCATCACCGCTATCACCGCTATTTTTTATTTGAGCGCGCCATTAATTTCTCTGGCCTTGGGCGACCCTACCCTGACGCCGCTTTTTAAATTTTCATCTCTGATAATCCCGGCTTTTGCGGCCGCTTCTTTTTATTTCTCCTATTATACAGGGCTCCATCAATTCAATACCCAAGCTACCCTAAAGACTGTGCGCTCATTTTTGCGTATTATCTTTGTGGTAGGATTGGCTATCGTCTTTGGCCTATATGGATCAATCTCTGGCTATATTATCGCCCCCTTTGTTGTTTTCGTGATTGCTTTTTTAATTGATAAATTTATAATTGATAAAAAAATTAAAGAAAAAATTTCTCAACTACCTGAAGATAAAAATTTGCCCGTCGATTTTCCTTGGAAAAAATTAGTTAACTATGGCTGGCAAATAGTAGTTTTTTTCCTGGCTTATGAACTGCTTATCAGTATTGATTTATATATGGTCAAGGGAATTTTACATGACGATGCTCTAACAGGAATCTACAACGCTTCACTTACAGTGGGGCGCATCCCTTACTATGTATTTTATGCCATGACTATATTTCTTTTGCCTATGGTGTCGCGAAAGAGCGCTGGAAATAATTTAACCAATGCCAAAGAAATTATAGACAATGCTCTTTGGATTATGCTAATCTTTTTAACTCCCATGGTAATTTTACTTTCTGTTTACGCGCCTCAAACACTAGCGCTTCTTTATGGAGAAAAATATTTAGCCGGCGCGCTTCCAATGTCAGTTTTAGTTGTTGGAGTGGGATTTCTAACTATTTTTTATGTACTGAGTTTTGCCGCCAATGGCGGTGGGAAAACCTTGGTAGCTATGTGGATTTCATTTTTAGGCTTAGCGTTAAATATTATTTTAAACTATATTTTAATAATAAAAATGGGCATCCTTGGCTCAGCTATCGCCACTGCTATCACTTCTTTTTTTGTGATGCTAGCGATGCTTTATTATATTCGAAAACACTTCGGAGCTTCTTTTAATCTTAAGGAAATATTAAAAGTTCTTATGGCTGGCATAATTTTATATGCACTAGCTCTCTTTACCCCAGCTGGTCATTTTAGTTTCCTCCCCATCGGCTTCGTCTTACTTTCAATTTATTTTGGAATTTTATATCTACTCAAGGAAATAACCCCAGAAGATTTGTCTTTATTTACTAAAGTTTTTAAGAAAAAATAAAACTCATCACTAAGCTGGTAGCATTTTATCTAAAACTTTCTCCACAAATTGGAGAGAGCCTTTAGTCCCGTGTAGATGTAAATCTATTTGCGGGATTTGTCCCGTGCAAACGCAAGTTTGTTTATGGGATTTTTTTGCGGAGAATATTTGTGAAATAAAATACTTTTTACCAGCTTGGTAGGGACTTTTTGGAAATTTTAAATTTATTGTAAATTGTAAATTTATTATTGAAAATTAATTGTAATCTTCTAAAAATCTCCTTTCTCAAAAAGAAACTTTATAGAAAGGGCAAGCGTTTAAACACACGCTT
>DOKP01000026.1:0-190 GCA_003510795.1 Candidatus Moraniibacteriota bacterium | reverse complement strand
AATGCAATAGGCAAGATATATTTCCTTGCCATGGACGAGAACAACTTCTACAGATGTTCCATCGTCCATTTTATCCTCCACTTCTTTTGCAAGAAGAAGTGCTTCGTGCACTTTTTCTTGCTCTTCTACTGTTGGGTTTTCTACCACACCCGCTGTTTAGGTGTAATAAACGGGTCATACGCAATATATG
>DOKP01000027.1:776-2739 GCA_003510795.1 Candidatus Moraniibacteriota bacterium | reverse complement strand
GTGCCGCGAGTGGGACTTGAACCCGCACGCTCTTGCGAGCACCAGCACCTCAAGCTGGCCTGTATACCAATTTCAGCACCGCGGCTAAACAAAAAACCCGCACAACAAAATCACCTACCTATTATAACTCAAAAAACAAAAAAGTAAAATATATTATTTTTTTTCTTCCTCCTTTGCATCCTCTTTTGATTTTTCCTCAACTGAAACTGCTTCTTTCTCAACACCTTCATTGTCTCCGCCTTTCGTTTCTTCATTATTAACTTCATTCTCTTCCGAAACCTTTTCTTCAACAATTTCTTCTACTGCTCCAAATTTAGCAATATCTTGATATTTCAATCTTAGAGATTTGGCTGATTTATCTCTAATATAGTATAGTTTAGCTCTTTTAACTTTCGCTCTCTTGACTACTTCAATTGTATCAATAGAGGGAGAATATACTGGCAAAACCAACTCCACACCCACTCCGCTGGAAACTTTTCTTACAGTTATTGTTGGAGAACTGCTTTGTCCTCCTTTTTTGGCAATAATTATTCCTTCAAAAATCTGTACTCTTTCCTTCTCCCCTTCTTTAATTCGACGATGAACTTTAACAATATCTCCAGTTTTAAACTCTGGGTAATTTTTTGATTTTCTTTGATCTAAATTGAACTCTGTTAATGTTTTATTCATTTTTTTATAATAACAAACCAAAAACCGAAGATTTGCTCCTCGACTCTTAATTACATAAATTATCTGTTAAATAAGTCTTATATGAGAATACACTTTTATTAAATTTTAGTCAAGGAATCCTTTACGAATTACAAATTTGTACGAATATACTAATAAAAAATTCAATGGAAAATAATTACTCATACAGCGTATAATTCGCTAAATTTTAATAATCTTAAATTCCTAAATTCGTATATTTGTACCCAATTCGTAATTAGTAATTATTTATTTCTTTCCTATAACCACAATATTCCCTTTTATCCTTTTGCACTCAACCACGCTGAATCCGCTTTTCTCCAAAAGTTTAGTTAAATCATTTTTTGTAAAAGCGTGATGAAATCGATTAAATTTTTGCCCCTGATTATCAGTAAATGACACATAGCAATCATTGAAATCAAGTGCGCTTTTATTTAAAATTTTTTCTTTCCAGTTTTTAAAAATATTTTTGCGATATCTGGATTGCCACAAATTCCAAACTGTTATGATGATAGTCCCGTCTTTCTTTAACAAACGATGAAGTTCCCGGGCTATTTCTAATCTTAACTCCCCGCTAGGCAAATGATGGAAAACCGCAATGCTATAAATTGAATCAAAAAATTCAGAAGGAAAAGGTAACTTCTTGAAATCACTTTCTATTTTTAGGAATTGAATTCTTCGAGACTCCCTTAAACCCGCTACATTTTTTTTAGCCAAATTAATTAAATTGTCACAAACATCCACACCCACGTAATTTATATTCTTATCCAAAAATAATTCCACCAACCTTCCATTGCCACAGCCAAAATCAAGCACCTGGGATTTGTCTGACGTAAAATTTTTGATAAATTCCAACTCTTTCCAGAATCTATGTCTGGTTTGGGAAAATTTTTCGCTAATTAATTCATACCCAACTTCAGTATCTTTTAATATTTTTTTAACTAACGCTTTATTCATAAATAAATTTAATTTTAGGTTGTATCATTTCGACTAAATAAATTTATGTACTCATAAATTTATGCATGCCTGCCTGCCGGTAGGCAGGGAGAAATCTAAATGATTAATGAGATTCCTCCGCTCCCAAATTTATGAGTACAGAAATTTATACGGTCGGAATGACANNTCTTTTAATATTTTTTTAACTAATTCCTGTTTCATGAAGAATAGGTCATCAGTCATAGGGTCAACAGTCATCATAGCAAACACTTAATTACTAATGACTTGATGACTTGTGACTTTTACTGTTTTAATTTTTTAATGCTAAAATGCTAACATGTTA
>DOKP01000027.1:519-650 GCA_003510795.1 Candidatus Moraniibacteriota bacterium | reverse complement strand
AATGAGATAATCAATAAATATTTATCAGCAATGAAAATTAGCAAAGACCCCAATCACTTAGAACTAATAATTCAAGCTGCTAAAATTCCGTTTAAAAATCCGGAAAAATTTTTGGATTTTAAAAAAAGTTT
>DOKP01000027.1:310-439 GCA_003510795.1 Candidatus Moraniibacteriota bacterium | reverse complement strand
AAAAGTTTTTGCGGAGCGCACAAAATCCCCCAACCCACTAACGCTGACCTACGAGAAATTTATAATGAGTTAGTTCTAACCAAAAAAATAAAAAGTAGCCCAATCTTAGAAAAAGCTATGCTTTCGCGC
>DOKP01000027.1:0-230 GCA_003510795.1 Candidatus Moraniibacteriota bacterium | reverse complement strand
TCGCGCGCCGTTCGCACCCAATCGGGCGTAGCTGTGGTAGCGGTGCTCACCAAACCCTCCACTTGCCCGGGAAAATGCATCTTTTGTCCCACGGAAAAAAATATGCCCAAAAGCTATCTGTCTAATGAACCAGCCGTGATGCGCGCCATCATGAATAAATTTGATGCTTACAATCAAGTGCAGAGTCGATTGATGGCCTTGGAATTAAACGGCCACTCGACCGAAAAAAT
>DOKP01000052.1 GCA_003510795.1 Candidatus Moraniibacteriota bacterium | reverse complement strand
CTTGTTGGTCTCGCCGGCAGTTTGCGGCGAAAGAAATAAGATTGAAAAAGGAGGGAAAACCCTGCTGACGCGTGTCGTCCGGCAGGGTTTTTAAAATACAAAAAATATAAATATACAAATCCTTTGGACTTTTTTAAGAATGTGCTATAATAAATCTATCAGAAAATCTTTGCAAAAATAAAAAAATATGCCTGAGACAAAAAATAAAAAAATGTGTTTGCAAACCAAACAAGGAATGTCCTTGATAGAATTGGTGGTATTGATCGCAATTATTGGAATAATGAGCGCCGTATCTATCGCTTCGTTGGTAACAGCCAAGAGAAATTCAGAACTGGATACAGCCGCTGAAGAAGTGATGGCAGTCTTGCGAGAAGCGCAGAATTATTCTTTGACAGGAAAAAGTATCTCATCAACCTGTATTTCCTATATGGTGGATTTCACCAATGGATCAGGAAATTATAATTTAACCAATGGTTGTGCGTTGAATCAAAATTATACATTAAAAAATGGGGTAGTGGTTTTTTCTGCTATAGATACTACGTTTGTAGCCCCACATGGTGATAATAGTGTTCCTGGTAGCTGGAGAGTAATAACTGTCTCCAAGGGTGGCACAAATATATATGTGTGCATTAATTCTGCCGGTCTTATCAAAAAATCTGGGAACCCGTTTTGTACTTAATGAATTTTTAATAAAATGTTTAAAATAAAAAATAAAATTTTTAAATTTAGGTTACTTAATAAAAGTGCTTTTTCTATCGGAGAAGTAATGCTTTCAGTTTTTATTTTGGGCGTAACCATGCTCACTATATTAACACTGTATTCTAGTGGCTTAAGAGAATTTCAAGACGAAAGAGATAGTATTATTGCTTCAATGCTTGCTCAAGAAGGGGTGGAACTGGCGAGAAATATTCGCGATAATAACTGGGCTCAACGAGATAGTGCAACAGATACCAGCCCGGCTACTTTTGAAAACTTTAATAATTGGACTACCGAGACAGATTCAAATAATTGCAGAGCAGATATTGATTCTAATAATGTTACTAGTTGCGGAACAAGCAAAGTTTTAAATGTTGATATAAACGGATATTACGTGCATAGCGCAGGCACTGCAACCAAATTTCGTAGAACGATAGACTTGGATTATAGCGGAGACGATTTAATTGTTACCAGTTTTGTTTCTTGGGATGGATCAAATCCTCCAACGAGTGCCTCTAGTTGTACAGTAATAGCTAAATGTGTTTTTTCTCAAACAACTTTGACGGATTGGGGGACGGGAACTTAGTTTCGAAATGTCAAATGTCAAATACCAAATGTAAATTCTAAAAAGTTGAACCCGTCAGTCGTGACTGACAGGTTTAAAACAAGTAGGGATAAGCAAATGAATAAATTTAACAAAAAATTAAATAATAAAAAACTCAAAGTTTCCAGCAGATATGGATTTACTCTTGTCGAGGTGATAATTTCTATGGGAATATTCGTGGTGGTCATGGCTGGATCATCGGGAGTTTTTGCCAGTGCTTTCAAATCCTACAAGGGCGCTAAAAATGTCAACGAAAATCTAAAAAACGCTCAGTTTGCTATGAATCTAATGAGTAAGACCTTTAGAACCAGCTCAGTTGTGTCTAGCAGTGCGACAAGTATCGTTATTTTTGATTATTCTAGGGCTACTCGAGCGTGTATCCGGTATAGATTTGACAGTAATTCTTTGAAGGAGAGTCGTTATAATGTAATTGGCGCTGATTCAACTGCTAAGATAGCTGCATGTAACGTAGTGTCTCCGGCTACATTCAATACCTTTGAAAGCGTGATGACTTCGGGAAGCGTTCAAGGTTCGTTTGCTGCTACAGATAGCGCCGGAAACGATACGACTGGCGCAAGTACTAGAGTCGGCAAGGTGACTGTAAGAATGAAAATTACCAATAATACTGGAGGCGCTTCTAGCGAAGCCATAATTCAAAGTACGTCATCTCTTAGAGATTATACGGTGGCAAATGTGGGAATAGATCCCAATAATGCTCCATAAATTTATGAATAACAAAAGAAATTTTTTAATGAAACGGGGTTCCGTATTGGTTTTTTCTCTTTTTGTAATGATGATTTCGCTAGTTATCGGAATCAGTCTAATGACTACTTCGACAATAGGCAGGAAAAGTTCTCTATCCTCAGCCAAGTCTGTTAATTCTTTTCAGGTGGCTGATAGCGGAATAGAATATGCTTATTGGAAAATAAGAGATTATAGATGGAATGAAGCTGATGGAAATCATGTTCTGGAAAGTACTGATGATTTGGATGATGTTTTTGGAGGAACAGATTGTGTTGTGGAATCGGGCAATGCTGTGGTAAACGGCAGTGTAAATGGGGGGACTTACAAACTTTATTTTTATAGAAATCCAAGCAACACAACAATGAATACATGCACTGATGCTAATTCCACAATAGAAAGAATAACTAAAATCAAATCAGTTGGAACATATAATGGGATAACCCGTTCAGTAGAGGCGGATGTTACTATGAGCGGTCTTTAATCCAATGTGTTTTCAAAATATCAAATTAACCCTTTCTCCAAAGAAGGGTTTTTTAAAGTTTTATAAATGTAAATTATCATTTTTTTTGCTGATATGCTAAAATGTTGATATGCTAAAATGTAAGATACTTTTAAAACACTAGATATGAATAGTAAAGAAATGATTCAACAAAGAATAGAAAAACTTAGAAAAGAAGTGGATAAACACCGCTATCTTTATCATGTTTTGGATAAGCCAGAAATAGATGATTCAGTCTATGATTCACTCTTGGATGAATTAATTAAATTGGAAAAAGAAAATCCTGAGTTTCATTCAGCCACCAGCCCATCCCAAAGAGTGGGTGGCGAAATTTTGGATAAATTCAGTAAAGTTAAGCATACTGTCAAACAATGGTCGTTTGATGATGTGTTCGATTTTGAAGAATTGAAAAAATGGGAAGAAAAAATTGACAAAATGGCCATAAAAAATAATTTTGAGCTCAGCGATTATGGAGAGATTAAATATTGCGTAGAATTAAAAATAGACGGGTTAAAGGTTATTTTAAATTACAAAGAAGGGAGATTGGCACAAGGAGCGACACGGGGCGATGGCGAAATTGGCGAAGATGTAACTAGCAATATCAAAACCATCAAAAGTATTCCTTTGGAATTGCCAGAAAAAATTGATTTAATTGCTGTGGGAGAAATTTGGCTGGGGAAAAATGAATTAGAAAAAATCAATAAAGAACGGGAATCTCAGGGCGAGGCGAAATTTGCCAATACTAGAAATGCGGCGGCCGGTTCGATTCGTCAATTAGATTCAGCGGTCGTAGCCAAAAGAAAACTTGATTCATTTATTTATGATATAGAGAAGATGGAAATACCCAATACCCAATACCCAATACCCAATGAAATTCAAAATTCTAAATTAAAAAATAATTCAGTATCGTCTTTGCGAGGTACTCCGAAGCAATCCAGCACGTTAGATGATTCCAAAATGTTCGAAATTACTGGATCGCCACGCAAATTCCGAGTACAGAATTTACTCGCGAAGACAAAAGATGCAAGTTTGCCCAAGAGTCAGATAGATGAACTTGAACTTCTTAAAAATTTTGGATTTAAGGTTAATCTAAATTATAGAAAATGTAAAAGCATTGAAGAGATAGAAGAATTTTACCAAGAATGGGTAAATAAAAAAGATAATGAAAATTATGAACTGGATGGAATTGTGATAAAAGTGAATGCGAAAAAAATACAAGATGCCTTGGGTTATACCGGTAAATCTCCGCGCTGGGGAGTGGCTTACAAATTTCCAGCTCAAAGAGTAACTACTGTCATCGAAGATATTTTTGTGCAGGTGGGAAGAACCGGAGCTTTGACGCCAGTAGCGCATCTGCGACCGGTGCGAGTGGCTGGCTCAGTAGTGAGCCGAGCGACGCTTCACAACGAAGATGAAATAAATAGATTGGACGCGAGAATTGGAGATACGGTAGTAATTCAAAAAGCGGGCGATGTAATTCCTGAGGTAGTGAGTGTGGTAAAAAATTTAAGAACTGGCAAAGAAAAAAAATTTAAAATGCCCGACGTTTGTCCGATTTGCGGTAGTATAGTAAAAAGGGAAAATATCTCCATCTCCTCCTCCCCTTTAACCGCGTGTCGCCCTAGCTTTAGCGGTGGCGCAAGGGGAGGGCAGGCGGGGGTTGGAAATTCGGAAAGAAACCCCCTCTGTCTTACGACATCTCCCCCTTTGAGTACAAAG
>DOKP01000008.1:3062-4238 GCA_003510795.1 Candidatus Moraniibacteriota bacterium | reverse complement strand
GGTAGGTGTCCGAAGGACAGGTGGGGTGTGATGAAGATATTTTGATTTGACGGATTCTATTGTACTATTGACGAATGCCATAAAATATGCTTAAATTATTAGTCTGAACGAGTGTGTTATTTTTATACCACACTTAATCAGAAAATCCTAGTAGGGGCGGGGATTAATAAAAAACGCTCTAGATCGTCGGGTCTGCCCGAGGTCAAATGTTCTTCGCGGCCGCTGGGCCGGAAAATTTAAACACCATGGAGGTGTAATTATGTTATGGAGTAATCATATTGTAGTAAATGAGAAAGAAAATTTGGTTTCTTTTCGTGCAAAAGGCATTAGTCGAATAATTTGCAGGGGTTTATCGGATTTGCAAATTACCGGCGGCAAAGAATCTTCGGATTCATTTGTAGTCTCGGGATTAAAAAAAGACTACCAAAATCTTTTGATTGTGACGGCTGACTGTTACGATAATAAGAACAATCATTTTTTAGGTAGATATTCTTTCATTCTTGAGATTAAGTGCTATAAACATCAAGAAGAAGAGAGATCTGTCGTGAGGCAATGGGAGTCTACTGCGGTCGATAGGATTGCTGTTGTTGATAAGGATGGAAATATTGAGATGAGGATTATTGATAATGTTTTTTCCACTGACGCAACGAGACAAGATGTTTCTTACTACATTAGCAATCCCAATGTTTGCCTTAACTATCTTGCCGGTCGGATTGGCGTTGAAGAAGTGATGGCCGCCGCCGAGGAAACTCAAAAGCAGATTGACCTCCAACAAAGATGTACACACTTGGAGCATGAAGCCAAATATCTTCAGGAAATGTTGGACCGGGCGGAAGCAACTAACTCAAGCCTCAGTAAGGAGCTTGAACTGTCAGTAATTAATGAGTATGGACTTAAGGAAGAAAAATCCAGACTCATTGAAGCTCATGAAACTAAGTGCGCATCTTTGCAAAAAGATATGCGCGATTGGAAAGAAGCCGCAACTCAGCTTCGAGATGCTGTGAATTCTAATTGGTTCATGAGGGCTTATGATTGCGTTGGGGGTGGCAATATATACATGTTTGAAACTAAAAAGACAAGAATCAAGGAGGCCCTGAAATTATTTCCTGACAAGAGCTTAAATGATCACGTTTAAACGATGAAGAACAAAACCCCAAGCAGGGAACGTATCTGCTT
>DOKP01000008.1:211-2955 GCA_003510795.1 Candidatus Moraniibacteriota bacterium | reverse complement strand
AATTTCAAATTTTGAATTTTGAATGAATTTCCAATGATTCAATTTATAAAAAATTATTAAAGTAATGAAGAAATAACGGGTTAAAGTTTGAGTAATTAAAAAATTAAGATTTGACTCGAAATTCAAAATTTGAAATTCAAAATTTATTTACATTATTTTTTCTTGTTTTAATGTTAACATGCTGAAATGTTTTTATGCTTTCACTTCCAATTTCTTCCTAATATCCTCCTCCTGCAAAGTTCGAATAATCTCATCTATATTTCCATTTAAAATACCTTCCATATTACTCCAAGAAACTTTTATGCGGTGGTCTGTAATTCTATCTTGGGGAAAGTTGTATGTTCGTATTTTTTCACTGCGGTCGCCAGTGCCGATTTGGCTAAGGCGCGCATCGCCTAATTTTTTGGATTCTTCATCCAGTTGGACTTGGACTACTCGAGAACGCAAAACTTTCATAGCTTGATCTTTGTTTTTATGCTGGGATTTGGCGTCTTGGCAAGAGGCTACAATGCCCGTAGGAAGATGAGTGATGCGCACGGCGCTCATGGTAGTATTAACACTTTGACCGCCCGGACCCGATGAGGCAAAAGTGTCGATGCGTAAATCTTTGGCATCAATTTTAATATCAATTTCTTCGGCCTCTGGTAAGACCGCTACTGTTATTGTAGAGGTATGAATGCGGCCGGATTTTTCAGTTTCAGGAATTCTTTGCACGCGGTGTACGCCTGATTCATATTTCATTTTTCTAAAAACAGGATTCTCATTATCCGAAGAAGAGAGCGTAAAAATAATTTCTTTATAACCGCCCATCTCTGTGGTGTTTGAACTGATAACTGATATTTTCCAACGATTATTTTCGGCGTAACGTGAATACATTTTAAAAAGAGTAGCCGCAAAAAGACTAGCTTCATCACCGCCCGCACCGCCTCGAATTTCAATAATAACATCCTTAAAATCATTAGGATCTTTGGGTAAAAGATTGTATTCTAATTTTTTTTCTAAGTCTTCTTTTTCTTTATGCAAACCAACATTGGCTTCAATAGCCATAGCGGTCATTTCTTCATCTTCTCCCGAATTAATGATTTCCCCATTTTCTTTTAATTCGCTTTCGATAGATTCCAAGCGATTGACAAGAGTCATTGTTTTTTCCAATTCTGCTTGACGTTTGCCTAAAGTAGCCATTTTAGATGGATTGGTTAATATTTCAGAAGAATTTAATTCGTTTTGCAAATTTAAATATTCTTTTTTTAGGTTTTCAACTTGGTTTATCATAAGTATTTGTATTCCTATAAAACTCAAGTAAATTCTATATCTATTAGGGGTTTAAGTCAAATATGATGCTCTGGCCCTTTCCTTTTTTAATCAAATTGTGGTATAGTATATTTAATTCAATTAATAATCCCCCAGTTAAATAAGAATAACTTTAATTGAGTGGATTTAGCTAAATAATAAAAATAAAACTCAGTTAAATTTCTACTATTTAATGGGGGCAACCCCAGTTAAATAGTGCGGATTACCGCAATTTAACGGGGTAAAAAAATATGAAGAAAAATGTGTATCTGTGGATATTTATCGCCGTAGCGGTTATTTTATGCGGAATGTTTTTGGTTATATCCAAAAATGTTTTAAACACAAATGAAGGCGTTTCGCCTTTGACAAATAGCGCTAAACCTAATTCTGAATTGAAAGGAAATAAGGCCGAAGACAATGTTAAACAAGAAAAAATAGACTTAACTCAAGCCGATATCGATTTTGAAGAAGATGCTGAAGACCTAGCGGATGCCTTTATGGATGATTCCAGTTTTGATGAGGCAGATAGCTTTGATTCGATTGAGGGTGAAGTTTACTAAATATTATTTAATAACTACATTTAAATTATGAAAAATAAAATAAAATCAGCAAGTTTGTTAGTCGCAATTGTAGCCTTGGGAATTTCTTTTAATAAAGCGCAGGCGATAGGTGAGGATCGGGCAGGTAGGATTGATGGGCGAAGTGCAATTGCAGAGGATAAAAAAATAGAAAAAATTTGTGGTCGAATAGAAAATGTATTGACCCGATTGGAAGAAAAAATGGAAAAAGAAGGAGCGGTTAAACTAAAAGAGCGAATGGAGGTTAAAACAAAAGAGATGGAAGAAAATAGGATTAAGAGAGAGGCAGATTTAAAAGAGAGAAGAACGATGAGGAATGAAAATCGAGAAAATTTCTACAATGAAATAGAGGCGAAAGCTGGAGATGACGCGACAAAAAAAGCAGTGGTGGAAAAGTTTAAAACCACAGTTGAGGCAGCTATCGAGGCGAGAAGACTGGCTATTGATAATGCTAAGCAAACGATGAATGCGGGAATAGATAGTGCTATTAAAAGTAGGGAGTCTTCTATGGGAACGTTGAGAAATGAATTTAAAGTCAGTGTGGAGGCAGCTATTAGTAAAGCCAAAAATTCTTGTGGCGATGATGCCACTAGCGAAGATCTGAAAAATGTCATGACTCAATTGAAAAACGACATCAAGATCGCTAGAGATGCCTATAAATCAAAGGCCAACGAGGCAAAAAAAGTTCAAATTGCGATTCAAACTTTAAGAGAAACAAGGAAGGTAGCTGTAAAAAAAGCTATTGAAGATTTTAAGGTTGCGATGAAAGCTGCTCAAGAAGAATTTAGAACTGCAATGGGTGTTTGATACGTATTGGTTTTCCTCCTCCCCCTTGACCGCGTGTCGCATTAGCTTTAGCGGTGGCGCAAGGGGAGG
>DOKP01000008.1:0-132 GCA_003510795.1 Candidatus Moraniibacteriota bacterium | reverse complement strand
CCAGAGGGCGGAGGGGCTAGAGATTTAATGCAATCTCAAATTAAGATATTGAAAAATAAACCCCCTCTTTAATTCTCCCCATTGAGTACAAGAGGGAGAGGGATATAAGAAATTTATATTTTTATAAAATGA
>DOKP01000055.1:20657-21018 GCA_003510795.1 Candidatus Moraniibacteriota bacterium | reverse complement strand
TTTCGCTTGAATTTGATGACGGAGGAATTGGGTGAGTTAGCGCAGGCCGTTACGAAAGGAAAGCCCAAAAAAGATTTTATTGAAGAAAATGTGGATTTGTTTAATTTGATAATAGGGAATATGATTAGTACTGGAGTGACGCTGGAAGAGTTTGATAAAGTTTTTTGGAAGAAGTGGGAAAAAATAATGAATCGCAAGAAGAAAAAAGTTAATGGGAAGTTTAGGGTGTCTGATTTTAAAAAATAAATTTCGATGTTCATCTTCCTCCTCCCCTTTGAAGGTGTTGAACGTGAGTGAAGCGTTCAAGGGAGGGGTTAGAAATTTAAAAAGAAACCCCTTCTGTCCTGTCGGACATCTCCCC
>DOKP01000055.1:20443-20575 GCA_003510795.1 Candidatus Moraniibacteriota bacterium | reverse complement strand
CTTGAGTACAAGGTGGAGAGGGGAAAAGAGTTAATTCGTAAAGATAAACTTATCCCGCAACAATTCCAAAAATAAGTTTACAAAGTATTAAGATTGATGCACGGAATCGCCTGCGCCTGCCTGCCGGTAGGC
>DOKP01000055.1:0-20294 GCA_003510795.1 Candidatus Moraniibacteriota bacterium | reverse complement strand
GCTCATTTTTGTAGCTACTCGCATTGCTCGCAGACAAAAATGGCATGTTTATAAAAAAAATAGGAATAGATTTGGGCACGGCTAATGTAGTAGTCTTTGTGCCTGGTAAAGGAATAGTAGTCAACGAGCCATCGGTGGTGGCAGTTTCGCTTTTAGATAATAAAGTTTTAGCAGTAGGGATTGAGGCCAAAGAAATGATTGGGAGAACCCCCGATACTATTGTGGCGATTAAACCGCTTAAGGACGGAGTGATTGCCGATTATCGCGTAACTGAAGCCATGTTGAAATATTTTATCGGAAAAGTTAGCGGAAAATTTCGTATTTTTCGGCCAGAGGTAATGTTATCTGTACCAGCCGGAATCACTTCAACCGAAAAAAGAGCGGCCATTGATGCAGCCATCAAAGCGGGAGCTAAAGCGGCTTATGTAGTCAAAGAACCAATTTTAGCAGCTATCGGCGCAGAAATCCCAATTCATGAACCGCACGGTAGTATGATTATTAATATTGGAGGTGGAACGAGCGAGGTGGCGGTAATTTCTTTGGGCGGAATTGTTTCGGCTTGTAGTGCGCGAGTAGGAGGAAACAAGTTCGATAATGCAATTGCTGATTACATAAAAAGAAAACATGGACTGGCAATCGGAGATAGAACGGCGGAAAATATTAAAATTAAAATTGGATCTGCTTTGGCGCAAGTCAAAGAGGAATATATGGATATCAAGGGCCGTGATTTATCCGGCAGACTTCCCAAGACAATTAGAATTTCTTCCAATGAAGTAACAGAAGCTCTGCAAGATGAACTGCGAGATGTGATTAACGCCATTAAAAAAGTTTTGCAAGATACTCCTCCCGAACTGGCCGCGGATATAATGGACAAAGGCATGATTCTTTCGGGTGGTGGAGCGTTACTGCGAAATTTGGATAAATTAATTTCCAAAACAATTGATGTGCCTTGCTATGTGGCTGATGATCCGCTTTTTTGCGTAGCCAGAGGGACCGGCAAAGCACTTGAGAATTTAGAAATGTACAAGAGAACATTAGTAAGCTCTAGATAAAAAATTTATTGATTTATTTATGAAAATAGGAATTGACGCATCAAGGGCATTTCTCAAAAAAAGAACCGGCATTGAAGAGTATAGTTTTCAAGTTATAAAAAATTTACGAGAAAAATTAAAGGATGCTCAAGTGACGTTATATGTGAGACCTGGAGAAATTAACGCCAGTATAAATAGTTTTGAAATTCCTGAAAATTGGAGAATTAAAAAAGTTAACTGGCCGAGATTTTGGACGCAAATAGGGCTTTCAATAGAAATATTATTACATCCGGTGGATGTTCTTTTCATCCCAGCTCACACTGTGCCCATAATTCATCCGTCCGGAGTCGGGATGAGTAAAATTTTAAAATTGCTTTATGGAAAAGATAGGAATTTTAGAACAGTAGTAACCGTGCATGGTTTGGAGTATGAATTTTTGCCCGAAGCTTATTCTCGTTGGGAGAGGTTTTATATGCGCTTAGTGATAAAGAAATCATGTGGTTGGGCAGATAAAATAATTTCTGTGTCGTATAATACGAGGAATGATTTAATGGAATTGTATAAAATTCCCCAAGATAAAATCGAGGTTATTTATGAAGGTTGCTCTTTCTATGAATTGCAAGTCAAAAGTAAAAAAAATGGAGATAATAAAGAACAAGACGTTTTGAAAAAATATCAAATAAAGAATAGCAAGTATCTTTTATTTTTAGGAAGGATAGAAGAGCGGAAAAATATGCTGGGCATAATAAAAGCTTTTGCGATATTAAAAAGAAAATATCTAATTTCGCATAAGCTGGTTTTAGCTGGTGGCTTTGGCTATCGATATGCTGATATCATAAAGTATATTCAAAACAATGATTTCAAAGATGATATTTATTTGACCGGTTTTATTGATGAAAAAGACAAGAAAGAAATTTTGAAAAATGCCGATGTTTTTTTATTTCCGACTTTATATGAGGGATTTGGGCTACCAATAATTGAAGCTCAAAGTTTGGGTGTACCGATTGTGGCTTCCAACAATTCATCCATTCCGGAAATCATTGGAGAAAAAGGAAAAGCGACCTTGGTTAACCCTAAAAATTCAGAGGAGATTGCGCAGGCAGTTTATAATATCCTAAGCGATAAAAATATAAGAAAAGATTTAGTTGAACCAGGATTGGAAAACGTCAAGAGATTTTCTTGGGATAGTTGCGCGCAGGGGGTGGCGAGGGTACTGTTATCTGGTCAAAAATAGAGTAATATTAATTAATGAGATTAAAATTAAAAATACCAAAATAAATGTTCAATAATCAATTCTCAATATTCATTGAATTTTCAATTTATAAATTTACAATTAAAAAATATAAAAATTGATTATTGAGTCATTAATGCATTGAATGTAAATTGAACATTGGTTATTGAAAATTTTTTACACCCCGATACATTTAATTTTTGTAGGAAGATATATAATTTGAATATAATAAACATTAAGATAAAACATATGTACAGTGTCATATTATGTGGAGGATCAGGAACTAGGCTTTGGCCACTCAGTCGCAAAAATTATCCCAAGCAATTTCTCAATCTTTATAGCGACAAATCTCTTTTGCAGGAAACTTTTTTAAGAATGGCCAAGATTTTACCGACGAAAAATATTTTATTAGTTTCCAATGAAAAAAACTTTTTTAATGTTTATAATCAGATAAAGGAAATTTGTGACGATTTTAGCAAGGAGCAAGTATTGGTCGAGCCTGAAAGTTTGAACACCGCGCCAGCTATTGCTTATGCGATGAAATATCTTAATGATGAATTGAAAACAAAAAAAGATGCGCCAGTTATATTTTTGCCAGCTGATCACCACATTGGGAAAAAAGCGGATTATCAAAAATTGGTAAAGAAAGCCTTCAGACAAATCGGAGACAATATTGGAACAATTGGCATCACTCCCACTAAGCCAGAGACAGGCTATGGTTATATAAAAAAAAGCCGAGCTTTAAACGGATTTTTTAAGGTGGATGAATTCAAAGAAAAACCTGATAAAAAAACAGCCCAAAAATATCTAAAATCAGGAAAATATGTTTGGAATTCAGGAATGTATCTTTTTAATTACCGAACATTTTTAGCAGAAACTCAAAAGTATGCTCCCGAGATAGCTAGCTTAATGGGAAAGAAAATGCCAGAATTTCTCAAATCATTCAAAAAACTTCCTTCTATTTCTATCGATTATGCGTTAAGCGAAAAATCGGATAAGGTGGTAGTTTTCGAAGGTGATTTTGGCTGGAGTGACATTGGTTCATTTGATAGTTTGGCTGATATTTTGGCTAGTAAAAAAGATAGAGACGGTCGCCATGTAAAGATAGATTCAAATAATACTTTCATCCACAGCGAAACAGATAAACTTATCGCCACTATCGGAGTGGAGGATTTGATAATTGTAGAAAATAATGACAGCATTTTAATCCAAAAAAGAGGCGAGAGCGAGCGGGTAAAAGAAGTGGTGGCTTTTTTGAAAGAAAAAAAACTGAAAGAAATTGATAACAATGTGATTGTCCACCGTCCTTGGGGAAAATATGAAGTATTGATTGACGGCAAACATCATACAGTGCGCAAGCTGACTATTTATCCCGGCGAAAGTCTGAATTTACAGTTGCACAACAAGCGGGTGGAGCATTGGATAGTTATCAAGGGTACCGCTATGGTTTTACGAGGAAAAGAAAAATTATTTTTAAATAGCAATGAAAGTATTTTTATCCCTAAAAAAACCAAACATCAACTGGGTAATCTCGGGAAGGTGAATCTAGAAATTATCGAGGTGCAAACAGGCGATTATTTAGGAGATGATGATATTATAAATCCGTAGTTAGTTAAGTGTAAAATAAAAATTATTTCTACAAAAATATGAAAAGATTTTTTGAAGAAGATGCTCCAAGAGCCGTGATGATAGAACAAAATTTAGATGGTTTTACTGATTTGGCGGACTTTATCGAAAAAGAGTATTTTGTTAATTTTTTAAATATAATAGATCAAGTAGAAGACAAAAGCGTTTTTGCTGGGATAAAAAACAAGACAGGTGTCGATGTTTTGGAAATGAGAGCGCTCATTGATGAAAAGATTCCTATGCTGTTGGAAAAAATTAAAAAAATGACTCAAAATGATAAGAACCAAATAGTTATAGGCAATAGTTTCAGAGACATTACGGGAAACTCTATTACGGCTGTATTTAACAGAATTATTTGGTTAGTGAAAAACTTTAATTCAGAAAATCCCAAACATAAAGAAGAGATTGAAAATCCAGATTCGACGACTAGGAAAGTTATTAATTCTTTTTCCAAGGAAGTGGCTACTTATTATATAGATAATCTTTGCCAAAATGATGAAAGATTAAGATTGGAACTAGCTACTCCTGAAGGTTATCTTAAGAATTTTGAAAAATATTTTCTAATTCAACCTACCGGCAGTAAGAAGGCGGTTTATTTCCGTTTTTTCAGTGAATTGGAAAAAAATGGAAATGATATCGCAAACTTAACAGCCGAGTTGGAAAAAATAAATAATTTTGAAGAAAAAATTAAAACTAATTTTTTAGATAAAGAACAATTGGTTAATGATTTTGGCAAAGGAGCGTTGATTTTTTAGAGTACTGATAATTTTCAATATTCAATATCCATGATTTATCCCGCAAACAATTCCAAAGTTAGATTTATGCATGTTGTGGGTTTAATCGTGAAATCGCCTAGCGGCTTAGTTTTAAAGTAGTATACAAATTAATATTGTGAATTGTGCGGGATGCTCATTTTTGTAGCTACTCGCAAAGCTCGCAGACAAAAATGGCATGTGTTTAGCTTTTCCAGGTAAAATTAAAAAAATTAACGGTCAAAACGCGACGGTGGATTTTGACGGGATAGAAAAAGAGATTAATATTTCTCTGCTTAGCGACGCCAAAAAAGGAGAATTTGTAATAGTCCACGCCGGTTTTGCGATTGAGAAAGTTGATCAGAATTATGCGAGTGATGTTGATAAATTGCTAAAATGATGCAACTGATGCCTGCCCGCAGTGCTACATCGTTGCAGGCGGGCGAATCTTATGCTAATACGCAAATATGCAAATGATGAGTTGTAACGTGATGGTGTCATTTCGACTGGATATATTTTTGTACTCAAAAATATAGAAATGGAGAAATCTCAAATGCTAAGTTAGAGATATAATTTTTAATAATCAATTTCCATTCAATATTTAATATTTAAATATTCATCTTGCTAAACTCGTTAGCTCGTTAATCCGTTAACTAAACAATTCTGTAATATGGTATGCAAAAATTAATTAAAAAAATAAATAAAATTGCCGAGGAGATTGGGCGAGAGGTGCGGTTAATGGAAGTGTGCGGGACGCATACGCAGGCCGTTAGTCGTTTTGGCATCCGAGAAATCTTGCCGAAAAATATTAAACTGATTACCGGTCCAGGATGTCCGGTTTGTGTGACGGCGCAACGTGATATTGATGCAATTATTAATTTAGCTTTGGCTGGAGTACCGGTGGCCACTTATGGCGATATGCTTCGCGTGCCGGGATATTTCGGAAGTCTCGATCAAGCGCGCGAGAAAGGCGCACAAGTTTTTGATGTTTATTCTGTCGCTGATGCATTGGCGTTACAAAAAAATTATCCAGACTTAGTTTTTTTTGGCTTGGGCTTTGAAACCACCACCCCGATGACCGCTTGGGGAATTAAAAACGGATTAACAGTCTACTCGGCCCATAAAGTTTTTTTACCAGCTATGGAAGCACTTCTTAAAATGGGAAAAACTTGTCCCGCATTTTTTGTAGACGTAAAAAACCAACAAAAAACGGAAATCATAAATGTTTTTAAAATTAAAAGTAACGACGAGACGAAAAGGTGCGGGATAGATGGTTTTATTGATCCGGGGCATGTGAGTGCTGTCATCGGGACAGCGCCGTATGAAAAATTAAAAGTTCCGCAAGTGATTACCGGATTTGAAATGCAGGATGTATTGGAGGGGATTTTGTTATTATTGATTCAAATAAAAAATAAAGACTTAACAGTGGTTAACCAATATTCGCGAGTGGTTAAAAATGATGGAAATAAAAATATTAGAAAATTAATTGAAGAAGTTTTTGAGACGAGTTATGGCGATTGGCGGGGGTTTGGAGTAATTGCCGGTTCAGGATTAAAAATCAAAGATAAATATAAAAAATTTGACGCGCAGGTAAAATATAAAAAAATTCTAGATAAAATAGATTTTTCTCATTCCAAAGATCCAGCCGGTTGCAAATGTGGAGACGTAATTCGAGGCTTAATGGAACCGAAACAGTGCCCGATGTTTGGACGCACTTGTAATCCTGATAATCCAGTCGGGCCGTGTATGGTTTCGGTGGAAGGAGCTTGTAGTATATTATACAGGTATAAAAAGTAATACTATTGTTATTGTGAGTTGATTATAATATAAAAAAATGATGTGCTTATTTAATTTCAAATGTCAAATTTCCAATTCCAAATAAAATCCAAATGATTTAATTTTAAAAAAAATTCTAAAGTCATCAGTCAACTGTCATCAAGCCATTAATTTCCTGGGACTTGTGAACTTGTAAAAAGTTTTGGCGGATCCATGGAAGATTTGTATCAACTGGGGACTCCCGAAGGCAGAGGTAAATTGGAGTCCATTGCTCGCATTGTGGCTGAGAAGGCAAGGGAAGTAAGAAATGAGTTTCTTAAATTTATTTCTGGCAACGAAACTCTCACTCTTGATGCTTGCGACGGAGCCAAAATTTTGGCGGAGGCAAATGATGTGTTCAAATACATCGACTCTGACCTTAAAAGTTGGGGCGCCGATCAGCGAGGGCGAGCGACCACAGAAACTCCAGCGGAAGTTTATGAAATGGAGAAGGATGCGACGTTTTCTCAAATGTTTAGCTCTCTCACGTCCGATGTTCGAAGACTCTGTCTCACGCAAAATCAAATTATCGGTTTTGCAAAAAAACATCGCAATCGACTTCGGACTGATGGTTATGGAACATTTTTTCTGTTCGAGTCCAACGGTGAGATATTCGTCGCCAGCGTGCGCTTCGCCTCGGACGACTTGCTCAGGGTGGGTGTGGGTCGGTTTGAGTACTCGGACGTTTGGAACGCCGAGAATTGTCATCGTTTGGTGACCCCGAAACTTATTGTTTTTCTCCTGTAACTTTCGCAGGAGTTTTCTTTTCCAAAAGTCCTTTTCTCCAGCCACCCAGCATTCTTCCGATCTCTTCCAACTTTTCTGAAAGTTCTATATATTTATCATTGTGAATCAGTTTATTTTCCCAAGCCAGTTGAGAGAAAAATTTGAGAATATCCAAGCGTGAAATTATTTTTCCCAACAAAATAACTTTTTGTTCGATGATTTTGTTTTTCTTTCGCAAAGCAAAAATCAACTAGAAAACCAGATTTCAGTTATCGAAGAGTTTTTAAAAGAAGAATTGAACTTAGAAATGCATCCCGATAAAGTTTTTATTAAAACTTTTTCATCTGGAGTGGATTTTCTAGGAATGGTTAATTTTTCTAAACATCGGATTTTACGAACAAAAACAAAAAAAAGGATGATAGGTAAGTTGTCGTTGAAACGTAAAATGTATAGGGAAGATTTAATTTCCAAAGAATTCTTAGCGCAGAGTTTGCAATCTTATTTGGGAATGTTGAAACATTGCGAAGGATGGAATATTGAGAATAAAATTAATGCTTTAAAAAATATGTAACTCCTCATTGACCCCCTCTCGCATGTCTTTTTTTACCCCGTCTCTGCGAGTAATTTGAGTACTTTCAAATTGCGTGGCAGTCCAAGATTCTGCCCGTCTTCGCGAAAAAATATTGCTTGCCTCGCTAATATAGAATAGCGGGTACTCAATATTTTCGTGGCGATCCAGGAAGCTTAAAGTCTTGATATTAAAATGTTGTTCTGGATTGCTTCGTCGGAGTACCTCCTCGCAAAGACGGACTATGTAATTTGTTTTCATTATAAAGGGGTCAGTGAGGAGTTACATTGCATCGGTCAGTGAGGAGTTACAAAAATTTTTACAAAAATTTTGCTTTTCTAAGTTAAGAAAATGTGGTATAGTTAATTAACAAAATAAAATAATTTTATGTTTAAAAAGATATTTTTTGTTATTTTTATAGTGTGCTTCTTTCTGTTATTTGTTTTTATTGGCGCAGTGATTATCCTTAGTCAGCAAAAAAATATTTCAATTAAAGAAGAATTAAAAACAGATTCGAAAAATATCATTCTGCAAATAAGGGATATTATTTATTTTGAAGCTACCAAACATAATCCGCCAGGAGATATGTTGCCGGATAATTTAGATGATAAAATAAAGCATGAAATTAAAGAAAGAATTTAAAATTTATCCTAGTAAGGTGGCTGTTTTTTTTAAGAATAAAAGAAACTTAAAAATATTAGGATTGGGTATTTTTCTAGCAATATCTATTGGAATCATTGGATTTTTAAATTATTATAATGCCCCTTTGGTGGTTGGCTTTATTGCCGATATCCATGCTGGCGATCAAAAATATAGACAAGAAGATGAGAAAAATGTCATAATTCCAATAGATTTTGAAATAAATTTAACGAAAGCTTTGCGCGAGATGGGAAAAGTGGATTTAATTATTGCCTTGGGGGACAATTTGAATCGTCCCAGTCGGAAAAATACCAAAAAATTATTGAAAATAACTAAAGGTTATCCGATGGTCTGGGTCAAGGGCAATCATGACAAATTGCTTCATTTTAATGAACTATTATCTAAAGAAAGATATTATTATATAGATAAAAAGAAACGGAGGATAATAGTTTTGGATAATTCAGCTACTTATCCCGACATAACAGGGATTGATGATCATGGCAGGGGCTTTATCGATCAGGAGCAATTAAACTGGCTTAAGGAAAAATTAAAAACTGACAAAAAAATTATCATTGCTATGCACATTCCAATGTTTGTGCCCGGCAATCCGGGTACGATAAGAAAAGATTATGCATACTTAGAAGAGATATTTGTTCAAAGCGGAAATGTTAAGCATATTTTTTTAGGTCATTGGCATACATATGATAATGAAATAGAAAAAGATGGAATAGTCCATCATTTAATTCCGTCTGTTTCCCTAGAAGGCGGACAAGAACTTTATTATAAAATAGAGTTATAAAAAATAATTTTAGAATATTATGGAGATAAAAAAACATGGTTATAAAATAGGAGTTTTTGTGGTAAACATACTTATCGTAGCTTTAGCTATCTGTGGAATGAAAGATCGGGATAAAAATAAATTTTCTCTGGAAAATAAGACAGAAGAAAATGTTGTGCCGATAGATGCAACTGTAGCAAGCATCCAAAATAAAATAGCTACCGAAAGAGAAAATAAACTAAGGGATCTAAACACTGCGCCCAAAGCAATCGAACAGCAAAATACTGTTACTACAAAAACTACGACAACTCCAGAAGTAAAAACTAAATCTCCAGACAAGAAAACCAAGACGTCTTGATGCTAGTTGGTAAAGTTTTTAAAGTTGTAAAGTTTATAAAGTAGAAATTTAGGAATTTGCGAAACTGTGAATGCAAGCTTGCTAAAATGTTAAGATGCTAAAATGCTAATATGATTAAATATATGAAAAAAGAAAAAATAAAATGGTGGGGCATGATTTTGATACTAATGTTTTTAGCAGGAGGCAGTTTTGCCGTCAATGCTGAGGATGACGAAGATGATGAAGACGAAAATGAAGAGGAAAGGCGTGAAAGCAGCAGCTCTGACTCTAATTCCAATGTAGTCACTCAAGCTACAACAAGTACGAGTAAAAGTGTAGAAACTGTTATCTTAAAAGATAGCGATGGAGATGGAATTCTTGATAAAGATGATAAGCATCCAAATATCGCTGAAATTTATATAGTAGAGGACAACGATAGAAATGGCATTGTGGATAATTTTGAAAAATAATATTCTATCAAACCCCTACCTATCGGCAGGCAGGCCTACCTACTCGCCTCGCTAGCTCGTCGAAGCGGGCCGGCATAAGAAGGAGGGGACCAGAGAATAATATGGAAGAAAATATTTTTGAAGAAAATTTTAAAGCGCTTGGAACAGATATTTATATCGGAATCATTGCCCCAAAAGAAGAAACGGAGAAAATTCTAGCAACTTTTGCTGAAGTAAAAAATATTTATAAAAGAAAGGAATTAACTTTTAGCAGATTTAATCCGAGGAGTGAACTTTCCAAATTGAATAATAATTTGGGAGTATTTCAGGAAGGCAGTGATGATATTATTTATTTAGCTAAAAAATCATTAGATTATTATTTGAAAAGTGATAAATTTTTTGACCCAAGAATTTTGGAGAGATTGGATGGGATGGGGTACCGAAAAAATTTTAAAGAAAATGTTTTTGATGCGAAGGATGGTTTTTTGACAGAAATTTTTAAAAAAGATTTGGCCCAAGATTTAATAATTTCAGGAGGAAAAGTAAAATTTTTAAGAAAAATTGATTTTTCCGGAATTGCCAAAGGCTACATAACTGACAAGGTGGCCGAGTTTTTATTTTCGAGAGGTTGGAGAAATTTTTTGGTGGATTCGGGCGGGGATATGCATGCTAGTGGACTGAATAAGAGAGGGGAAAAATGGGGAATAGCACTAGAAGAATCAGAAAATGAAAATGAAATAATTGCAGAAATTTCCAATGAAGGAATTGCCACCAGCGGAAATACGCGTAAATATTGGGAGATAGATGGTAAAAAATTCCATCATTTGATAAATCCGAAAAATGTAGATGAATTTAGTTTTGATTTAAAATCAGTAACAGTAATTGCAGGGACAACTCAAGAAGCGGATGTTATGGCTAAAGTTTTGTTTTTGATGGGATTGGAGAAAGGGCTAAAATTTTCTGATGAGAACAGGATAAAAAGTATTTTTCTAAAAAATGACAAAAAAATAATCAAATCTAAAAGATTAGTTTAAATTTATGAAAAACAAGATAATGATTAGTAGTTTGATTATTGCGGGATTATTCTTGGAAATTAACTGTGCATCGGCCCAAGATAACGCTGAGACAAGATTAGACTACAAAGAAGAATTAATATTGGATAGTGATTTGGATGGACTAACTGATTTGGGTGAAAAAGAAATTTTTAAAACTGATCCACTCAATCCAGATTCTGATAGTGATGGATTTTATGATGGGGCAGAAATTTTGGGACAAACCAATCCTTTGGATAACCTTTCTCCCATGGCCACCAAGATTATTAGCGAAAGTACGACTGTGCTTGAAAATGAAGCGCCTTGGGCTTGGTATGTGGCGAGAGTGACGGGTTTGATTTCTTTTTCTCTTTTATATATCGTGATGTTTTTAGGTCTTAGTATCCGAACCCCGATCTTAAATAAAATTTTTAAACCCATCTATACCCTAAATATTCATAGATGGCTTTCGTTGCAAACCCTAATTCTTGTCTTTGTTCATAGTGGAGCGTTGTTGTTTGATAAATATCTTCAATTCACATGGCTGGATATATTAGTTCCGTTTTTTAATAAAACTTACTCGCCAGAGTTAGCTATGGGGATTTTAGCTATGTATTTAATGATAGTTTTAATCCTGACTTCTTATCTGAAAAAATTTATCAAGCATGGAATTTGGCGCGTAGTTCACTTTTTAAATATCGCTCTTTACACAATGGCAGTATATCACGCGCTATATTTAGGCACAGATTTGGCTAGCGGAATGGCGCGAAATATTTTTATCGGGGCAAATATATTTTTAGTTGTTATTATAGCGATTAATATTTTTACTAGAATAATTAAGTTCATTCAAAGAAAAAGACAACAAATATGAGAATTTATGCCAGAGTTATCGCTCGCTCATCTAGAAATGAAATTAAAAAAATTGGAGAGGGTGATTATAAAATAAAAGTAACTGCTCCGCCAGTGGACGGTGAGGCTAACGAGATGCTGATAAAAATATTAGCTAAACATTTCGGCGTAGCCAAAAACGCTGTCAATATTGTGGGTGGGAAATCAGCCAAAATAAAAATGATAGACATAAATATCTTGCGTTAATTTCAAATTAAAAATTGAATTTATTTTCCTTGTCTTAAATTTTTTAAAATAGTATAATTTAGAGTATAAACCAATATTAACAATGTAGCCTATTAACATATCAACACACACAGCACAATGGATTTTTCTAAAATGCTAAAATGTTATAATGTTAAGATGCTAAAATGATAAAGTTATGGCAAAAATAGAAAAAATATACGCTCGAGAAATTCTTGATTCACGCGGTAACCCGACCGTCGAAGTGGAAGTGACTTTAGAAGGTGGAATAAAGGCCACAGCGGGTGTGCCTAGCGGAGCCTCAACTGGCTCAAAGGAGGCACTTGAACTTCGAGATGAAGATAAAAATCGTTATGGAGGAAAGGGCGTCCTTAAAGCGGTAGCGAACGTAAATGAAAAAATCGCATCAGTAATTGTAGGAATGGAGAGTGCAAATCAGAGAGAAATTGATGCTAAGATGCTAGAATTAGACGCGACAGAAAACAAGACTAATTTAGGCGCCAATGCAATTTTGGGCATTTCTTTGGCAGTGTGTCGGGCAACTGCCATCAGTCAAGGCAAAGAATTATATCAGTATATCGCCGATACTTTTGGATTTAAGTTAGACGGATTTAAAACTATTCCAATGTTTAATATTCTAAATGGCGGAGAGCATTCGGATTCAGGTTTAAGTATCCAAGAATTTAAATTGGTTCCACGAGGAATTATCGGCTATGCCGAGCAACTGCGAGCGGGAAGCGAAGTCTTTTTTGCCCTAAAGAAAATTTTGACTTCCTTAAATCAAAGTACGGCGGTGGGGGATGAAGGGGGTTTTGCGCCGCACTTGGAAAGTAATTCTCAAGCTTTAGAAGTCATAAATCAAGCTATCGCGGAAGCCGGCTATAAGCCAGGAGTAGAGGTTTTCATTGGTTTAGATGCAGCAGCTAATTCTTTTTATGAGGCTGAGGAAGACCAATATTTCTTAAAGCCAGAAAATGAGAAACTTAGTAAAGAAAATTTAGTTAATCTGTATAAGGATTGGGTTAGTAAATATAATATTATGTCAGTGGAAGATGGTTTGGCTGAAGAGGATTGGAGTGGCTGGAGAATGATGAATGAAAAAATTGGCAATGAAGTAATGACTATTGGAGACGATTTACTGGTAACTAATGTTAAGAGACTTAAAAAAGCGATAGAAGAAAAAGCTTGCAACAGTGTGCTTATAAAAGTAAATCAAATCGGAACTCTTAGCGAAACTATTGATTGCATAAATTTGGCTAAACAAAACGATATGAAAGTAGTAATATCTCATCGAAGTGGAGAAACTACCGATGAATTTATCGCTGACTTAGCGGCGGGAACAAATGCTGATTTCATTAAAACCGGTTCACTCTCTCGTGGAGAAAGAATTTGTAAATATAACAGAATGCTGAGAATTAATGAGCAGCTAGCTAACTAGTTTATAGATTGTAGGTTGTAGTTTTTAGATAAGAAAAACATATATTTGCCTAATTCACCTTGCACTCTAAAAACTAACAAACTAATAACTAAAACCTAAACAAATATGCAAAACAAAAAGCCGACAGTGTTGGTGATCTTGGATGGCTGGGGGGAGGCTCCAGAAAATAGAGCTAACGCTATTTCTTTGGCGAAAACTCCTTTTATGGATAACCTCAAAGAAAAATTTCCTTTTACATTATTGGACGCTACCGGACGAGCAGTAGGATTAAATGAAAATCAAATGAGTGGTTCAGAAGCAGGACACATAAATATTGGAGGAGGTCGCGTCGTTACCCAAGATTCATATATCATAGACAAAGAAATTGAGAGTGGAAAATTTTTTTCTAACCCAGTTTTGATTAGCGCTATAAGAAATGCTAAAGTTAACAAAAGCAAATTTCATTTAATGGGGCTGATGAGCACTGCTGATAGCCAACACAGTAGCCCTAATCATTTCAGAATGTTACTTCGGCTTGCTAAAAAAAATGGCATTGAAAAAGTTTATTGCCATTTGTTTACGGACGGAAGAGATTCTTATCCGAAGTGTGCTTTAAACTTATTGGAAAATTATAAAGAGATTATTAAAACCGAAGGTATTGGTAAAATAGCCTCAATCAGTGGGAGGTTTTGGGCGATGGATAGAGCTAAGAATTGGGATAGATTAATAAAAGCGTACAATGCGGTAGTTTTTTCCAAAGGGGAAAAAGCTAATTCTCCAGAAGAAGCAATCGGTAACGCTTATGAGCGAGGAGAATTAGACGAAACAGTTCTGCCGACTGTTATTTGGGAAAACAATTCACCTGTTGCCACACTGGGCGAAAAAGATAGTGTTGTTTTCTTTAATTTTAGATCAGACCGAGGGAGACAATTTACTAAATTATTTGTTGAAATCGGGGACAATATAAAGAAAAATGATAAGATTCCAAAAATTGAAAAAATAAAAGATTTGCATTTTGTTTCAATGGGGGACTTCGGCCCGGATTTGGATGTGCACACCGCTTTTATCAGTACGCAGGTTGAGGGTTCATTGCCGATAGCTTTAAAAGATAAAAAACAATTTTATATTGCTGAAGGTGAAAAATATGCCCATATCACTTATTTTTTTAATGGGGGATATGCGGATAGTGTGGCTGGAGAAGACAGACTTTTGGTGCCATCTCTGGCTATCGGTTCTTATGCCAAAGCCCCTGAAATGTCAGCGGAAAAAATTTCCAATTTTGTTTTGGGGAAAATAAGAAATTCAGAGTATGATTTTTATGGTATTAATTTTGCCAATGCTGATATGGTGGGGCACACCGGTGATATAAAAGCTACTGTTAAAGCGGTAGAATTTGTCGATAAAAAATTAGCTATCCTTTGGAATGAAATCTCAAAAAGAAAAGGTACGTTACTAGTAACTGCCGATCACGGCAACGCCGACAATATGATTGATGTTATAGATGGCCAAGAATTGCCCAATACTTTTCATACCAAAAATAAAGTTATTTTTTCTGTTTTGGGAGGTAGTTTTAAAAACAAAGAACTAAAAATTGGTGGCAAATTGGGTAATATCGCTCCCACGATTTTGGAAATCATGAACCTAGAAAAACCCACACAAATGGAATGTGATTCGCTGTTTAATTAGAATTTTTACGGTTAATAATACCTCATTGGCCACTATAAAAAAGTATAGGTCCGTCTTTGCGAGACGGTACCCCGTTCGTGACAATCCAGGAGTATATTATATTTGAATGTGTCGGTGGACTTTCTGTTTTTATATAAAAGTAGTTTTTAGATCTCTCGACTCCACTATCGTTGCGCTCGAGATGACATAATCGGAAAGTGCTGGTGTCAAAAAAGACTACTATGCTCGGGTTTTGTAAGTAATCATTGTAGTTGAATAGAAGAGGATATTTATTATTCATAACAATGCAAAAAACCGCCTAAGAATGTTTGGCGGTTTTTATTTGAAAAGTGTTGTTATTTTTTAAGACTGGTTTTCTTGACAGGAGTCTTTTCCTCTTTAGTAACTTTAGCCTCTTTCTTGGCTTTTTTAGCCACCTTTAGTTTGGCAGAAGCCTCAGCAAGTTTCTTAAATCTTTCTACACGTCCAGCTGTATCAACCACTTTTTTATCTCCCGTAAAGAAAGGATGGCACTGAGAACAGATTTCCACTTCAATATCCTCTTTGGTAGCACCAGTTTCCAGAGTTGCTCCACAAGCGCATTTGATAACTGTGGCTGGATAATACTTTGGATGAATGTCTTTTTTCATATTTTTCTAAAATTTTGGTTAATGGTTTAAATCAAATAAATTTATCTTTGATAGTACAAAGCAAATATTAGCACAGAAAAAAACAATTGACAAGAGTCCCAGGTTTGGTATACTGTTTTATGTGCTCTTCCGGCATAAATTTTTTGATTTTATCTCCGGAGGGCTTATAAAAAACATGCTTTTTTGGGCTCGTTCCTGTCCTAATTTTTTTAGGATTATGAGCTGAAAAACAAAAAAGCAGAGGATTAATTAATAATAAAAAGGAAAAAACAATGAGTACTGTAAAAGAACCATCTGTCGGAGAAGATGTAAAAAAAGAATCCGAAAAAAATAATGTGCTAGAAGAAAGATACAAAATGGATTTTTCTGTTAGCGAAATAAGTTTAGAAAAAATGCTAAAAAATGGTGTTCATTTTGGACACAATAAATCTTGCCGGGATCCAAGGATGAATAAGTTTATTTTTGGCACCAAAAGAAGCATAAATATAATTGATTTGCAAAAAACAGAGGAAAAGTTGAAGGAAGCAATGGAATTTGCAAAAAAATTAAAAGAAGAGAAAAAACAAATTTTGTTTGTGGGAACAAAAAAGCAAGCCAAAGCGATTGTAAAAATATCTGCGATAGCTTGTGAGATGCCACATGTAACGGAAAGATGGCTAGGTGGAACTTTTACTAACTTCGGAGTGATTCGAAAAAGAGCTCAATATTTAAAAGATTCTCAAGAACAAATGGCTGTTGGCGGATTTGATAAATATACTAAACTTGAAAAATTAAAAAAAACTGAAGAATTGGAAAAATTAGAAAAAAAAATGGGAGGCTTGAAAGAAATGAAAACTTTGCCAGCTGCAATTTTTATTTCTGACATTAAAACTGATGAGATTGCATTGAAAGAAGCTTTAAATGCCAAAATCCCAGTTATCGCTATCGTGGATACAAATGTAAATCCAAATGATATAAATTATCCGATTCCAGCTAATGATGATGCTGTTTCTTCGGTAAAAACTATAATGGAATATCTAGTGAGTCCAATAGTAAAATAAATTTTATTTATAACAAAAATATGTCCTTAGAACAAATAAAAAAAATAAGAGAAATTACCGGAGCTGGAATGGTTGATGTAAAGAAAGCTTTGGATGAAGCGGCTGGCGATGAGGTCAAGGCTGTGGAACTTTTGAGAAAAAGTGGCCAAGCTAAAGCGCTTAAAAAGAATGATAGAGAGGCGAAAGAAGGCGTAATTGGTTCCTATATGCATTCCAATAACAAAATAGGCGCCATGGTCAAACTTTACTGCGAAACTGATTTCGTGGCGAGAAATGAAGAATTCAAGGAATTGGCCAAGGATATTGCAATGCATATCAGCGCTATGAGTCCAAAATTTTTGAGTCCGGAAAGTGTCCCAGAAGAAATGTTGGAGAAAGAACGGGAAATTTGGACAGAACAATTGAAAAATGAAGGAAAGCCGGCAGAGATTATGGCTAAGATAATGAATGGAAAAGAAAAGAAATTTAAAGAAGAGATATCTTTATTGACTCAGCCTTTTGTGAAAAATCCTGATTTAACTATCAGCGAGCTTATCACTGAAAAAATTGGAAAAATTGGGGAAAATATTCAATTGGGAGACTTTTTTCGTTTTGAATTATAGTTTATTCTGAGATGTGCTATAATTAAACAGGCAGAGCTTTGTTTCATTAAGATTATTTAATTATGTTTAAATATTTGGTTAATTTATGTGGCTGGGGTGATCTAAAAATTTGTTTAAGCAACGTTGAATTTAAAAAGGGGGATAAGGTTATTGTAGAGGATGAATCTGGAAATATCTTAGGGACAATAAAAAATGCCATACGCCAAGAATTTAAAAAAGAAAACGATGCAGAAATTTTTACAATCCTAAGAGAAGCTACCGAAAGGGATTTGAAAAATTTTGATAAAAATTCAAAAAAAGAAAAAGAAATTTTGGATATTTGCCGTAAGGAAGCCAAACGAATGGAATTGGAAATGAAATTTGTGGATGTTTTTACTACTCTAGGCAAAGGAACGGTCATAATTACTTTTATTGCCGATGGCCGAGTAGACTTTCGCCAGTTAGTGAAAAATTTATCTAGGATTTTCCATCGGTCAGTGCGCATGCGACAGATTGGGTCCAGAGACGAAGCGCGTAATCTGGGTGGTTGCGGAGTTTGCGGAAAAGAACTTTGTTGCGTGAAGTTCCTTGGAGAAATTCCCAGCATTTCGACTGATATGGCTAAAGTTCAAAATGTGGCGCAAAGAGGCTCGGATAGAATATCGGGAATTTGCGGAAGACTAATGTGTTGTTTGTCTTATGAGGCTGATCAATATAGAGATATGCTCAGAGGCATGCCGGAAATTGGAAGTGTCGTCAATATCAAGAGAGGATCTGGGGAGGTAATTGAGTTAAGCCCATTGGAGCAGATGATTAAATTGAGAATGTCCAACGGCGAATACGTCATAATTAAGAAAGAGGATTTAAAATAAAAAAGATGTTTTACTTATATTTCGTTTTACCTCCAATAATAATAGTCGTGAGTCTAGCACTTGTTATTTTTTTGATTTCGCGAAGATCCTTGGAAATTGCCAAAGAAATTGAAAATGGAGAGGACGCTACAGTTCAAAGCAGAATTTCGATGGAAGTTAAAAGCCGATGGCTTCATTTTTTAGAAAAAATGGCTCAGATTTTCAAAGTTTTTTCACTAAAAATGCACAATCGATTGGAGAAAAAATTAGCTTTCATAAAGAGTAAAAAAAATAAAATCGAATCAGAATTGGATAAAAAAGATTTTGAGGAAAGTGGCATAGACAGTCTAGTTGGGGATAAGGAAGGTATTTTGGAAAAAGTTCTCGAGAATGAAGCAAGTAGAGAGGCTAATAATGCTATGGATTTGGCTAAAAATAATAATCCTAATAAAATAAAGAGAATTTTTTCTAGGGGCAAGCAGGGAAAAGGGGAAGATCTTGTGAAATTTAGGGAAGAACGTGTGATGATAAGCAAGGAAGTTGTTTATCCGGAAGAAAAAAGAGAAGAGTTGGAGAGCATTTTGGTAGAGAGAATTGCCTCTGATCCTCGGGACATTGAAGCCTATGAGAGATTGGGGGATTATTATGTCAGCCAAGAAAATAATGTTGACGCAGAGTCTTGCTATAAGCAAGTTATTAAACTTAATCCACAAAGCTTGAGTGTGAGGAATAAATTAAGCAGGTTCAGAAGAAGGAAGATTTAAACTGTTTACAATTATTTGATTTTATCATAGAATGGATAGGTGTTTGTTTTTTAGCCACCTTAGCTCAGTTGGTAGAGCAACTGTTTTGTAAACAGTAGGTCGTCGGTCCGAGCCCGACAGGTGGCTCCAAATCATATTAACATTTTAGCATTTTAACATAGGAGCAATTAGGCAAGAATTTGTGCTAGTGTGCTAATATGTTAATATGATTTTTGAAATTTGGGTCGGTGGCAGAGCGGTCAATTGCATCAGACTGTAAATCTGACGACATTAGTCTACGGCGGTTCAAATCCGTCCCGGCCCACGTAAAATGAATTAAAGAAACGAATCACAAGAAACAAGACATAGACAAATTAAAAATAACAAAGAATAATATATTTAAGATTATTTTTGTAAATTGTAGTTTGAGATTTGTTTGAAAATTGTTTCTTGGTGCTTGGAAATTTGCGCGTAGCGCCGTTGTAGCTCAGATGGTAGAGCATTTCCATGGTAAGGAAAAGGTCCGCAGTTCGATTCTGCGCAACGGCTCAGGAAGTTTTAATAAGATAAGATTTTAATTTAGTAAGATTTAATTTAAGTTCAGCTTATAGATTTTAGTTATTAGCTTACAAGGTTTTACTTGAGAAGCTAAAACCTAACTAACTAAAAGCTAACACCTAAAAGAATATGGCCAATGAAAATTTAGTAAAAATGAGATGTGGTGAATGTAAGAATATTAATTATTACACAGGCAGAAATAAGAAGAAAATCAAAGAGAAACTAGAAATGAAAAAACATTGTAAATTTTGCAAAACTCATACTCTTCATAAGGAAATGAAGAAATAATTCCAAATTACCACAAGTTTTGCTTGTGGTAATTCGCATCCCATCCTCTCCCTCTTGTACTCAAGGGGGAGACTGAGAGGGGGTTTCTGATTTTTGCGGTAATTAGTAGAACAAATAAAAATAACACATGCGGGATTCGTATAGTGGTAATATGGGGCTCTCCAAAAGCTCTGACGTAGGTTCGATTCCTACATCCCGTGCAAATCATCAAAAAACGCCTAGAATATGGCGTTTTTTGGCTTTTATGCTTGACAATTTATAAAAAAGTATTATGATACATAGTCATAGAAATGGGATTGTATTTTGTTAATTTAGAGTCTAATGACTCACAAAAAGGAGATGTCTGATGAATATTCAAGCTATGAGAATAATGGCTCGTAACTGTTGGGACTTGGCAAGTAAATTTCCCGACTTGTCCGGATTAGT
>DOKP01000040.1 GCA_003510795.1 Candidatus Moraniibacteriota bacterium | reverse complement strand
GCTAAGTTTACTGATAAAACAACGGCTGAGGTTTCGCTTTCCTGGATAGTATCTTCGGGCGGCGGCTCTATAGTCGGAACAACTTATACCGCGCCGAATAACGTAGCGACTGTCAAATTGATGGGGACATTTAACGCTTTAGACGGATCAGCCAGGTCGGTTTATTTTACGCTTACGATCTACGGCAACGAGATTTATGGCAATCGCGGAATGGTTACGCCAGAAGGCGCAAAATTTAATTTAACTAATGGCATTACTGTTGAAATACCACCGAATTCTGCTGAAGAGACTTTCGAAGTAAATTTTGAAATTGACAGATCTTATGGTAATTTTAAAGTATTACAGGGACAAATCATATTTTCATGCAATTTTATGAAAAAAATTAGTGATATTCGCTTAACTAGATCTGCAAAATCAGGTACAGAAGGAATGGATTATACAATTGCATGCATTATGCCTGACATTAATGAGGTAATGTGGCAAGATGCTATAATGCGAGATTCACAAGCAGTTTTTTTAATAAGTTCTACTTTTATGCCTGGAAATGGATTGCCAGCTCCTGGACACTCTCCTTCTTGGCTTACAACTGGTTATAAAAAAATTATAGGTAAAACCTCCTTTCTATTTTATTTTAATGATGAAATTGCTCAAGAACAATTTAAAAAAGAAATAATTAGTAGTAACAAATCAGAAATATCACCAATTAAATGGCCATTTTATTTACAATATAAAAATACATGCTGGGCTGCTACATGGTTAATGCTAATGAAAGGTTATTCAAATAACCTAAGCAATGAATTTGATTCGATATATAAGATTGTTAAAGAAGTAAAGAAGCGTAATAATATAGGTATTGATATTGAAGGCAACCTAATTCATGCAGGTATAGATTCTGACACGGGTGGTTTTTCTAACAAAGCCGATTTATTATGGTCACTTGAAAGAGCACGCGTGGTTCAACTAACACAGGAATATAATAAAATAACTTTAAATGCTTATTATTGTGATAATATAGACGCTCTAATTAACTTCGCGGTTGAAATGTTGTCACAAAAAATACCTATCAAAGTAGATGGTTTTGGTCATTCTTCATTAATAATAGGATTTGAAGCTCCTATCGGAAGTTATGAATATAATAACTCCAAGAAAAAATATGATTATTTAATTGATAAAATGTTTTTTTGGGTTAATGACCCTTTTTTATGTATAAGAAAAAAACGTAAAATTTCTGTTTCTGATTTTATAAAAGTAATGAATCAAGGCATTACCCAGAAGGAACTATGCTATATTTGTTATGCTTCTGATAAAAAAAATTTTGCAGCGCAAACATTACAAACTATACATCTGCCTGGTGAAGGGAAAATTGAATTTGTTGCAGAAAATGAAAGAACTATTTCAAAAACAAATATAAGTTTTTTAGATTCTGAAATCGTTAGGGTTATACCTGGCGATGCGGGATTATCTAAAATAGCTGACATACAAATGTTTAAAATTCCTATTTTTAGTAATGACGTGCAAAAGGACGTTCAGGTCAAATCTTCTATTTATAATCATGCTATGTTAATGACGTCAGAAATTTGTACTAGAATTAATTCAACCGGAGTATGTAAAACATTTTCAACATCTGAAAATTTATCAACGACCGATGAATGTCTCATTGTATTAAATAGTGAAGAACTCATAACCAAATTTAATAATAAAATAAAAGAATTAAACATCACAACCGAACAAGAATATACTTTGCTAGTAGAGTTAATTGACGTTAATACGACAACAGCTCTTGACACGTTTGATGTTTGCTTTAACTATAAACCACCCAAAGAACTAACAATAACTTCAGCTCCAAAGCATGATTTTATAGGCAATAATGTTCAATTCCAAGCTAAGTATGGCGATACTAACGTTACAAACGCGGTGGTCTGGAAGGTCATGAAACCTGACGCCAACGTGATTACGGATGGCCAGGGCGTATTTGCGGGAGGCTTTTTAAAGACAACCGGCGAGATATCGGCCATAACGGAATATAATATACTCGCCTCTTATACCGATTATACCGATCCTAATTTGCATGTCACATTCACGCAGGAAGTAAAACTTAAGCTGCTGCCGGGCATTATTCCGAGCAAGAGAACGTTTATTAGCAATGTTGCTCAATCGTTCCAACTTGCGCTTGGTACTAAAATAATGGGCGACCGTGCGACATGCATAGAGTGGAGCGGGGATAGTATTAATTCAAGCGGAGTATATTCTTTTGTCGCTCACGAAAATAGAAAAGACCAAATTACAGCCCGCCTCGCTAAAGGCACGATGCTTCCGACCGGCGAAACGCTCGAAACCGACCTTTTCGCGCGCGCAACGATGCGGGTTTATGATATGCATTTGGACCCGCGAACGAAAATGATCGATATTAAAGAAAAATACCCGTTTGATTTGAAGTGGAACGCTGGTCCAAATAATATGGTATATTTTACAAATCAAGCTGAATGGAGCTGCTCCAATGGGACAATAGAGATTACCAACGATCGGGCTGTTTATACTCCGTCAAAACCGGGGGTAGACATCATAACAGCAAAAATAGCGGAAGGCACTTTCATACGTGAAAACAGCAACGACGTCATCAGCGGTAACGACCTTGAATTTACAGCCGAAGTAACGGTCGTTGAAATTAAAGTCCTTGAACAAACACCGCTTGTTTCGCGAATCGAACCTGTTGACGCCGAAGGAAGCCCGATGAGCAATTATCGCATCGAAAAAGAATTTTCTGTTTCGGTTGATTCTGTTACTTTAGGTGCGACTTCTTGTTTAGGTGCCTCTGTTTTCTTTTCCTCTACTTGAGCGGGAGCATTTTTTGCTGGGGCTTCTGTATTGGTTGAGGCAACTTCTTTATCCTTGTTTTCTTCTACGGCTGGAGTCTCTGTTGGAGGAATGTTTTCATCAGAAGATAAATCAGTTAAAATATCTTCTATTTCACTGTTGTCCTCTGCCACTTCGGTATTTTCAGTTCCTCTTTTGGAATAAGAATAAATTGAAGAAGCAATTAAGAAAACTATCAAAACACTAACTATGATTCGAAGATTTTCCTGAGACCATTCTTTTATTTTTTGCAAAGTAGTGGGCTCTTCAGTTTCATCCATTTCATCTTGGTTAAAATCATTATTCATTATTTTTTCACCTACCTTTCTAGTGATTGCTCTATAGTGAGCAATGTTTAATTTTTAAAGGACAGCTTGCATTGAAGCTACTCAGTTTTGTTTTAAAACAAAACTGCCAATTGACTTGGGAAGTATTAGCTCCCATTGCCGTATTGTTTCTTTATTTTAATTTAATAGCGACGCGCAGTCAACTAGACAAAAGCCCTTATTTGATGCGTAATATTAACGTTTATTTACAAGTGGTTAATTATGTGATAAAATTTTTAATTAGATAAAGCTTAAATCTTTATGTCGCTCTTGGCGATAATTTAAATTAAAAAATAATGAAAAACAGAAAAATAAAAGATAAAAATAAGAAGGATTTTATCTTAGTTAAAGGTGCGCGGGTGAATAATTTAAAGAATATCAGTGTTGATATTCCTAAAAATAAATTTGTTGTAGTAACTGGACTTTCTGGCAGTGGGAAATCTTCTCTGGCTTTCGATACTATTTTTGTGGAAGGAAACAGGCGTTATGTCGAGGGAATGAGTTCTTATGCGAGAAGTTTCCTGGATGTTTCTTCTAAGCCAGACGTGGATAGTATTGAAAATCTTAGTCCGCCCATTTCCATTGATCAAAAAAGTGTAGTGAGAAGCCCGCGTTCGACAGTCGGAACTTTGACAGAAATATATGACTATCTAAGAATTTTATTTGCCAATGCTGGAGAACCGCATTGCCCGATTTGTGGTGTTTTGATGGAGAAAAAGAGCAACAAGGATATTTTGATGGAAATAAAAAAAAGACCCGACAAATCTATGCTGGTTATTTTGGCGCCTTGCAATAAGAAGGAAAAGAACATCATAGAAAATTTGAATCACATTAGCCAGCTTGGTTATGCTCGAGTAAGAATCAATGAAAAGATTTTAACTATTGATGAAGCTTTTTCTTTGATTAAAGAGCAAGAATCTTCTTTTGAGGCGGATATTGTTATCGACAGAATAGTGTTGAATTTAAAAAATTTAGATGAGGAAAGAATAATGGATTCAATTGAAACTGCTATGAAAGTGGGTTTTGGCTCAATGAAAATTGTAGTAGATAATAAAGACGTCTTTATGTACAATAGGGATTTTGTCTGCGGTGATTGCGGAGTTAAAATAAAGGAAATAACTCCCCGCCATTTTTCTTTTAATAATCCGGAAGGCGCTTGCTTGGAATGTTCAGGGTTGGGTGTAAAGATGAAAATTTCTTCTGACTTGGTTATTTCTAATAATAAATTATCTTTGGCAGAGGGCGCTATAAAACCTTGGGGGAGCGTGGGTGGCAGAAATGGCAGCAGTGGACAGGGAATGCAAATTTTGGAAAAATTATCCCAAAAAATAGGTTTTTCTCTCCATACTCCGATAAATAAATTATCAAAAAAACATTTGGACATAATCCTTTATGGAGACAGCAGCCTTGAATTCGATGGCGTAATCGGAATGATGGAAGATAAATATCGAAATACCAAATCAGATCATGCCAGAACTGAGATTGAAAGATACATGACAAGCGAGACATGTCCTGTCTGCGAAGGAAAGAGACTTAGAAGTGAATTTGTGAATATTTTTATTGATGGCAAATCTATCAATGATTGGATCAACATGGATATAGAATCGTTAATAGAATATTTAAAGATATTTAAAAGTAAAAATATAAGCAATAAAATAGTAGTAACTTTAGTAAACGAAATTTTTAGCCGGTTAGAAATATTGGAGAATGTAGGATTAGGATATCTTAGTCTAGGCAGGGGAACTCAGACCATTTCCGGAGGAGAGGCACAACGAATCAGGCTAGCTACCCAAATAAAATCTAAATTAACTGGAATAATTTATGTTTTGGATGAGCCTTCAATTGGTTTGCATAGCCGAGACAACAAAAGATTAATCGACACCATAAAATCTTTGCGGGATAGGGATAATTCTTTGATAGTAGTGGAACATGATAGAGATTTTATTCGGGAAGCTGACTGGATAATAGACATGGGTAAAGGTGCTGGAGAAGAAGGGGGAGAGGTTATTTTTAGCGGGCAGGTGAGCAAAATGTTAAAAAGTAAAACTCAGACAGCGCAATATCTGACAGGTAAGAAAAAAGTTTTTGAGCGGAACACTAAGCGCAAAAAAGCGGATAAGTTTATAGAAATCATTGGAGCGAATGAGCATAACTTAAAAAACGTTACAGCAAATATTCCTCTGGAAAGAATGGTGGTTATTTGCGGAGTTTCAGGCAGCGGAAAGTCGACCCTAGTAAATGATATTTTGGCGCGTGTTCTCAATAGGCATTTTTATAATTCAAAAGCCCAACCTGGCGAGCATAAGCTGATTAAAGGCTTGAAACATATTAGTAAAGTAGTTAATGTTACGCAATCTCCAATTGGCAAGACACCCAGGTCCAATGCTGCTACTTATACCGGAGTTTTTTCCCATATTCGAGAATTGTTTGCGCAGGTAGAAGAATCCCAGATCAGAAAATATAATGCTAGCCGTTTTAGTTTCAATATGAAGGGCGGACGTTGTGATGTTTGCCAGGGAGACGGCAAGAAAAAAATAGAGATGCATCTTTTGCCGGATATGTATGTGGAATGCGAATCTTGTGAGGGCACCCGTTATAATAAAAAAACATTGGAAATTGAATATCAAGGAGCAAATATAGCGGAAGTGCTTGAGATGAGTGTGAGCTATGCTTTAAGATTTTTCAAAAAGCATAATTTGATTTATGAAAAATTGAAAATTATGGAAGATGTGGGCTTGGGATATTTGAAGCTGGGACAAAGTGCCATTGAACTTTCAGGAGGAGAAGCCCAGCGGATAAAATTAGCCACTGAATTGTCCAGGAAATCAAGTGGCAAGACGCTTTATATTTTAGACGAACCGACAGTAGGACTTCATTTTGATGATATTAAAAAATTATTGAATGTATGCGATGCTCTTGTGGAAAAAGGAAATTCAGTATTGATAGTCGAGCACAATACAGATGTTATCAAGGGCGCAGATTGGGTAATCGAATTGGGTCCTGATGGCGGCAAGAACGGAGGCAGAATAATTTTTGAGGGTTTTCCGGAAAAACTAAAAACTAAAAAAGATAGTCCTACAGGAAAGTTCTTGTGATTATCAAATAGAGCCTCCTCCTCTTTGCAAGGGGAGGATTGAGGAGGGGTTAGCTAGGAAATTTTTCTGCATGTTTATATTTGAGAGAGGGTGAATTGGCGTAAGTTTTAATAATGCCAAATAATTGTATGGAGGATGATTTTAAAAAAAGTGTCTTGAGTACTGTTTGTTATTATGATGTTTTGAATTATCCATTGACCCTTTTTGAAATTTGGAAACATCTTTTGGCAACTGGGGATGAAGTTAAAAATGGCGATAAAAAAGTTGCATTAAAAGATGTCTTGCTAATCTTAAAGGAGGCGGATTTGCAAAGATTTATCGACAGTAAAAAGGGCATGTATTTTTTAAAAGGCCGGGACGGGTTGGTTGAAAATAGAGTGAGGAGAAACAAAATTTCTATTTTGAAGATAAGGAAAATGAAAAAAACCATCGATTTATTGAAGATTGCGCCTTTTGTGAGGATGATTTTGGTTACGGGAAAATTAGCGATGAAAAACGCCCATCCTAAAAGCGACTGGGACGTACTGGTTGTTTTAAAAGAAAATAGAATCTGGATAGGCAGAACTTTTATAACTTTATGGGCGCATTTTTTGGGAAGAAGGAGACATCATGATAGAATAAGGAATAGGGTATGCCTTAATTATTTTATCACTACTAATTCTCTCGAAATTAGAAATAAGGATTTGTATTCAGCCAGCGAGTATTTTTTCTGTTTTCCTCTTTTCGATAAAAAAAATTATTTTCAAAAATTCCAAATAAGAAATCATTGGATTAGAAAATATAAACCCAATTATTATTTGTCCCTAACGGGGAATCTATTAACTTCCGGAGACACTAAGATAAGTAAATTTTGTAGAGCTTTGCTGGAAAATTTATTCGATTGGAATTTTTTGGAAAAATATTTGGAAAAGATAGAAACTAAAAAAATTAAAGAAAATCCTAAAACCAATAATGAAAATAGTTTAATTGATGCAGACAAGAGCGCTTTAATTTTCCTTCCCAATCCTCAGGGTCCTAAAGTTTTTGAAAAGTTTAAAAATAAAATGCAGGGGTTTAGACTTTAATAACACATTTTTTTATTACTTTAGACAGTTTCTTGCATTTTTGAGCATTATTTTTGATTTTAGTTTCTAAAAAATATGAAAAACAAAAAAGTCGATAATCTTTCCGGAGAGAAATTTTTTACTCTTTCTGAATTTCGTCATAAAGCTGGAATTCCTTTGATTTTGGCAAAAAAATTAATCTCTTGGAGGGAGATTGAAGCTATCCGAGATGAAGAAGGAATAATCAGAGTGGCTGAGTCAGAAGTGCTTAGATTTATTAAATTGATTGAAAAGCCTTGGATTAAAGGATATTATTTTTTTCGTGCTCTAGGACCTGGTTTTATCACCGGCGCGTCAGATGATGATCCTAGTGGAATAGGGACTTATTCTTCAGTGGGGGCAAAATTTGGCTTGGGCATCATTTGGATGGCGGCTTGGCTACTTCCGATGATGATGGCAATTCAAGAAGTTTGCGCCAGAATCGGAATCGTGACCAATAAAGGATTGGCCGGAGTTTTGCAGAAACATTACAAAAAGAAAGTTGTAGCCTTTATTGTAATTTTATTAATTATAGCTAATGTGGTTAACATCGGGGCAGATTTAGGAGCGATGGCAGCTTCCTTGCAGATGTTAACTAATATAAATTTTTATGTAGGCGCTGTCTTTTTTGCGGTTTTAAGTATTGCGCTGGAAGTTTTTATCGGTTATCGTATTTATGTAAGAATTTTAAAATGGCTGGCTTTTTCGGTGTTAGCCTATGTAATCACGGGAATAATAATTAATCCCGATTGGCGAGAGATTTTGAGTTTCGTAGCTATCCCTCGGATTACTTTTAGTGAGGAATATCTGTTTGCCATAATTGCGGTATTTGGAACTAGTATCACTCCTTATTTGTTTTTTTGGCAGGCTTCAGGCGAAGTGGAAGAAAATGAATTCAAGAAAAAGATTCAAAGGTTAATGCATAAAAAATTTCACATCAATAACCACGAAAGAATTGCCAAAATGAGAACAGATGTTGGTACGGGAATGATTTTAGCTAACGTGGTTTTCTTTTTTATCGTATTAACCACAGCGCAAGTTTTATTTAAAAATGGAATTACTAATATTGAGTCAGCTCATCAAGCAGCCGAAGCACTTCGACCGCTGGCTGGAGATTATGCCTATCTGCTATTTGCTATTGGAATAATCGGAACGGGTCTCTTGGCGGTGCCAATTTTGGCTGGTAGCGGGGCTTATGCCTTGGCTGAAGTAATGAAATGGCGCGAAGGATTAGATAAAAAATTCTCTCGAGCAAAGGGATTTTATATGGTAATTATAGTTTCTATTTTATTTGGATTATTGTTAAATTTATTAGACATCAACCCAATTAAAGCCTTGTATTATGCAGCTTTTCTCAATGGCATTATTGCACTTCCGCTTCTGATTGTTATAATGGTAGTTGGGGATGATAAAAAGATAATGGGTCGAGAAACTAATCCGGTTTGGGTTAAAATATTTGGTTGGGGAGCGATATTTTTTATAATAAGCACTGTTGCAATAGGAGGAATGCTGCATTTCGTGAGATAATTTTTTATGAAAAAAAATAAGAATATTTTGAGTAAAATAAATTTACCTCAAGACTTAAAAAAACTTTCCAACAAGGAACTGATTATTCTATGTGATGACGTGCGCAACTTTTTGATAAAAAGCGTAGCTAAAACTGGCGGACATTTTGGTTCAAATTTGGGAGTGGTGGAAGTAACCGTAGCTCTGCATAAAGTTTTTGATACACCTGACGATTTTTTGATTTGGGATGTAGGGCACCAATCTTATCCTCACAAAATTCTTACCGGACGAAAAAATAAATTGCACACTATCCGAAAAAAAGGAGGATTAGCACCTTTTCCTAAGCGAGAAGAAAGTGAATATGATGTTTTTGGTGTGGGTCATTCCAGTACTTCAATTAGTGTAGTCACCGGCTTAGCAATAGCTAATCGCGGTAAAAAAAATCCAAATCAAGTGGTTGCCATAATTGGAGACGGAGCTTTGACCGGCGGGATGGCGATGGAGGCTCTTAATCACGCGGGTGATGCGCGAGCAGATATGTTGGTGATTCTTAATGATAATAAAATGTCCATTTCTCCTAATGTGGGAGGAATGGGTAAATATTTGACACGTTTAATTTCTTCTCCTTCTTATACTAAATTTAGGGAAAAGGGCAGGGAGTTTTTGGGAATTATACCATCTCTTCAGGAATTTGTGCGGAAAGCGGAATTGTATACTAGGGGGATGATTACTCCGGGAACATTTTTTGAAGAATTGGGATTTGGTTATTATGGGCCGATTGATGGTCATGACGTGGAAAATTTGATAGAGGTATTAGAAAATTTAAAAAAAATCAAAGGCCCAAAATTTTTGCATATCATAACTACCAAAGGCAAAGGCTATGCACCAGCAGAAAAAGATTGTTTTTCTCTGCACGCTGTAAAACCATTTAATTTATTGACGGGAGAAAAAATTCCAGACACTAAAAGTAAGTTAACTTTTTCGAATGTTTTTTCGGATTGGATTTGTGATAAGGCGAAAAAGGATAAAAAATTGCATGCTATTACTCCAGCGATGTGCGATGGTTCAGGATTAAATAATTTTTGCAAGAAATTTAATGCACGCTATCATGATGTAGGAATTGCCGAGCAACACGCGGTGACTTTTGCAGCCGGCTTGGCTGTAGCGGGCAAAAAACCAGTGGTGGCGATTTATTCTTCTTTCTTGCAACGTGCTTTCGACCAGCTAATCCACGATGTGGCTTTGCAGAATTTAGATATACTTTTTGCTCTGGATCGAAGTGGAATTGTGGGGAGTGACGGCGCGACTCACAACGGAAGTTTCGACTTATCTTTCGGTCGATTGATTCCAAATTTAATTATTATGGCCCCCTCCGATGAAGAAGAGTGCTATAATATGTTGGAATTTGGCTATAATTATAACGGACCGGCTATTGTGAGATATCCGCGAGGCGGGGTTTTAGAAAAATATAATAAGAAGAAAAACAAAAAGATAATATTGGGCGAAGCGAATATAATAAGGAAGGGGAAGAAAATTGCAATTTTGTCTTATGGTACGATGTTAAAAAGATGCAAAAATATTGCCGAGGAGCTGGACGCCACTTTGGTTGATATGCGTTTTATAAAACCATTGGACGGGAAATTATTAAAAAATCTTTCTCAAGCACATAAATATTTTATTACTATCGAAGACAATGCCACCGCGGGCGGAGCAGGGAGCGCGGTTAACGAATTTTTTATGGATAGTAAAATAGAAGTTTTTGTAAAAAACTTGGGTTTGCCGGATAGATTTCCAGAGCATGGCAGTATCGATGAAGTTTTGGCCGAAGTCGGACTTTCGGAAGAGGGAATTAAAAAATCTATTTTGGAGTTTACAAAGGATCAAAACTTTCTACTTGATGTTAAATAAAAATAAAAATTAGGCATGAGAATATTTGCTTCTCATGCCTAAACGGCTATTGATAAATTATCAAAAAATGTGTATTGGTGGATTGGTACATCCTTTGCATTGCCAAGGATTTTCTTTATCAATAAGGTGGCCTTCTTGATCGCAGACAAAGAAGTATTTATCTAGCCTCCTCCTTATTCGACGTTTCAATGAAGTGAAACGAAATTGAAATGTGGCTTTAGCCCTTGCGGATATTGAGTGTTGGGCGATGTTATTAAATCAAATTTTTTATTCATTATAATAATTTTCTTGGTTTCAATAATATACCAAAGAAAGCAACAAGCGAAAGAGCAGACATAAACAAGAATAATGCCTTAAAGCCAAAATTATTAACAATTGCTCCTCCGGCAAGTATCCCTGCCGCGGAAGTCAAATTTGCGATTAGTGACCAGTTGGAATATTCTTTGATGTGTTTATTTTTGTCCAGATGATCAGCAAACAATGCATTGAAAGAAGGTGTGCCGAGCGATTCACCAAAACCTAATAATATTTGAACCAACACTAATGACGTCAAATTGTGAACAAAAATCAACAAAATCCAACTCAATATTCTAACAATATATCCAGCAAGCAGTAAATATTCTTTTTCTTTTATTCCGTCACCTTTCCTGGAAACGATATATGTGAATATTGAAGTTGAAACAAGAAACGCTGCCCATGAAATACTCACGGCCGTCACACCGTCGACAAACTTCACAACATAAATAGCATACAAAGGACCGAGCATGG
>DOKP01000079.1:3917-5629 GCA_003510795.1 Candidatus Moraniibacteriota bacterium | reverse complement strand
TGGGAATTTAGGAAACTGGGAATTTAAGAATCTTAAAAATGTAAACGTTAGTGTGTCATCTCGAGCGTAACGATAGTGGAGTCGAGAGATCTCTTTGGTTTATTGAAAATGAGATTCCTCCACTGCTAAATTTATGAGTACATAAATTTATTCGGCCCGCTTCGCAGTAGCTTTAGCGAGGCGAGTCGGAATGACATGCCAAAGAATGTTAGTATGCTAATATGTTAAAATGCTAACGTGTTAACATGCTAATATGTTTACCCGCCACCGCTCCGGTTGTCCAGCAAAGCTGCAAAGAAAATCCACCACTGGGACGATTGATGTGGATAATATCGCCCAGCAAATAAAGATTAGGATAAAGCCGGGAAGTCATATTGTTAAAATTAACTTCTTTAGGAGTAATGCCACCGTCGCTACTTACTGCGTGGTCAAATCCAAGTGTTCCCGTAATGGGAAAGGTTAAATTTTTAAGTTTTTTAGTTAAATTTTTACGTTCATCTTTAGTAATGGAATTAACGAGTCTTTCGGAAAGATTAACGTCCGGAAGATTTAGAATTTCCAAGCAAATATTTTTGAAAATTAATTCGGGTAAAACATTTTTTACTTTACTATTGGTATTTTTTTCAAATAATTTTAAAATTCTTTTATCTAATTCGTGATCGGGAGTGTCAGGAAATAAATCAATTGAAGCTGTCACTGGCCCAGTAGCTAAAAGTTTTTTGACTTCGTGAGCGCTGTTTAAAACAAGCGGTCCGGAAATTCCAAAATGCGTAAAAAGAATTTTCCCTAATTTTTTGAGCTTTATTTTGTCATCCTGAATAAAACTAAGTTGCATAAAAGACCAGTCTAATCCTGATAAGCTATGAACCCAAGCGGCGTCGGTAGTTAAGGGGACGATATCCGGTTCGGATTTATCAATAGTGTGACCAAGTTTTTTGAGAAATTTAAATCCATCTCCGGTAGAACCGGTCTGTGGAGCAGCTAGCCCGCCAGTCGCTAGGACAAAATTATTAGCCGATATTTTTTCGCCCGAGGATAAAGTAACTGATTTTATGACGCCATCTTTTTGTTCCATCGAAATCACAGAGGTATTATTTTTAATCGTTACATTATTGCTTTTCATGAAAATTTTTAATTTATTGATCACGTCTTGAGCGCTTTGGGATTTAGGGAAAGCTCTTTTGCGAGCTTCGATAACCAAAGGTAATCCAATGCTGGCAAAGAAATCAAACGAATCTTCTACTCCAAATTTAGAAAAAGGGGAGTAGAGGAATTTTTTGGCATTGGGGAAATTATTTAAAAAAGTTTCTGTGTCAAACTCGGCGTTAGTGATATTACACCTTCCGCCACCAGTTAATTTTAATTTTTCTCCCAAGACATAATTTTTTTCCACGATTAAAACTTTCTTGCCAGTCGAGCCCGCAAAGCCGGCACAGATCATTCCCGACGGTCCGCCTCCAATCACCACTGTATCAAAATCTTTATTGTTTTCTTGAGTCATTGAATTATTTAGTTTATAAATTTATTAACAACATAATTATTAATTATAGCACAGAATAGACAAAAAAGCAAGCAAAATAAATGTAAATCCTCACTGACCCCTTTAGGACAAACAAATATAGATATGTCTTTGCGAGGGTACTCCCGTGGCAATCCAGGAATATACTTAATTAAGAGTTTTATTTTTCCGGACTCCTGCCCGCCAGTGCCAG
>DOKP01000079.1:1339-3855 GCA_003510795.1 Candidatus Moraniibacteriota bacterium | reverse complement strand
GCCACGCAATTTGAGAGTACTCAAATTACTCGCAGAGACGGGTAAAAAAAGATATTAAAGAAGAAAAAAAGGGGTCAGTGAGGAGTTACAAATAAATTGCCATATTGTCATATGGTTAAATTGTTAAGATTTTAAATTAGTGATCTCTTAATAAAACGGGCTTGTCTTTGCGAGGCGGTACTCCGTCGCGGCAATCCAGCATTAATATTGTAGTATAATCTTCTGGACTGCCACATAAATTTCGAGTACAAAATTTACTCGCAGAGACAAACAAAAAAAGAATATGATTGGAATTGGTGATGGATATAAGGTATATGTTCTATGTTATATAAACTTATGCTACAATAAAATTAATCTGCAGACAACAATATGACCTTATTTAAAAAACTTATTTTATTTCCTTTGCTTTTTATTATTTTGTTTTCGACTGTAATTTTTGGGGCAGGGGTTTTCAGTAAAGAAAAAAATTACAATATTTTAACAGTAAAAGAAAGTGTGGGCGCGAATAATAAAAAAACTTCCAAACTTCCAGAGAAGCAAGTTGCAAAAGAAGTTAAAATATTATTTGCTGGGGATTTAATGTTGGATAGATATAACCGCGTGCTTGAAAATAAAAATGGAGTGGAATACTTCACTAAAGAGATTGGAGAAATTTTTCAAAATAATGATTTAAATGTCGTAAATCTAGAAGGGCCAGTGACGGGTAATGAATCAGTTTCTATCGGTACAGAAATAGGAAATCCAGCTCATTTTAAATTTACTTTTGATAAAGAAAGCACCAAAAACTTTTTAGCTTACAATAAAATAAATGTGGTCAACTTGGGTAATAATCACATCTTAAATTTTGGCGAGGAGGGCGCTACGGAAACGATAAATTTTTTAAAGGAAAATAAAGTGGAATATTTTGGTTCGCCTTTGGATGAGAAAAATAGTTACATTGAAAAGGAAATAAATGGCTTAAAAATCGCACTGGTTAATTATAACCAATTTTATAAGCAAAGCCCCGAAAGTATATCTGCAAAAATAAAAGATGCGAAAAATAAAAACGACATTGTAATTGTATACACGCATTGGGGAACGGAATACGCATTGACGGAATCAGAAATCCAAAAAAATATTGCCCATAGCTTTATCGACAGCGGCGCAGATTTAATTATAGGAAGTCATCCTCACGTGGTGCAACCAATTGAAATTTATAAAAACAAAGCTATTTTTTATTCCTTGGGCAATTTCGTCTTTGATCAATATTTTTCCGAGGATGTAAAAAATGAGTTGATAGTAACGGCCTCTTTTTCCAAAGATAAAATGGAATTTGCTTTAACGCCTCTGTTTAAAAATGAAAATGGCAGTCTACACCTAGGCGATCAGATTAAACGCTCAAAATTATTAGAGCATTTAGCGAGTGATTCTGGGGTAAGTGATCTAATAAAAATGGAGATAAAAACAGGCAAAATAACCATCTCTGAATAAATGTTTGCATTTTTATTTTACAATGTAGATATTATTTGGCATAATATAATAAAGTAAACAACTAATAAAAATAAAAATGCAAAATAAAAAAATATCAACTGCCATCGGAACAATTGTGATTTTGATTGTAGCAGTTACCGTTGGGATGCTAGTTTGGAAAATTGAAAAAAATCAACCAATCGTAGAACAGCCACAGAAAATTGTTAATATAAAAAAACAAGAGACTCCGCCAGAAATAAATAAACAAAATAATCAGAATGTTCCTGAAGGAGAAGAGTTCCCATCAATTTTAGCAGAACCAAATATGAGCATGGAAGACATTGTTAAGCAACTTATTTTTAAGAGATCTCCTGAATGGGAAATAAAAAATTATAGTATTAGCGTGACAGTTGAAACAAATCAAGAAAATCATGCAATTGGTAGATTTATTTATGATAATAATAAAAAAGAACACCATAATACAGCTGAGGGTATTTGGTTTGCGGCGAAAGAAGATCAGAGTTGGACACTTGTCGGTACAAGCTATACAGGATATTGGGGAATATGCCAAGATTTTAAAAAATATAAATTTCCAACAAATATGATTCCTGATTGTTGGGATATAGAAAAAAATATATTGATTGATACTACAAATACAATAAAATTTTACACTAGTGGCTTTACAAAATCAGATAAAACAGAAATTATAAAATCTTTTCTTGATCATTATAAAAAAACATATCAAGGATCTGAAGGTAGAGATTTTTATTTAAATAAAGATTTATACTTAAAAATAGATAAAAGCACAGACAAATATTTTAAAGGAAGAATTCTTATCGGTGGGATAGAAAATCATAGCACACCTTACACTTTGGCAGTAAAGGAAAATGAACAATGGAAAATTTTACTTCAAAGTCAAGATATTCCTCTTTGTAGCATAGTGGAGCCATACAAATTTCCAAGTGAGATAGTTGATAAATGTTATGACGAAATAAACAAGAAAGAAAAAGATATTAATTAGGCTTATTTATATATTTTTGTATGAAACAAGGGCAGAATCTCGTTGA
>DOKP01000079.1:0-1267 GCA_003510795.1 Candidatus Moraniibacteriota bacterium | reverse complement strand
TAGAATCTCGTTGAGATTCTGCCCTTTAACTTTTTTCTGTTTACGGCGTGGGATAAATATATCCCATAACTGGATGGGTAGTAAGGTTAATAGTATCCTCACCAACAATGTGGTAAGTCAAATAGTTGGAATGCCTCAGTGTGATAGACGTTCCACTGACTATCTCTTTAACAATTCCAACGTGTCCTACGTCAGGGAAAGTGTCTCTGCTGAAAACTGCTATCGCTCCTTCTTTTGGTTCACTTCCCGTACTGTATCCAGCAGCTTTTGCTAAACTGAAACAATCCATGGCATCACCATGACAGGCATCATAATCAATGCCTGTTTCGCTACGAACATATACAATGCATTCCCCTCCAGTATCATCTATGTCGGCATAGAAATCTCCCACAGCATTTCTGAACGTCTTGAAAAACTTTGCTGTCATAGATTTGTCCCCACTTGGGGTAACTGAATAAGGGTTTATTGTCTCTTTCCAATATCCGAAAGCATAGCCAGTATTGGCAGTGGCGTGGATACTTGACTGATTTACTTCGTCAAGATTGTACACGCAAGGACAAGTTGTGCAGGCAACCTCATCCACTTCAACGTTGCCACCATCTAGTGGATCAATGGTTACGACCAGTTGAGGCTCTGGACCACCTAGATCAGCATCAAAATAAATAGAATCATCTTGATTATAGATAGGTTGCGAAGAATGTATATCAGACAGAAAATCTATCCCAAAAAATGATTGATTGGTGAGACCAGGAATATTATCAACCCACCACTCAGGCTGACTTGCTGTTACATATCCATATGCGTTAGCATATCCGTTATGGTTTTGAATATACAAAACATTATTACCATTATTGATTAATTTAAAATTAGCTTGCATATTCACGTAAAAAACATTCCAACGCTCTTGTCCATTGAAATAAAATTTATACGCAACCACATCGGTATAGGTTATACCCTCATGTACATATGGGATAGATAGATCGGGAGACCAGTTAGCAAAAGCAGAAGAAAATCCAAAAAAACTCAGAAACAAAGTTACCAGAATAAATCTTTTCATTTTCACTTCTCCTTCTTCGATTTTTGTTTGATGTGCAGTGAACAGCTGGTTTTCTGTTTCATGTTATGTGTTTTATATTACGTGTCCATCACCTCCTTTTTAAAATTTTAAGTAACTGAACTTAGCTTATAGGGGGGGGGCAATGAGTTGTCAAGGAAAAAATGTCGTTTGAGTGTTTTGTCTTTGCGAGTCGGTACTCCGACGTGGCAA
>DOKP01000080.1:2319-2680 GCA_003510795.1 Candidatus Moraniibacteriota bacterium | reverse complement strand
AGCATACAAAGGACCGAGCATGGCAGCGGCACCTACGAATATTCCATTGTACAAAAAAAGGGTTCTCAGGGCTTTGTTATTCATGTATTTAAAAATTTGATTTAATAATTATGTAAAACCGAGCGAGCGCAGGTTTTAGATAACGTTAGGCATATCCGAAGTTTTTCTGAAGCATAGCGAAAGAAAAGTTTGGGAGAAAAAATTTTGCTTTCCTTAATTTATTAAAAAGTGCAAAATTTTTGAACTGGATATGCCTTGTTATATGATGTAAAATTCTTTCTTTTTTCTTTTTTAAATTTGCTTTTTATTCTAAATGATAAATAAGTTTTTTTGTTTTTGATTTTGGGCAGAGGGGTCAGGG
>DOKP01000080.1:0-2227 GCA_003510795.1 Candidatus Moraniibacteriota bacterium | reverse complement strand
ACTCCTTATTCAATGTGTCTATTGCTTTTTCCTAAATTACATTCTTTGCACTTCGTTTCTAGATTTTCTAAAATAGTTTTTCCACCTTTTGAAAACGGAAGTTTATGATCGATATGCAATTCTACACCAATATCCGTCGCGGGGCTTCTGCCACATCTGACGCATTTAAAACTATCTCTGCTTAAAACTTTATATCTCAAACTCAAAGGAATTCCGCGTCTGTCTTCAATAGCAACGTTTTGTTTAGTAGTTTTTTGCTGGTTCCCAATAATTTTAGTTTGCGAAGCTTCCTCTTTTGTAATAGGCAGATTTTCTCCTTGGTTTATTTTGGAAACAAACGCTTCGAGTGCTTTACCCCAATTCCCGAAACGAGATCAATAGCCCTCAACAGTAATTTGGGATGGTGTCAAACTCATTTCTCGATAAAGAGGCTGTCTGCCGTAATGCGTCCATACATTTAGCAAATTCTCAAAATAGTCATCTTCGGAATGCCTATGTCCATGAATAGAAACTTCTAGACCTGCTTTTTCTATAGCTTTTTTCCAAGAACCAAACCCCGTTCTAATAACAGCTGGTCCGATTATTTTTGAGTGATTTTTCACATCATCAGTCGTAATTTCTTTTTTGTTTAAAATTTTTGCTATTTTTTTTATCTCCTCAATAATCTCGTCATTAGTTAGTCTATGCGATTTATTTTGCTTTACTTTTTCAGAAATAAAATCTTGTCCTCCGTATTTATGCTCCAACCCAGCCCTAACGAGAACATCTTTCCATGTAGAATTTCCAAAACGATTGCAAATCGTGGTTGAATTTATTTTACTGTGTTTGTCAAAATCTCTGCGAGATAAAATATCTTTTCCAATAATAGCATCAACGCGTTTCATTTCAGCGATTATTGTTTCGTCTGGACAATTTCGTGGCAAGCTATTTAATTCAAATTTCATAATTTTTCTAATTATCCCCACATCAATGCAGGCTCTAAACTTTTTTATACCTCGCACTCCTGCCTTGTCCGATTCGTTCTATTTTTTTAAGCTTCAATAATACTTCAAGTGCTTGCTTGACTGTTGGTCGCGGAATACTTGTGCTAGTTACAATTTCACCTGTTCCAGCGACTTCGGCATGCTCAAAAAACTTCCAAACTGCAAGTTGTTTTTCTGATAATAATTTTTCAATATTTTCTTTGGACAATAATTCTATGGCTAATTGCGACTGTTTTAATAAAATCGTAAAAAAGAAATCGAGCCATGGCGTAATGTCTTCCTTTTTTGTAGTAAGAGTTTTTTGGCTACGCCTAAGTGCTAGATAATAATCTGTTTTATTATCCTCCACGAGTTTTTCATGAGAAACATACGGCATATACGAATAGCCGTTTTGAAGTAATAATAAATTTGTTAAAACCCTAGAAATTCTCCCGTTTCCATCTTGAAAAGGATGAATTTTTAAAAATTCAACTAAAAAATTTGCGATTACCAAAAGGGTGTGATACTTTTTTTCAGCTAGTAAAAAATTTGTCGATTCGACTAGTTCCATCATTTCTTTTGGCGTGAGATGTGGTGATGTTGGATTAAAAATTATCCCAATTTCTTTGCCAGTATTGTCGTATGCAACGACCTTATTTTCACCAAACTTATAATTTCCGAAGTGTCCTTGGTCTTTATCTGAATATTTCAAAAGTTCTTTGTGAAAATGTTTAATTGAACTCTCGTTAAATTTCAAACTTCCCCAGGAATTAAAAATATTTTCCAATAGCTCATAATAACCTTTGACTTCTTGCTTATCGCGGTCAGCAAATTTTTGAATGTTAATTCCCCGCATCACCTTCTCAATATCCTCATCAGAAAGCTGAACGCCCTCAATACGAGTAGAAGCACCAGTCGAAGTTATCAAAACAGAGCGCTTAAGACGACCCAACGCTTGCGGACTCAATTGGGCACCCGTAACCCAACCACCTTTCATTTCATCAATCTTGGCGATTTTTGAAATTATTTCGGCAGGAATGTTGTTGAGTCTTTTCGTAAACTTGTTTGCGATGATGTTGTTTTTTGGGCTTGTTTTAGTCATAGTATTTGGATATGTTAACTATGTCCAATTATATCCAATTAACCAATTGCTGTCAAATATCTAAATCGTTTTTTACTGCCCCTTTGTGGGCAGAAAAAACACCTTATTACCCCTATATAAATAGATAAAAAAACTTATTTTTCCTTATTATTAAAAAAGCAAA
>DOKP01000095.1 GCA_003510795.1 Candidatus Moraniibacteriota bacterium | reverse complement strand
GCTTAGTTATTATTGAAAAACTATTCATATAATTAGACCTCTTTATAACTACTGGCTCATCCTTAGTTCCATTAATTTCTAACTCTCCTTCAACCACAAAATCTAGATATTGATCATTGAAATTAAGAGTTGTACCTTTTTCAATAACAAATTTAGTTCCGTGGGGTATTAACACATTTTCTACAATATTATTAAGATCAACATCCTTTATATCAGTTGCCTGAGCAAATTGAACTTGCTGGAAATTTGTAAAAGACTGAGGAGAAATCGGAGCCAGAGAAAAAACAACAATTAAAAAAGAAACCGAAGCTCTTTTGATTATTTTTTTCATAATTTTGTTTTGATTTATGATGTAAGATTTATGATTTATGTTTATGTTTATTGTTTAGTTAACGAGTTAACGGATTAATTTTTTACATTATTAAAATATATCAACTCGTTAACTCGCTAATGCGTTAACTAAGTAATAATCAATAATTCTTACAAAAGACTCGTCTGTTTACACTTCCCATCCAACGCCCCATTCACCATCTCATCCGCTACTTTATTTTTTTCACGTAAAACATGCGTAAAACTAACCTTTTTAAAATCCAGCATTAAATTCCAAATTTCAATAAAATATCTTTGAATTCTTTCTTCTTTTAATTTATATTCATGATTGAGTTGTTTAACCATCAATTCGCTATCGGCATAACATTTAATTCTAAACTGCTTGGCTTTAGTTTTTCCCAAAAGCGACTTAACTTTTTTCAGACCAAAAATCAATGCCTCATATTCAGCATCATTGTTGGTTTTTATTCCGATACATTCTCCGTATTTTTTATTTAATGTTTCAATCCAAACACCAATACCAGCTGGCCCAGGATTACCTCGCGAACCGCCATCGGTATAGATTATAATTTCGTCATCCATATAAATATAATAGCATAAAAACATAGAACATGGAACATAAAGCATGGATCATGACTCATGAAACATAGAATAAAACAATTAGAATTCTCTACCAAATAAAAAATCTTTTAGAAAAGTGCTATTCCTAAAAGATTTTTTTCTGAAAAAGATTTGTCCTACATCAGGTCATAACATCCAAAAACATTTCGCAAACATTTTGACCCACTCTCCCCTTGAGAATTCTTTGGGAGCTATCTAAATTTCCATGCAATAAGAAGATATCGGTACCCATATTCTCGGGAGATCCATCACCCCTGGTTACCTCTGCCGTCATTATTACTTCCGGTATACCTTCATCATTCCTCTTGATTGTAATCTCAAACCTCAGAGATTTTTCTTTGTTAGGCACAGTTCAACCTCCTTTTAATTTGACTGGGTTTTTATATCTTCATCTTTTAATATAAAAAAATAACTTTTTGCCTTCTATATACTGTAAACGAAAAGCGATAAAAAATCAAGGGTAGGAACAGGGCACTGCCCTGATCTAGAACTCTGTCTTTGCGAGATGGTACTCCGTCGTGGCAATCTAGAAATATATTAGATTTAGATATGTTTTATAAACTGGACTGCCACGTAAATTCCGAGTACAGAATTTACTCGCAGAGACAAACAAAAAAAGAATTCAAATCAAAAAACCACCCATAAAAATTGGATGGTTTTTATACACAAATCTCTCAAAGATTATTTCACTTGTAATCCCGGTCCCATAGTTGAACAAAGCACAGCCTTAGCAATCAATTTTCCCTTAACGGCGTCTTGTTTAGCTTTTTCAAGCGCCTCAATCAAGGAATTAAAATTCTCAGTTAATTGAGCTTCGCTAAAAGATGCTTTGCCGATAATTTGGTGAACATTTCCAGTGTTGTCATTTTTAAAACTCACCTTTCCTTTTTTGAGCATTTCAACCGCTTCTTTGATTTTGTCAGTTACGGTATCAGTTTTTGGATTAGGCATAAGCCCCTTTGGTCCAAGAATTTTAGCTATTGAAGCTAATTTTGGCATCATCTCTGGAGTAGCTACCAAAATATCAAAATCAATTTTTCCTTTTTTAATGTCTTCAATCAATTCTAATCCCGCTACAACATCAGCTTTGGCCTCTTTGGCTTCTTTGGCTTTGGTAGTAGTTATAACCGCGATTCTCTTGGTCTTGCCTGTTCCATGTGGGAACACGACTGAACCACGCAGTTGTTGATCACCTTTTTTTGGATCAATATTAGTTTTTACATGAACCTCTACAGACTCATCGAAACTAGCGATCTTACTTTCTTTAACGATTTTAATCGCTTCTTCTAGAGAATAAAGTTTATTTTTCTCTATTTTTTCCATTACTCCTTTGTACTTTTTTCCTCTTCTCATATTTTTTCGTGGTAATAATGAAGTTGTGCTCAGCACAATCTCCTCCCACAAATTAATTACTATTTAAATAAATCAAATTATTATTTTTGAGTGATTGAAAAAATTCTTCAATCACTCATCAACTTCTGCCGACATTTTACGCTTGGACAAACTTAATTTTCATCAAATGCCGATTCCTCACTTTCGTGAGTATTTTTTTCTTTCTGAGGAAGACTAACTCCCCCATAAGCATTCTTCCAGATGAAAATGAACAACGCTACTACCGCGCCCATTGCGCAAAATATTTTTACCCAAAAATCAAGCCTTCCCTCTTGAAATCCCCAGCATCCTAACATAATCAAAATGCCTAAAATAAGAAGACTTACAAATTTAAGTTCCATTATTTCCGCTTCTGGAGAAATTTCCATACAGAAAGATTTATCCATTTTTTCATACAACCAGACACTTACTCTTCGGAAAATCTTATTCATAATTCATAACCTCCTGGTTATCAATGGTTTATTTTCCCATGGGCGATAGCCAAATCTCCCATAATATTCTTGTCCTAACTCGCAGATAACAACAGTGATAGCTCCTGCTAAAACAAATATTTGCCAACCTAAATTATTATTTTTTAAAATAAAATAAGCCGATGATAATAACGCAATCACAGCCAACAAAGAAAGAACTTTCAAGTATATCTCAAAAATATTTTCTTTTGTCATGGCGCCACCTCTTTGTTTTTGGCAGAAATCCAATTTCGTAAAACTACAGATTTTTAAATTACTACTATTTATCCCTAAAAAATCTTAACTTCCCAAATTCCTACATTCCTAAATTCTTAAATTCCCAGTTTCTCAATTATTCAACCTTAATCCCCATTGATCTAGCTGTGCCTTCGATAATCTTCATCGCTGCTTCAATATCATCAGCATTAAGGTCCTCCATTTTTTTCTCAGCAATTTCTTTCACTTGAGCTTTGGTAACTTTTCCTACTTTATCTTTCAGGGGATTACCAGCACCCTTGGGTACTCCCGCGGCTTTCTTTAATAAATCAGAAGCAGGAGAAGTTTTCATCACGAATGAGAAACTTCTATCCTCATTAACTGTAATTTCAACCGGCACGATATCCCCCATTCTTTCTTGGCTCTTATTATTAAATTGAGCGCAGAAATCTTGAATATTAACCCCATGCTGTCCCAAAGCTGGTCCTATTGGTGGAGCTGGATTTGCTTTCCCAGCTGGTATTTGAAGTTTTATAACTGTTTTTGCCTTTGCCATAATTGTATCATTTTAACATTTTAGCATTTTAACATTTTAGCATCGATTATGTAAATTATTTTATTTCATAAATTATCATTGACGCCTATGTTAATATGCTAATATGCTACTTGCTAATATGAATTTATATTTTCTTAATCTGCAAAAAGTCCAATTCAACCGGAGTCTCTCGACCAAAAATTGAAACTGAAACTTTCACCTTGCCTCTTTCCTCATCAATTTCTTTTACCCTACCATCATGATCCTTAAATGGTCCATCAGTAATCTTCACTGATTCACCCTCTTTGATATCCAATTTATATTTTGGCTCAGATACTCCAATTCTCTTTTTGAGAGCCTTGACCTCCTCTGGATCAATAGGAGTCGGAGTTGTGCCCAGTCCGATAAATCCTGTAACATTTGGTGTGTTTCTAACCACATACCAAGAAGCGTCTGTTACAATCATATCTACTAAAACATATCCGGGATAAATTCTCTCCTCTATCGTTACTCTTTTACCACTTTTAATCTTAATCTTTTTTTCTTTCGGAACAATCACATCAAAAATCAAATCCTGCATATCCATAGATTCAATTCTTTGCTTTAAATTGTAAGCCACGTTATCTTCATAACCGGAATAAGTGTGCAGCACATACCAAGCGCGACCATGATGTTGACTTTGTTTTGCCATATTTCAAACATTTCAACATTTTAACATTTTAACATTTTAACATCATATAAATAATGTTTTTTGTTAACGTGTTAATATGCTAATTGCTAACATGATTTAAAATTATTTTACAATGAAATTCTTCAAAATTCCCCCAAATAGATAATCTAAACTTCCCAAAAACAAAGAAATCACCACACTTACTCCAATAATTATCAGGGTATAGTTCAATGTTTGCTTCTTGGTAGGCCAATTAACTTTTAACAGTTCTGCCTTTGCCTCAATGATAAAATTAAGAATTTTTTTCATTTATTTCTTTTAATTTTTAGGGCTAATATTTAGCCTTTTTTAAAAAGCCTTTCAAGGCTTTTATGTTTATAAATATATAGTATATTGGGATATTTGTCAAATTCTTACATAGTCTGTCAACGTTATTTAGAAATGAC
>DOKP01000050.1:13064-25358 GCA_003510795.1 Candidatus Moraniibacteriota bacterium | reverse complement strand
ATTTTAATTTTAGACGAAGCTACTAGTGCATTGGACAGTGAATCGGAAAAATATGTTCAAAGCGCTTTGGAAGAAGTAATGAAAAATAGAACGACTTTTGTAATCGCCCATCGTTTAAGTACTATTCGTAAAGCTGATTTAATCTTGGTGCTTGAAGGTGGAAAAATAGTAGAATCCGGCGATCATCAAGAATTAATGAATCATGGCGGAGTGTATAAGAAATTGAGTGAATTGCAAAATATCCAAGTTTAAAAACATATTATATAAAATATAAAAAATCCTCCACTTCAACTTAAATAGGGGATTTTTTGTTTTTTTACTTCATACCACAATTATGCGGTCGTGCGATTATGGTATAATAGATTTAGCAGCTAAGTAAAAAGTAATTTATTTTTTATGCAAATTAGAAGTGATTTAAAAAAGAAAATTTTATTAATCTTATTGGGCGGAATAGCTTTAGGACTAACAACATCTCCTCGAGGCCAGAAAATTATATTTAGAAAATTAGCTTGGGAATGGGAAATGATAAATAGAGATAGAATTAGACGTGTAGCAAGAGAATTAAAAAGAGATAAATTTGTTCATTACAATGGCGACAAATGGTGGAGCGCTAGGTTAACCCTGAAAGGAAATAGATTAGCAAGAAAAATAGATATTACAAATATAAAACTAAAAGTTTTAAAAAAGTGGGATAGGAAATGGCGAATGATTTTGTTTGATATTCCAGAAAATAATAGAGTTGGTCGAGATGCGTTAAGAAGAACGATAAAGAAATTGGGTTTTGTTGAATTGCAGAAATCAGTTTTTGTCTACCCGTATCCCTGCAGGAAGGAAATTGGCGAAGTGATTGAATTTTTTAGCTTGGAAAAATTTGTTCAGCAGTGTGTCGTTGATGAATTAGATAAGTCTATTGAACAAAGTTTAAGGAAAAAATTTAAACTTTAATATTTTTTAAAAAGTTTTTTATCAATCAGTCAAATAGTTAAAACAAATTAGATTACCACAATTATGCGGTCGTGCGGTTATGGTTGAACAAGTTTAATAAATGAGTTTCGTCCAGAAGTTAAATTTGTAGTATTTTTTAGTAATTAGTTTATTTTTGGGAAAGTCAGCTATTTCTTATGAGGCAGATTTTTTAAAAAAATATATTCTTCTTCTCTTTCCGGATGACAAACAATTTCAGTTTCTGCCTTTAAAAATTTATAAGGTTTTTTATTCTTGATTATCCAGTCCAAGCTCAGCATGTAGTCGGAAGAATCTAATTTGGGAAAAGAGTGCAATGTTTTTTTATTTTTTAAAAATAGTACTTGCAAAATATGGCGGATTAATCGGCGAGCAAAAGGTTGTCCGTTTTTTCCTAGGCGGACATAGCGAATGTGATTTTTTTTAGCGATTTGGCAGATAATGCGAAAAAAAGGAGGGAAGAGATGAAAATGCTCATGAGAATTCAAGCCATCTGGTTTTTGGCCAAATATCTGTTCAAATTCAAAAATTTGCTCAGTCCACATTTTTTTAACTCTGGAGTGATAAAATTCTCCTCTTAGATATCCAATAAAAAAAGATATTCCTCTCAGGAGGGTATTTTTTTTGAGCTTGAGCTCTTGATCGGTAAATAATTCCAAATGTAAATCTATTTTAAGATTGGATTTTCTAAGGAGTTTAATTTCTTCTTTAGAAAAATTTCTTTTTATCATTACTGATATTCTATCGATTTTATTTTCTTGAATTAAAGCGAGTATATTTTTATTGGCTCTGGGACTGGCCCCGAAATCATCAGCTGAGATAGTAACGTCTTTCCAGAGGTCTTGGGCTTGGACTTTATAAATACCTTTGAGATTATTCCAGCGAATTTTAAACAAGGCAAAAAACATATTAATTGGATCAAAAATCATTCGAATATGGCTTTCTCTAGGATTACAAAGGGTTATGGGGAGCTCTTTAACGGAAAAGTTAAATTTTTTAGCCAAAAAAATAACTTCTGAATCAAAGGCAAAACGAGATATAGTAGTTAGGTTAAATATCTTAATAGCGGCTGAACGCCTGAAAACTTTAAATCCGCATTGGGAATCGCGAACTTGCCAATTATTTAAAATGATAACTCTTAAAAAGCGAAAGGCTATTTCCATAGTTTTCCGGTACCACAACACTGGCTCTAGAACTTTTAGGCCAGGAACGAAACGCGAGGCGATTACTAAATCTAAATTTTGATTTTCCAAAGCGGTAACAAATTTATTCAATTCATCAATAGGGATGGCTAAATCAGCATCCAAAAACATCACCATTTTGCTTTCGGGGCTAGTAGCTAGCATTCCAACTTTCACAGCGTTACCCTTGCCAGTATTTATGGGCACGTTAATGATTTTAAACGGAATTTTATTTTTGATTTCCGCTAACTCAGCGGTTGTTTTATCAGTCGATCCATCGTTGGAGACAATTATTTCAAAGGAGGAATAATGTTCTTTTAGGTATGTGTAAATAATTTCAATATTTTTGGTGATACCTTTCTCCTCATTGTAACAAGGGATGACTACAGAAATTTTTTCTTTTCTCATAAAATATGATAAATAATCAACAATTAATTATAACACAAAGTATCCGTCTGGGAATATACTTTAGCGAGGCTAATGTTTGTGGTATAATTTTCATTGAGTTAAATTGTTATGGGAAATTATGAGAAATAAAGAAAAATTAGTCTTAATAGCATTGAGTCTTATTATTTTATTGGGAGTTTTTTTGCGCGTTTATCATATCAATACTGCGCCTCCTGGGATTTACCCTGATGAAGCAGTAAATGGACAAGACGCGCTCAGAGTTTTGGATGATTTTGATAATTTCCAATGGTTTTATCCAGATAATGATGGGCGAGAAGGGCTATTTATGAATTTGGTGGCAGTAAGCTTTGCTATTTTTGGCGTGAGTGTTTTTTCTTTAAAACTACCTGCTATTATTTTTGGCACATTGGCTATTTTGGGAACATATTTGCTTGCGCGCGAGATGTTTAAAAGCAATAGGTTGGCGCTCTTGGTTGCTTTTTTTGGTGCGGTTTCTTTTGTGTCGGTCAATTTTAGCCGAATTTCTTTCCGGGCCAATATGCTACCCTTTGTTTTGGTTTGGTCGTTTTATTTTCTATTTCTAGGTTTCAATTCTAAAAAAACTAAACATTTTGTGCTGGCAGGGATATTTTTTGGCTTGGGTATGCATAGTTATATTGCTTTTCGATTAGCACCTTTTATTTTGATTGGAGCATTGCCATTTTTAATCTTGGCAAAAAAAGATTTTATAAAAGATTTTTACAAGCTGATTGGAATGTTTATCATTTCTTTTATTATCATAGCTTTACCGATGTTTTATACTTTTTATATTCATCCGGAATATTTCTGGTCTAGACCCAATCATGTTTCGGTTTTTTCTCCAGAAATTAACAAGGGTCATCCCTGGAAAATGCTCTTGAATAATATTGAGTTAAGCTTTCTAAAATATAATTTTATCCCTGACAATAATTGGAGAAATAATTTTCCGCCATTTCCCGTTCTTAATCCAGCCCTGGGAGTGCTTTTTCTTTTGGGGATGTTTTCTTCAATTATTATTTTCGGACGTTTGCTCTGGGCGCGTTTAGCGAATAAAATTTATTCAAATAATTTAATAATTCACGCAGTTTTATTGGTGTGGTTTTTTGTTATGCTGGTGCCTGAATTTATGACAGCCGAGGGTCTCCCGCACGCCCTGCGAGCTATCGGTACTTTGCCAGTGGTATATATTTGGGCCGCTTTTTTTGTGGAATTCATCTTAAAGAAGGTAGAGGCAAATATTTCGTGGGGCAAGAAAATAATCTATGGATTTTTTATTTTTGTAATTTTATTCATCGGTGTATTTGATGCAGTTAGATATCATTTTTTTTGGGCAAATAATATTCAGACCGCCAGATCTTTTGAAAAAAATATTACCGATGCCGCTTATTATATAAACACGGTACCTCGAGAAAAAGAAGTTTATGCAGTGCTAGGAAATATGCAAAGAGTGGTAGTGAGAATGTTTAATTGGAATGAGTTGAATTTTCATGATTTGAGCCCGTTTGAACTGGAAAAAATAAATCCAAAAAATATAAAAGAAATGGTGATTGTTTTTTCGGATTATCGGAAAGATGAGATTATCAAAGAATTAAGTGTGCGTTTTGGAGAAATGCAGTTGCGGACAATTGAAGATAAACAAGGTTTGAAATATTATATTTTAGAAAAAAAATAAATTGACAAAAGAAATTATTGAGGTAATCTTTCTATAAGAGAGATAAAGGGGTGGCATACAATCAGGAGTTCTTTAAACAAAGCAAGGAGTACGAAAATGAAAAGACTTCTATTTTTTGCAGGTGTGGCCGGAATCTTTTTGGCGTTTTACTTATATGCGGTATTTGCGATAGCGTTAGCGCTGATTGTTTTCGGTGCGGTTGCTATTTTTTCTCCATTGATTATTTCTGCTCATTTTTTGAATTCCCCAATTTTACACATAGAGGAAGTAGAAGATGATATAATCCATATTCTTGATAAATCGAAAAAATCATTAAGAGGTGAGGGATGGTTAACTTTTGACGAGATTTTTAGCCTTGCTGAAGCGTTAGATATGGATAAAGATTCAATGAGGAATGGATATTACATTGCTTTGTCCAATCTCATCAGCAAAAATATGGTTGAGGCTGGTAGCAAAAATGGAGGGCATGTCTATCGGTTAATTGTTGAATGCAATTCTGTTGGAGAATTGCCTTTCGTTGCATAATTTTGTCTTTCATATGGGGTTTAGTCATGCGTGTGTGACTAAACCCTTGTTAATTTAATTGCGCAAAACATAAAATAAGGTAGAATTAGAGTAGGGCAAAAATTTAAGCTATTAAAAAAGGGTTTTTGAAATTAAAATAATTATTTAATTAATCCCAGTTAAATAATCCGGATTACCGTAATTTAACGGGACAAGAAAAAATATGGAAAAAATAAAGGTTGAACAGCATGGATTTACGGCCTTTTCTTGGTTTGCGGGGTGGTTATTTACAATTGGTTTTTTGGAATTGCCATTTTTTTGGAAAGGTGTTTGGGCGGTAGTGCTGTGGCCTTATTATATGGGTGTCGCAATTAAGGTTTTGATGCAAAATTAAAATAATTTATTTTTCAATAATAACATGGCTATAATATACGAAACAGAAAATTTTATTCTTGAATCTCACGAAAAACCAGAAGTTGATCGATTGGAAGGCGGGCATATTAAAATTTCTCCTAAGGTGGGCATTGAAGATAGGACTAAATTATCACCAAAACAAGCGATTGAGTTGATGCGATTAACTATGTTAGCGGGAGAGGCTATGAAAACGGCTATGGGAAAATCTGGAGTGGAAATTGGAAGAATAAATTATCAAGACAATGGCAATTGGACTCCGCATTTGCATGTTCATCTTTATGGCAGAGTAAAAGATGCAACTATACAAAAATATGGCGATCCTATTATTTCAGGTCATCGGGAAGAATATAAGCCATTGAACGGCGAGGATATTGAGAATATGAAAACGGCAATTGATGATTTATTAAAAGAAGAAAATTTTTCTGAAGTTAATTGGAAATTAACATAATTACATGAAAAAAATATTAGTAGTTTATTATTCTCGCACGCAGACGACTAAAAAAGTAGCGATGCAACTGGCGGAAAAATTGGGGGCGGATGTGGAGGAAATCAAAGATACTGTGGATAGGAAAGGAGCGAAAGGATATTTAATTTCCGGCCGGGATGCGACCTTGCGAAAGTTGACGGTTTTAGAAAAATCAGAAAAGAATTTGCGTGATTATGATTTGGTAATTATTGGCACGCCTATTTGGTCATGGAATATGTCGGTACCAGTGCGCACTTATTTGACTGACCACAAAAGCGAATTTCCGGAAGTGACTTTCTTTTGTACAATGGGAGGTAGCGGAGACAAGCGAGCTTTTGCTGAAATGGGTGAAATTATTGAAAAAAAACCAATAGCAACCTTGACTTTAAAAACAGTGGAGGTGGTGAAAGATTTGACAGGGGAAAAAATTAATGAGTTTGTGAAATCAATAAATTAAAAAAGTTTTGTTTATGAGATAATTTTTTTTATGATGTTGGTATTTGGATTGTTTTTAGCCACCCCCTCCCAACCTCCCCCTCAAAGAGGTGGAGGGGTAAAACGTGTAAGTTTTAAAGAAAATATATGAAAAAAGTAACATTTATCACGGGCAATCAAAATAAGGCGGATTATTTGGCGAAGTTTTTAAATCACCCAATTGATCATAGGAAAATTGATTTAGATGAAATTCAATCTTCAGATCTCAAAGAAATTATCGAGCATAAAGTTAGAGAGGCGTATAAAAAAATAAAAAAACCGGTGATTGTCGAGGATGTTTCTCTGGAGTTTAAAGCCTTGGGCGGACTGCCTGGACCGTTTATCAGATTTTTCGTAGACAATATGAGTCTTCAAAGTATCTGCTCTTTGCTCAATGGAAAAGACCGAACGGCTATGGCTAAATGTGCTATCGGTTATTTTGATGGAACAACTCTGAAGATTTTTGAGAAAGAAGCGAAAGGAAAAATAGTCAAAAAACCATCCGGTAAAAATGGTTGGGATTGGGATAAAATATTCATTCATGATGGCCATGCCGTGACTCGCGCCTCGCTTGATGATATTGGTTATCAAAAGGCGTATTCGATGATGAAGCCATTAGCTAAACTGAAAAAGTTTTTTAAAGATAATAATTTATAGAATATTTATGGAAATAGAATTAGAAAGAACTTTTTTAGCCAAGTATATTCCAGAAGGATTGGATAAATGTGAATGTAGGGAAATTTTGGATATTTATATTCCGTTATCTGTAGCACATCCAAGCTTGCGGATTCGAAAAAGGGGAGATATCTATGAGATAACCAAAAAAGAAATAATTTATGGTAATGATTCGTCGGAAATGTCTGAAAAAACGATTCCGTTAACTGAAGATGAGTTTAATGAATTAGCTAAAATTCAAGGAAAAAGATTGCATAAGAACAGATATTTTTTTCCTTATGAAAACAAGATAGCGGAAGTGGATGTTTTTTTGGATGATTTAGCTGGATTAGTAGTGGTGGATTTTGAATTTGAATCAAGAGAAGAAATGGAAAAATTTGCAATGCCAGATTTCTGCTTGGCTGAAGTTACTCAAGCTAAGGCCATGGCGGGAGGAATACTCACAGGAAAAAGTTATATGGATATTCTAGGAGATTTGGAGAAATATAATTATAAAAAAATAATAAAATAAATATATGGGAATTGAATCAATGCCCCAAAATCAAGAGCAGACAGCAATTCATTATCCCGGCGAAAATTATGAATTTAGTTTGTCTCTGGCAGAGAATTGCAGTGATAATGCGCTGGATGTCATTAGGGAGAAAAAATTTATCAGAGAGCGTCTTTTGGATATAAAAAATCATGATGAAGAAACTTTTCTGCATTCTTTAGAAGTGGGAAACATGACTGCTTTTTTGATCAATAAATTGGGAGATAAGTTAGCAAAAAAAGAAAAAGAAATTTTAATAAGCTCAGCTCTGCTTCATGATTATGGAAAAACTAGTGTTGATCCGGAGATTTTAAATAAAAGAGAGGAACTAACTCCTAAGGAATTAATGGAAATAGAAAAACATCCCACTGCAACCTTTCATGCCTTGAGAGAATGGAATATCGAAGTAGCCAAAGTGTCTGTAGCGCATCACGAACATCAGGATCATACTTATCCGCGCAAAGAATTTACAGATTATGTCATGGGAGAAAGGATTCCTAGCGAAGAAGTAGATAAGCTATCAAGAATTTTGGCGATAGTGGATTCATTCCAAGCCATGTCGGATCCAACTCGCCCGAGTAGCATAAGAAATCCCAAAACTATTAATGAAATAATAGACGAGTTGAATAAAAAATTTATTTTGAGAGAAGACAAGGAAATCATTTTTTTATTGGAAGAATATTATTATGAAAAATTGAACAATGAAGAAAAGAAAAATTCAAAAGAGCAAATACATTAAAAAAGATAAAAAATAACCCCAGTTAAATAATGCGGATTACCGCAATTTAACGGTTTACCCCGTTAAATCAAAGTAGCCCTTGCTATTTAACGGGGGGTAAACAAAAATATGGAAGAAGAAATTTTGAGGAAAATAGAAGATCAAAACAAAAAAATCGATGCAATTTGGGTGAGTGTAGAAAAAACAAGAAAATATTTTTTAACTACTCTTATAATATCAGTAGTAATGACAGTCTTGCCTCTCATAGGACTGCTGGTTGTCATCCCGATAGTTTTGAGTAGCATGTCAAAATCGATGGAGGGTTTGCTCTAGGAAATGTCAAAATTCAAATTTCAAATGTCAAATAAAATCTTAATTTTTGAAATTTAAAACTTGCCTTATAGCAAAAATGGTTTATTATTACTTAGTTAACGTATTAACGAGTTAACAAGCTAACGAATTATGTAGATGATGCATTAAGTGCAGATTATCAATTATACTAAAATGTTTCATGCTATATGATACATGTTACATGACCTGCGGAGAGATGCCAGAGCGGTTGAATGGGACGCTCTCGAAAAGCGTTGTCCGAGAAATCGGACCGAGGGTTCGAATCCCTCCCTCTCCTCCATTGGTTCGCCGAAGTCTTGATGAAGGCGACTTTTAAAATTTGCTAAACCCTTTAATTTTAGGTAAAATTAGGAGGTAATAATAATCTCATACTAAATTAATCTTTTTGCTTCTAACGTAAAAGTCTAGATTTCTCCACTTCTAAATTTTTGAGTACAAAAATTTATTCGGTCGAAATGACACACTATTATAAATTTAATTTTTTGGTGCTAAACATTATGAAATTTTTTGTGTTGAAAAGAAAGTTTTTGGTTGTTTTATTGGCAATTTTAGTGTTGGCCGGATTTTTGCGTTTTTATAATTTAGGCGAAAAGTCTTTTTCGGCGGATGAATTCTTGGGAGTAAATACAGCCTATGGATATTTAAAAACCGGCGAGTGGAGAAGATGGGATTTCAATCTAGAAAAACCTCTTGCGGATAATGCTTATTTTAAAACTTTTTTTGATTTTGATATTTGGGGTGATGGTCCAGATACTTATACTCGCGCTTGGATTTATAATTGGCAAGTGGCGCAGTCTTTGAGATTTTTGCCTGATGGCGAAACCTGGTCTTACCGAGTGATAAGCGTGCTGTGGGGAATTTTTTCAGTTTTAGTTATTTACTGGGTGGCTTTTAAATTTACCAAAAATAAAACTATTGGAGTTATTGCCGCACTTTTGCTGGCGCTAAGCATCGATGGGATAGAGTTTTCTCGCAAGATGAGAATGTATGCGATGTTTATGTCAGTTTTTCTGATTTTTAGCTATGTAGCTTTTAATTTTTTTGAATCAAAGATAAAAAGTAAATGGTCGTCCATAAATAAGCTTAATGAAAAAACAAAACTTAATTTTATTTTTTTAGTGCCAGTTATTTTACTGGGACTTTTGAGCATGCATCTGCATCTCTTGGCGGCCAATTTCGTATTCATTGGTTTGATTTATTTTTTAGCGATGGGTGTCATTACTTATCGAAAAACTAAAAATTTTAAAAATCATTATTTATTTTATTTTTTGGTGGCAGTCGCTACCGGAATAATTGTAAATTTAAAAGGTAATGCTCTTTTGAGTTCACTGAGTTGGGAAAATCATTTTTCTTATTTTGAGAAATCTTTTGCCGATTATGGCAATATTTTGGTGGCTGGTGCGTTATTGATTCTGGGAGCGTATTATTTAATCAAAGACAGCACTCACGAAGGCGTTTTTATCCTAATCAATTACGGATTTATTTTATTGGGCGCAATGTTTCTCTGGAATAGAAATGCCGGCGAGCAATATATATTTTTTGCCAAACCTTTCCAGGTAATCTTAATGGCTGTCGGAATCTGGGTAGCGGCTAATTTTTTCAAAAATAATTTAAAAAAATATAATCAGAAAGTTTATTTAGTGGCTATAATATTTTTAATTGTAGCTGTAATTAATTGGGGATATTTTTCAGCTAGAGAAAATACTTATGTGCAAACCTCTAGTTCTCCCAATCCTAATTATCGGGATGTTTTTAGCTTTATCATGAGCAAGCGTGCACCGGGCGATATTTTAGTTACTAGAAATTTTAGAAATTTTTATTGGCAGGGAGCACAGATAAAAGTTGTATCTTTAGGCGGAGAGAGGGCTGAAGAATCCGAAAAAAAAATAGAGCTGGAGAAATTAATGGAAATTGTAAACAAAAATAATAGCGGTTGGATAGTTTATTCAGATAATGATGCCATTTTTCTTTCTAAAGAGGCTCAGGATTACATAGATAAAAATTTAGAAAAAATAAATAATTTAAAAGTGCGGGGTCCCATCAGTGTATATTATTGGAATAATGTAAAACCCGTCAGTCGCGACTAACAGGTTAAAATAAAAAAATGAAGAAAAAGAAAAAAAGTAAGATCAAGATAGCGCAAAAATTTAATTTTATAAAAAATAAATATTTTTGGATTTTTGTACTCTTTTTTGCATTGGGAGTATTCTTGCGCAGTTATAATTTTGTTCCATGGATTCATTTGGAGTTAGATCAAGCTCGAGATGCCACTTTAATCGACGAATCGCTTGAGGGTGGATTTTTAAACTTGCCACTTTTGGGGCCAAGAGCGGCGGGGAGTTTTTTACGACTGGGGCCAATCTCATATTACATTGATTATGCTTTTTCGTTGCCGATTAATAATGCTGTAGTCGGTTCCGCCTTGTCAACTTTATTTTTTTCAATTCTTTCTTTGATAGCGTTTTATTTTCTATTGAGAAGATATTTTTCCAAAAATCTTTCTTTGGCTACTGGCGCCATATTTGCCACTTCTTTATTTTTGATAACTTATTCGCGCTTTGCCTGGAATCCGAATTTACTGCCATTTTTTGTCATCTTGTTTCTATTGGCACTTCTGGGGGCTGTAGACGCCGAAAAGAGCAAAAAACAGGGCTATTGGCTACTTCTAAGTGCTTTCATGTTTGGAGTTCTCTCTCAACTCCATTTTTTGGCAATGATTGTGGTTTTTGTTTCCGCGGTTGTTTTTCTTATTTTTAAAAGGCCGAGAATTAAGGCAATTTTTTGGGCAGGCAGCGTGCTAGTTGTCCTCTTTTTAAATTTACCTTTGGTGGTTAATGACATTAAAAGCGGGGGAGATAACATCAAACAGTTAACTGGTACAGTGGAGGAAAAATCAGAAAGTAAAGCGAGTTACGATTTAGTAGAAAAGGTGATAAAAAATTATACTGAAAATTCTCTAAGCTACTGGACAATTGTGAGCGGTTCACAAAGCGCCGAGCTCCCTCGAATCGCCACTGAACTGAAGGCGAGAAAGCTAGATATTGAATGCAAAGAATCTTGTCGAAACAATTTGGGCTTAGGCATTGTAGCAGCAATTTTCTTCGGCTTAGGCATACTTATCCTAGTAGTAGAATCCATTGTTGAAAAAGAGCCTCGAAAAAAAGATTTTCTTGTGCTTAATTTAATTTTATTTTTGATATCTTTTGGAATTTTTACTTTTTTGGCTTACGATTTATCTCCTCGATTCTATTTGATCATAATTCCTTTGCCCTTTATATTTTGGGGATTAATTTTGAGCAGATTTTCAAAGTTGTTAAAAATTAATAACTTGATTTGGGCGGTAGCGATAATTTTTGTGGCATTTAATCTGTATTTTACCGGTAACTTTTTAAATCAACTTGCTAAAGCCAAAACGGAAGCGATAGATATTGGAAACGATAATATACTGCGGCAGAAAACTCGAATTACTTTGGAACAACAACGATCCATTGCAGATTATATGGAGGGTATCTATAAGAAAAATAATTACGCAGTTCTCTATTATGGACAAAGCGAATTTCATCGGGCTTTCGCATATCTGCTGGACCAGAAAAAAATTCCTCGCGATGGACTGTCCGTGAGTGAGGGTGCTAATATTTGTAAAAAAGGAAATTATTTTCTAATTATTCGAACCCAATCAGACAAAAAGATTTTAGCTAAATATTTTGCTATGTTTAGTTTATTGGAAGAAAAGAAATTCGGAACTTTGACAGTTTATCATTTATCGCCCAAGCCCACTATTATAAATTGTGAGGTTCCTGATCAATCTAAATTTAGGACTTACAAAGATGAAGGCGGAGCAGTTGCCAAAAGGTACACATGGAAAGAAGTGTTTAATCTAAAATAATTAATGGGTTTTCCTCCTCCCCTTTGAAGGGGAGG
>DOKP01000050.1:1673-12920 GCA_003510795.1 Candidatus Moraniibacteriota bacterium | reverse complement strand
GGACATCTCCCCCTTGAGTACAAGAGGGAGAGGAAGAATGTAATTCAATTGACTTTAAAAAAAATGAAAGTATTATTTTTTAATTATGAATATCCGCCGTTGGGAGGAGGGGCGGCCAATGCAACCTTTTGCATCTTAAGAGAATTTTCTAAAATAACTGATTTGGAAGTGGATTTAATTACTTCTTCTATAAATGAAAAATATTCCGTAGAAAAAATAGGTGGAAATATTACTATTTATAAGGTGCCTATTGGAAAAAACAGCAATAATTTGCATTTCCAGTCGCAAAAAGATTTAATTGTTTATGCCTGGAGAGCTTTAATATTAGCTAATAAATTAATTAAAAAAAATAAATACGACCTTACTCATTCATTTTTTACTGTTCCTTGCGGAGCGATTTCGCTGTGGTTTAAACTAACTAAAAAAATTCCCTTTGTCATTTCGTTGCGGGGCTCGGATGTGCCTGGTTACAGTGAAAGATTTAAATTTATTTATACTATTTTAAAACCTTTAATAAAACTTATTTGGAAAAAATCAAGCGCAGTTGTCTCTAACAGCCGGGGACTCAGAGATTTAGCTTTGAAGACAAACAAACAACAAAAAGTAGATATTATTTTTAACGGCATTGATTTAAATGATTTTTGTCCAAACGAATCTTTGCGCGCAAGGGATAAATTTATTATCACTATCGGAGCGACTCGTATCACTGCTCGCAAAGGAACGAATTATCTGATAGAAGCGCTGGGTATATTGGCGCCTAAATATCCAGATATTCTTTTGCGTATTTTAGGGGATGGGGACGAAAAAAACAATTTAATAGACCTTACAAAAAAAATGAACTTAGAAAATTTCGTTCAATTTTTAGGAAGAATTCCCAGAGAAGAAACAGTTTCTTATTATCAGGAAGCCAGTCTTTTTGTATTACCGTCTTTAAATGAAGGGATGAGCAATGCTATGCTTGAGGCCTTAGCCTCAGGTTTACCTATTTTGGCTACGGAAACTGGCGGGACGGAAGAATTAGTTGAAAATGGGATAAATGGATTCGTTATAAAAATGAAAGACTCTAAAGATTTAGCTGAAAAAATAGAGATGATTTTAAAAGATGAAGTGCTTCGCAATAGTATGGGCAAAGCAAGTAGACGGAAAGCGGAAACGATGAGCTGGGAAAATGTCGCTCAAGAGTATTTTGAGTTGTACAAAGAAATAACAGAAAGTTGATTTTTGGTCATAGTTTTCTTACTAATACTGTAATAAATGCGGAAGTGTCTTTGCGAGTCGGTACTCCGACGCGGCAATCCAGGAGTATATTCATTTCAAGATTTATAGTTTTCTGGACTGCCACGCAATTTGAGAGTACTCAAATTACTCGCAGAGACAACAAAATAAAAATATAAAGAGTCAGAGTGAAGAAGATTTGTTCTCGATTTTGTTCTCATTAAGACCAATTTTATGTTCAATAAAAAACTATTAAAATTTATTGCAAAAGCTCTAGTGAGTTTATTTTTTGTATGGTGGATTATCTTTAAAGTGGATTGGAACGAGGTGGGGCAATATCTAAAAAAATTAAGTAGCAGCGAAATAATTTTGTACACTTTGTTTTATCTAGGTGGGATACTCGTGTCTTCTCGCAAATGGCAATTCTTAGCCCAATTGCGAGGAATAACATTGCCGCTAAAAGAATTTTTTAAATCTTACTTTAGCGCCACCTTTATCAATAATTTTATGCCGTCTTTTGTAGGCGGAGATAGTTTTAAAATCTATTATATCGGCAAGATATCAGGAAAATTCAAAGAAGCAACTTCGAGCGTAATAATGGATAGATTCACCGGGCTTGTCGGAGGAATGGTGATGGTGGTTATTTTTTCAATTCTAAATTTTAGCATTGTTAGACAAAATAATATTTTAGTAGTTCTTAATGTTCTAGCTTTGGGTGGATTAATTTTTTTGTTTATTCTTTTAGAATTCTATCGACAACGGAAAATTCACACTCCTTTTGAAAAATTAAATATATTTCTAAATAAGCTCATTGGAGAAATAAGCTATTACAATGGAAAAGCTAGTCATATTTGGAAAGCCATTGGTTTGTCATTTATTTTTAATTTAATAGGATTAGCCGGAGCCAACTGGATTCTTTTTTGGGCACTAGAAATTGATATAAATATCTTAGATTATCTTTCTGTAATATTTTTAGCTAGTGTAGTTTCTTCGATTCCAATCAGTATCAATAATATCGGCGTGAAAGAATGGGCTTACATCACTTTTTTTGGTATTTTTGGCCTGAGCGCTAGCGCCGTCATTAGCGTAGCTATCATTAGCCGTCTCTTGCAGATGTTTTTAAGCTTTTTGGCAATCCCAATTTATTTAAAAGATAAAAAGGTTTAGGCTTTAAATATTTAAATAACTGCGTTATAATAAGTAGGTAAATTTAAGTGAATTAATATTTAAACTATGAATGATAAAAAAACAATTTTAACGGGAGATAGACCGACGGGCAGATTGCATTTGGGTCATTACATTGGTTCACTGGAAAACAGATTAAAGATGCAACACGAGTGCAATCAATTTATAATGATTGCCGATATGCAAGCTTTGACTGATAACGCCGACAATCCCCAGAAAGTCAGAGACAACATTTTGGAGTTAGCTCTGGATTATATTTCAATCGGACTAGATCCTCAGGTGAATACAATCTTTATCCAATCGTCCGTACCAGAGTTGTCAGACTTAACTATGCTTTATTTAAACTTAGTGAGTGTGGCGAGACTGCAACGGAACCCTACTGTAAAAACTGAAATCGCTCAAAAAGGTTTCCAAAAAAGTTTGCCGGCCGGATTTTTGATTTATCCAGTGAGTCAAGCGGCGGATATTAGCGCTTTTAAAGCCCAATTAGTGCCCGTAGGCGAAGATCAATTGCCAATGATAGAGCAGACCAACGAAGTGGTGCGTAAATTTAATCATACTTATAAAACAAATGTTTTAGTAGAATGCGAAGCGGTACTTTCTGAGACTAGAAGATTAATGGGAACTGATGGAAATGCCAAGATGGGTAAGTCTTTAAATAATGCTATTTATCTCTCAGATGATTCCGAAGAAGTAAAAAAGAAAGTAATGGGTATGAAGACTGATTCTAACCATTTAAAAATTGAAGATCCCGGAAAAGTAGAAGGCAACCCTGTTTTTGAATATTTAACTGCTTTTGATAAAGATGCAGACGGATTAGATGATTTAAAAGAACGTTATCAAAAAGGTGGCGTAGGGGACGTGGAAGTTAAAAAAAGATTAATTAATGTTTTGGAAGAATTTCTGACGCCTATCCGCGAAAAGAGACTTGAGGCAGCAAAAAATCCCCAAATAATTATGGACATGCTAAAAGCGGGTGGAGAAAAGGCTCGCCAAGTGGCCACGCAAACTTTAAAAGAAGTGAAGGAAGCGATGAATATAAATTATTTTAATAACTAATTTTTAATTATGCATAAAGCAAATTTAATTTTTTTAGACACCGAGACGACCGGACTAGGGAAGGAAGATAGACTTTGCCAGGTGGCTTATAAATTTCAAGGAGAAGAAAGCGAGAGTTTGTTTAAACCGCCTGTGCCTATTAGTGTAGAGTCAATGTCCGTAGCCCATGTTACCAATAAAATGGTAGCCGACAAAGAGGCGTTCATTGCTTCAAAGATGTTTAATGAATTAAAAGAAATTTTTGAAAAAGATAATATTTTAGTAGCTCACAATGCCGTTTTTGATGCAGAAATGCTAAAAAAAGAAGGTTTGGAAATTAAGAAAATGATCGATACTTTTAAAATTGCTCATTATCTTGACCATCAAGGAGAAATCCCCAGATATAATTTACAATATTTGAGATATTATTTTGAATTTGACATCGTGGATGCGCCCGCTCATAATGCCCTGGGGGATATCAGAGTCTTGGAAGTTATTTTTGATTATTATTTTGAGAAAATGCTCGCCATAAAATCTACTCCCGATGAGGCTATCTTGGAAATGATAAAAATTTCATCGGAGCCTATTTTAATCAGGAAATTCAATTTTGGAAAATATAGTGGCCAGTGGGTGGAAGAAGTGGCCAAAAAAGATGCTGGTTACTTGAAATGGCTTTTGGGAGAAAAAAACAAAGCTCGCGAAAATGGAGAAGATGAGGATACTAATTGGATTTATACCTTACGATACCATCTTAACGAAAAACCGACTTTGTTTTAGATGTTTCTGAAGTCGGTAGTGCAAATAATTTAGGAAAATTTATTTAAATAAATTAAATATTAATTTTACATAAAAAATATGCAAGTAAAAGATATCATGACAAAAGATGTTATTTTTGTTTTTGATCATACCACGGTAAATAATGTGGCTGATATTTTGACCAAAGAAAGAATTCACGGGGTGCCAGTAGTGGATAAAGACAGAAAAGTAATTGGCATTGTTACAGAGACTAATTTTTTTGCCAAAGTAGATGGAGACTTATATCTGTCCAAATTTGTGAAAACTATTAAAAAAAATAAGTTACCTGATGTAAGGGATTTAAAAAATAAAAACGAAATCAAGGTAGAAACTACAGTGGGAGATATTATGACTAAAAATTGTGTTACGGTCAGTCCGGAAATGAAAGTGGAGGAGCTGTTTGAAGTGTTTAGGAAAAAAGGTTTTCATACTATTCCAGTGGTTGATAAAAACGGAATTCTTGAAGGGATTGTTTCTCTGGCGAATATTATTGCCATTAGCGTTAAACTAAATTAAGCAAAATAACTTTTCCAATAAAATTAATTTTTTCGGGCCATGACCAAGTCTAGAATATTTTTCTTTTTGTTACTAAGTTTTATTGGAGGTGTTTTTTATCAATCTTTTTGGTCAGCCAGTCTAATTTTGATCTGGCTGGTTTTAATTAGCGTGGTAATTTTGGGTCTTAATTATAAAAGCAATTTGGCTTTAGTGCTCAGCTTGATGGGAATATTTTTTTTATTGGGGATAACTAGGGCAGAGATAGATTTGCTAAAAATTAAAAAAATAAAAGATAACCCGGGGAATATCGCTCTTGATGCGCGGATTATCCGAGAACCTGAGAAGAAAGAATATTATCAAAATTTAGTGATAACAGTAACAGAAGATGAATTATTTAAAAATGACGTCCAAAATAAGCTAAAAATTTTAGTAAGAACAGAACTTTATCGAGAATTCAATTACGGAGATATCGTTCGGTTGCGATGCCAGCCGGAAATTGTAAAAAATTTCTCGCCAGATTTTAATTATAAGATGTATCTAGCCAAAGATAAGATTTATTATACTTGCGCTAAGGCAGAAATTGAAAAAATTGAAGAAAGCAAAAGAAATTTGTATGCAATTATTTTGAGCGGTAGAAAAAAAATGGAAAATAATATCGCGAAAATAATTTCCCAACCTGAAGCCGCATTGGCGCAAGGAATTCTTTTTGGCGGAAGCAACCGCCTAAGCAAGGAATTGCAAGGGCTGTTTTCGAAAACCGGAATGAGCCATATTATCGCAGTTTCTGGTTATAACGTAACTATTATCGCCCAATACTTGATGATTTTTGGAATATTTCTGGGATTATGGCGCGCACAATCTTTTTATTTTGCCATTTTGGGAATTTTTATTTTTATCGCGATGATTGGATTTCCGAGTTCTGCTTTGCGAGCCGGAGTGATGGGCGGACTTATTTTGTGGGCAATAAAAAATGGGCGTTTAGCCAATTTGGATAATGCTATTTTACTGGCGGGCGCTATCATGCTGATAATTAATCCTTTGATTTTGAGATGGGATATCGGTTTTCAGCTTTCTTTTCTAGCCACTATCGGGTTAGTGAAATTATCTCCGTTTTGGGATAAATATTTCTTAAAAAAATATAAATCCGGAGGAATTTTTGAAATAATATTAATGACTATTAGCGCGCAGCTTTTTGTTTTGCCGATTATATTGTATAATTTTCATAATCTAGCAATAATTTCAATTTTGGCCAACGTTTTGATTCTGCCGGTTATTCCAGTAACGATGCTTTTCGCTTTTCTGGCAACGATTTTGAGTTTTATTTTTTATCCGTTAGCGCTAGTGTTTGGCTGGCTGGCTTATGCATTGCTTAAATATGAAATTGGGACAATCGTTTTTCTGGCTAAATTGAAGTTTTCCAGTTTAAATGTCGATGATTTTAATTATTTGGGAGTAATAATTTGGTATGGGATTTTATTCGGCTTGGTTTACTTTATAAATAAAAAAATAATCGACAATAATCTAGATGAATAATAAAAAAATAGCCTATTTTACTTTAGCCGTTTTTCTTGGCATAACTTTGATTTTGGGAATAATAATTCTGGCTTTTAAAAATAATGGCAAATTGAGTGTATATTTTTTGGATGTGGGACAGGGAGACGCTATTTTGATAACCAATGGCGCTAATCAAGTCTTGATAGATTCAGGCAGGAGTGGAAAAATAGTTTTAGAAAAATTAGGTCAAGCGATGCCATTTTGGGATAGGAAACTAGAAGCTCTGATAATAACTCATCCAGATGCCGATCACTATGGAGGATTTAACGAGATATTGGATTTTTATAAGGTGGAAAATATTATCAGAACTAGCGATAATAGCGAGGGCGGGGAGTGGCTGGCTTTGATTGAGAAAATTAAAGATAATAAAATAAATAGCATAGAATCTGTGCGGGAGACAAAAATTGTTTTCCCCGCGGGGGCTGAATTAAAAATTATTTATCCGCCAGCAGATATTTCCCAAGAAAAAGATAAAAATAACAATAGCATCGTTGCTCGGTTAGTTTTTGGCCAAAATGAATTTTTATTTACCGGAGATTTATCCGTGGCGGGAGAAAATTTCTTGGCAAATAGTTCTGTTGATATCCAGGCAGATTTTCTAAAAATTGGACATCATGGTTCGAAATCTTCCAGCAGTGCTAATTTTTTGGACAAAGTTAGCCCTAGAGATGCCATTATCTCAGTGGGTAAGGGCAATACTTACGGGCATCCGCATAAGGAAGTTTTAGATAGCTTAAAAAATAGAACTGTTCGTGTTTGGCGGACAGACGAAGACGGCACAATTGAATATAAATGCAAAAACATTAATGAAATTTGCCAGGCAGGCAGGATTTAATTCTAATTCTGATTGATTGTCTAAACTTTTAAAATATGCCATAATTAAAAATGTATTTAAGTTATTGTCTTTTTTATGAAACAACACGAAAATTACAGAGAATTAATTTGGATTCTGGCTAAAACTGATTTCAAATTGCGCTATCATGGAAGCGTTTTGGGCTATCTGTGGGCGCTCCTTAAGCCACTTTTGACTTTTGCAGTCTTGAATTTTGTTTTCTCTTCGATGTTTAACCCGCGAGGCGCTGGCATTAGCGATTATTCCCTGCAATTATTAGTAGCCTTGATGATGTTTTATTTTTTTTCCGAAGGAACAAGCGCCGGAATGGGGTCATTGCTTTCCAAGGCGCAACTAGTAACTAAGATTTACGTACCGCGCTGGACGATTATTTTAGCCTCGACAATTAATGCTACTTTGATTTTTTTGATGAATCTCTTAGTGATTGCTTTCTTCTTTGCTGTTAAAGGCTTTATGCCAAGTTTGGCAGCAATTGGGATGTTTTTGCTGTTTTCAGTTTTTATTTATATTATAGTGCTGTCTTTTGCCTTGGTAACTGCGCCACTTTATGTGAAATTCAGAGATTTGGCTATGATTTGGGAAGTTTTGATAATGATAATCCTGTATGCTTCCCCGATAATTTATCCTTTAACCACCTTGCCAGCCCAGTATCATAAATTTATATTACTTAACCCGCTAGCTTTCATAATTCACTTTACCAAAGAATCGATGCTCAACGACCACTTTGCCAGCTTGAGCCAATATGGAATTTTTATCGCTATCGTTTTTGGTTTCTTTGCCTTTAGCATCTGGGCTTATCGCAAGTTGATAGTAAAAGTAGCAGAAGATATTTAGAATAATTTAATTTTTTAATCGTTAATATAAAAATAATCTTAAAAATATGAAAGCGTCAAAAAAACTAACGTTGATTTTGAGTTATGTATTTTTAGCGGGAATAGGAATCGTGTTTATTAGTTTTTCCAAAGTAGTTAATTCTGCTGAAGAAAATGAAACGGAGGTTGCCTACACCGGAGATATAAGCTCAGACCTAACTATCCAAAAAGACCAAAAGGTATTTTTTGATGGAGAAACCAATATCGTTGATGGAAAAACTTTGACCATAGAGGAGGGCGCAGAGATAACATTTAGAGGTTATTACTCCAGTTTAAATGTAATTGACGGTAAAATTGAAGCCAATGGCACAGCCAATAAAAAAATAATATTTAAAAGAGAAAATGCAGATACTAATTACAGTATCTTTTTTAATAGCCATGATTATCAATCATCTTTCCGTTATGTTAACATAACGGAAGGCGGAGCTGGACCTTTTGGCATAAGCAGGAATTTTATCAATAAATTTCTAATTAAAACCGCTGACGCTTATTTTTATTCGGGTGCATCTGGAGATGCTGCCATTGAAATTAATGGAGGAAAACTCCATATGGAAAATTGTGAATTTATTGACACCCCTTTTCAAGATATTAAAATTAATCCAGAGTTTTATTATAACGATCCAAATGAAGAAGATGACATAGATGGAACGACGGAGGCCTACTTATCGGAAGTAGAAATTATTAACATTAATTTTTCAATTGACAGAGCTCTTGAAGCGGAGCAATGCGATGATTATTTTGATATGATGGAAATGCCTTGGAATTCCGACAGAACTTTTTGTAAAGAAAAAGTTTATCTCAAAAATGATTATTACGGTGATGCGGATGGTCCCAATATCGATATAAATGGTGAGGAAGAAGACCCTGAAAAAGGATTTTATTTGAAAGGGGATTTTAATTTGGATGGATGGAGTGGCATAAAATTTGTGTTTGAAGCAGAAGCTCCTGAAGTTTCCGGCGCTTCCAGTGTTTTGTTTTTGCCAGGAATAAAAGCTAGCCATCTGTATAAGTATAAAGGTGAGGAAAACAAGCTGGATGAATTGTGGTTACCGAATTGGTTTGGAAATGATGTCGAAGAATTGGAACTAGATAGCGATGGTAAAAGTGAGAAAAATGTTTTTGTCAAAGATGGGGGAGTTTTTGAAAGTGCTATCAACGGAGACATCTACAAAAGTTTTATCGGAGATTTAGCTCAATTAAAAACAGATCAAATAATTGATGATTATAAAGCTTTCGCTTATGACTGGCGCCAAAGCGTAGAAGATATCGCCAAAAATGGAACGCCATATCAATTTGGAACAGATAAAATCCAAGCAAAGCGGATAGAAGATGAAATAAATAGTTTAGCTCAAAATTCCAAAAGTGGAAAAGTAACAATCGTGGCTCATTCCAACGGCGGACTTGTGGCTAAATCTTTAATGGCAGAACATCCGGAATTAGCGGATAAAGTTGATAAAATTATTTTAGTAGCCAGTCCTCAAATGGGAACTCCGCTAGCGACACTATCAATGCTTTATGGTTACGAAGAATCAATTCCTACACTGCTATCTCAAAAGAAAGCCAGAACTCTTATCGAAAACATGCCGGGAGCTTATGGACTTTTACCCAGTGCTGAGTATTTAACTAGACAAAGAGATGCAGGTGATGCACTGATTAATTTTTCTTCTGAAAATTCAGAAAGAGGAAAAATGTTCAAAGAGGCTTATGGAGATAATATTGATGAGTTGGGAGAATTTAGAGAATTTCTTTTGGCCAAGAAAGATCATAGAGAAAAACCAGAAACAGATGAGATTGATTTGGAAAATATTCTCAATGAAAAACTTTTAGATGAATCCATCGCTATTTATAATAATTTAGATAGTTGGACTCCGCCAGCTGGCGTAAAAGTAATTCAACTTGGAGGCTGGGGATTGCCGACAGTAAGCGGGATTGAATATAAAGATAAAATGAAATATGATTGTAAACTAGCACCCCCTCCAGAAATATATGCATGTTACGAAACTAATGAATATGAATTAATTCCCGAGCCAAAGTGGACAGACGATGGCGATGAAGTCGTAACAACACCAAGTGCGTTAACAATGCCTGAAATCGAGAATGTGGAGAGATATTGGCTTGATATTAAAAGGGGTAAGTTTAAGATAGAACATAAAAATATTTTAGAGAATGCTAATACTAGAGATTTTATCAAAAACGAAATTCAAAACAATGGTGCTTCTTTACCAGAATATATAAGTGCTGAGATGCCAGCTGATTTTGAAGGCATGAAACCAAGAATCCAAATGGCACTTTATTCACCACTGGACATCCATCTCTACGATTCGTCTGGTAATCATACTGGATACGCAGAGATTAACACTGACGAAGGAAAACAAGAAATATTGGAAGAAAATATTCCTAATAGTTACTATCTCCAATTAGGAGAAAGAAAATATGTAGGATTTGAAGAAGGGGAAGACGTGAAAATTAAATTGGATGGTTATGGTGAAGGCCCATATACATTAAAAATAGAAGAGGTTAGGCAAACAGAAAATGGAGAAGAATTAATTAACAGTGTAACTTTTAAAAATCTTCCTACTTCCGAAAAAACCGAGGTAGAGCTAACTATCCCTGCCAGCGGGCTAGAAAATATCTCGAACCTAAAGGCGGATTATGATGGAGATAAAGTGAATGATTATACCTTGGTTCCTGTTATGGGTGGAGAAGCAACTCTGCCAGATGTAACTCCTCCAACGATAGAAATATCTTCTCCTGAGAATAAGACTTATCTAAAAAATGAAAAACTGGATATTGCCTATTTGGTTTCCAGTGATGGTATCAATCAAAACGAGATAGTTGTGGAAAAATATTTGGATAATCAGCTTATAAATCAAGACAAAATTGATTTATCTTTGCTTAAAGCTGGAGAGCATAAATTAATTATCAAAGCTACTGATGAAATAGGCAATCAATCAGTAGGAGAGGTTATATTTAATGTTAACACAAATATTGAAATTCTCGAGAAAAACGTCAATCATTTTTATGACTTAAGACTAATTAAAAGTAGCCAGGAAAGAAAAATGTTGATTAATAATCTATCTGTAATTGAAAGAGAAATAGAATTCTATAATAGCATTAAAAATAATATTTTCCTCAAAAGCAAAGTTAAAAAATTATTACTGAGCATTATGGAAAGACAGATTGAAAATCATATTGATATTGTTATCGCAAAAATTAAGCAAGACAGAAAGAACTATG
>DOKP01000050.1:1342-1615 GCA_003510795.1 Candidatus Moraniibacteriota bacterium | reverse complement strand
TAAGCAAGACAGAAAGAACTATGCTACAATAATAAAAGAAGTAATTATGAGTGATTTGAATTATATAAAAATTAATTTTAATAAATAACTTTATGAAAAAGAACTACGTGTCAAGAACAATATTGTTTGCGTTGAATGTTATTATCATTGTATCTGTATTTATTTATGAAAATTACTTTTGTTTTTCAGGGAAATATGAAAATAAGTGTTTTCTTTCTGAGTATAGAGATGCGTTCATAGAACCATTGTTTTATTTTGTCAGTTCAGCATTAG
>DOKP01000050.1:936-1282 GCA_003510795.1 Candidatus Moraniibacteriota bacterium | reverse complement strand
TTATTTTGTCAGTTCAGCATTAGCAGTTTCCATTATTTTGTTTTTTGTCCGCGATGTAGTTTTTAATAAGTGGATTAAATTAGCGATGGGCATGTCATTTATTATGTGGTATTTTATTTTATCTACGCCAGTCAGCGTGCATAGTTTTAATCCAATTGCGATAGAAAGGGAATTAGTTTCTATCTGGATGAGTGCATTGTTTTTGATTATCAGTATAATTTTGATAATCATTTGGCAGATTAAGGAAAATAAAAATCGCTAAACTAATGGCCAAATAAAGACTTTTATTTAAATTGCTATTTTCCGTAAATACTTGAGAATAAAAAGTGATAAAATTATACGGCCG
>DOKP01000050.1:0-867 GCA_003510795.1 Candidatus Moraniibacteriota bacterium | reverse complement strand
AAATTATACGGCCGTATAATTTTATCACTTTGTAGCACTTCAAAAATCAATCCAATTCTCAAAAATCTTTTTCTCAATGAGCTTAAAGTTGCCGAAAAGCAGATGAAGAAAGGAAAAAACAAAAATGCGGCTAAAATTCTGGAAATACTGGAAAATCAAATAGAAATATTTAGTGATAAAAAAATGTTAAAAAAGCTGAAAATTGATAAAGCTGAAGCTGATAATCTGATAAAAATAATAGAAACGATTCATTTAAATTTAATTAAATAAAATAAAAAATATGAGTTATGGAAAGAAGATAAGTTTGTCGATAGGTTTAATGATAATTATGGTTATTATAGGATATCTTTTGACAGAGATTGTGAGATTAGATTTTTTTGATAGCGTAGATGAATCTATTGGTATTCCAGTATTTCTTTTTTCAATTGTTTTATTTTTTATCTTTTTTATATTCCTGTTTATTAAAGAAGAGATTTTTAATATCTGGAAGAAATTCGCTAAAATATTTTTACCCATAGCAATAATTTTAATAATAATAACGCCAACTCAATATGGTGGATTTGTTGGTATTGATAAAGAATTGGCAACCTGGTGGTTAGCTGGATTATTTTTGGTTAGTAGTGTTGGTATAATAATCTGGAAATCAATTGAGCTAAGGAAAAAATCTTTGAAATAAAATTACCAGTCATTTTTTCCACGTGGGTGTGAATGACTGGAGGTAATAAATTATTTCTCTAAGACCGTCCTTGAATTTCTTTTAACTATCAGCTTGATTTTGATAATTATCTGGCAGATTAAAGAGAGGAAGTAAAAAGAAGTTTATAAGGTTTGTAAAGTTTTTAAAATCCGTGGCAAGAACTCCCTGTG
>DOKP01000049.1:4797-12776 GCA_003510795.1 Candidatus Moraniibacteriota bacterium | reverse complement strand
TTGCGCGCAACTGCACGCAAGAGCTTAAAGGAAATTACTAAGATATAATCCGATCATCTGGCGGATTGCATCTCATTACTTTCTCGAGAAAGCGTCCGAACCAATCCGAGCATTTTTCTCGCCACGCCCTATCAATCCAGAGCGATATGACGAAAATTATCAATAGGGATATGCCCAGTAGTATGGTTGTAATAATCTCATTGGCTCGTTCGCTTACTTCTCGGGGAAGCATCTCAAGATTGAGAAAAGAAAAATCGCTAAGATAAAAATAGCCAAAAAAAGATCCACAGACAAGCAAAAAAACAAACCATCTTTTAGCCAAGGTAATCATTTCAATCCTCCTCCTTATTGCTTGGGAAATTTTATTTTTGAAAAAATTATTGCAAAGCCAATCCATCAATACCAATAAACCCGATGACGTCGCTATACAAATAACGGGCAAAAAATAAATACCAGCAATAGTTTTAACGCTCTTGGTTGTCATTGGCATACCAGGAATGTCGATATTTACATAAAGTCGATGTAGCATTTGGCTAACAACAACTACAAAAACGCCAGCAACTATACATCTTATTACTACACACTTTTTAGACATGTCCCCTTCTCCTTTTGACCAATCTATTTCTTTATGGCAATAGTGAATTTCTCTCCATCAATTAGAAATTCTTTTTCTAAATCTGAACTCAATGAATCCGCTTGTAAAAGAACTTGGTTTGCTAAAGTTTCTTTAGCAATAATACCCCTGAGCTCTTTATTATCAAAAACTTCAGGCATTCCTTTATACCACACATTTATCCGATTGTCCACCTCATAACCCGCTTCTTTGCGCATTTCTTGAATATATCGCACAATTTCCCGCGCCTGCCCTTCGAGTTTTAGTTCGGGAGTGATTTCTGTATTTAATCCCACATTATTTTCCCCATACCAAACTATATTATTTTCATCTGTTCCATGTTCCATGTTATGCGTTACATGTTTTACGTTTACTTCTTCTTTTATAATATCCAAAAGCTCATCGCTTAATTCACAATTCTTAATTCTTAATTCGCCTAAAGGTTGCCTAACTTTAATCGCGCTCTTAGCTCGCAACTGCAAACCGATATTTACGATTTCTCGCACCGCCTGCATATCGCTATTAACTTTCTCATCAATCAAGCTCTCGTCTGCAATCGGAAAATCTTCCAGATGTACAGACGCATTGCAATGCGTCTCTACGCCCTCTTTGTTGTGAACTGTTGACTGTGAACCATGAACTAAGTTTTTATAGATTTCTTCACTGATAAATGGCGTAAACGGCGCCATCACTTTAGAAAGTTCAACGAGTACATAATATAAAGTCTGATAAGCCTCATTTTTATCGCCGTCATTTTCACTCTTCCAAAATCTCTTGCGACTGCGGCGAATATACCAATTAGAAAGATTGTCCACAAATTTTGGCAAAAGTCTTGAGGCTTTATGTAATTCATAATTTTCCATATGCAGATTAAATTCTTTTATAAGCATATGTAATTCCGAAACAATCCATCTATCTAATGTAGAGACGCATTGCAATGCGTCTTTACGCGCAGGTTTAAACCCATCAATCTCCGCATACAGCACAAAAAAAGAATAAGAATTCCAAAGCATCCGCATCATTCCGCGAGTGATCTCCCCGACTTCATTTTCAATGAAATTCATATTTTGAGCTGCTACTACCGGAGAACTCATCAAATAATATCGCACACTATCCGCTCCGTATTTCTCAAACATTTCCATTGAGTCAGGATAATTCTGAAGTTTCTTACTCATTTTTTTACCATCTTCGGCCAACACCGTTCCATTTACAATCACATTTTTAAAAGCATTACTATCTTTAATCCCACTAGCGATTACATGCTGATAATAAAACCAAGCTCGAGTTTGATCTACTCCCTCAGCGATATAATCAGCCGGAAAACTTTTTTCAAATCTTTCTTTATTTTCAAAAGGATAATGTTTTTGAGCATAAGGCATTGAACCGCTATCAAACCAGGTATCCAAAACATCCGGCACGCGCTTCATCGCACCAGAACATTTTTCACATTTAAATGTAATTTTATCAACCACGTGCTTGTGCAAATCATCAATTTTTTCTCCACTCAATTTCTCTAATTCTGCAACACTACCAAAAACTTTTTTCTCGCCACATTTTTCGCACACCCAAATCGGCATAACAGATGCCCAAAATCTCTGCCGAGAGATTGACCAATCGCGCGCGCCCTCTAGCCATTTTCCAAAACGACCTTCTTTCATATTAGCCGGCGACCAATTGATATTTTTAGCTAGCTCCAACATCTTATCTTTAATTTTAACAACTGCCACAAACCAAGAGCTCGTCGCATAATTAATCAGCGGTGTATCACAACGCCAACAATGTGGATAACTATGTTCAAATTTTTCTTTATGAAATAATGTTCCCTGTTTGGCTAAATATTTGATAATTTCTACATCAGTGGCTTGTGGATTTTCAATCGGCTTTACATTCAGCCCGGCCAATTCTCCCATTTCCTCCTTAAAACTTCCATCCATCGCGACGTGTTGCACAAATGGCAAATTATTTTCCTTGCCAAGTTTCATATCATCCTCTCCAAACGCTGGCGCGATATGCACCACACCCGTCCCTTCATCCGTTGTCACAAAATCTCCCGCATAAATTTTCCAACCATTATTATGATTTTCTAAATTTTTATCTTTAGTATAAAAATCAAAAAGTGGCTTATATTTTTTACCAACCAACTCCTTGCCTGCAATATTTTTTATATTTTTAAAAACCACCTCTCCTTTGTTTTTTATATTAATTTTTGCCCTAGTCATCTCACTATTTAACCAAGAAGAACTTAGAGGTGCGCCCAATATTCTAATTTCCGCATCAGTATTATTGGCAAATATAAAACACTCTCCTTCTTTAAAGTCATCAACGCCTGATTCTTCTACCTCTAAGGAATGGTAATCAATATCTGCTCCTACTGCCAAAGCAACATTACCTGGAAGTGTCCACGGCGTTGTTGTCCACGCTAATATATAGGTCTTCGCATCTTTATCTTCATTCGTAATTTGTATATTCGTATCAGATTCGTAATTCGTAGAGAGTAACTCAAATTTAGCTATTACTGACAAATCTTTCACATCTTTATATCCTTCAGAAACTTCTTGTTGAGATAAAGTTGTTTCACATCGAGGGCAAATATGCATCGTTCGATAATCTTTATAAATAAGATCTTTATCCCAAAGTTCTTTAAAAACCCACCACACGCTTTCCATATAATCTTTATCCATGGTGCGATAAGCGTTTTTCATATCCGCCCAGCGCCCCATCCTAGCTACAACTTTTTCCCACACATCCACATAAGTCAAAACTTTACTGCGACAAAGCTCATTAAATTTTTCCACCCCCATTTCTTCAATATCTTTTTTCTTTTTGCTGCCCAATTCTTTTTCGACAATATTTTCAATCGGAAGCCCATGACAATCCCAACCCCATTTACGTTCCACATAGAACCCACGCATGGTCCAATATCTCGGCATCACATCTTTAAGGAGACTAGCCACTATATGTCCGTAATGCGGAGTTCCTGTAGCAAAAGGAGGTCCATCATAAAAAGTATACTCCTTGGAGCCTCTTCGATTTTCCATTGATTTTTCAAAAATTTTATTTTCATTCCAAAACTTTATAACCTCTTTTTCCATCTCTGGAAACTTTTGATTTGATTCTACTTTTTTAAAATTAGCCATATTTTTATATTCTTACAAAATTATTTACAAAATTTTAATTATTACCCAACTTGCATTTTACTTCCACGCTTTGAAGTGTAGAAGTATTTTACTATTTTAAAAATATTTAGTTATTCTCTTCAATTTTTTATACAAATCAGTTTTTTCTTTCATTTTATCCATTTGTTCCACAACTTTTCTGATTTCATCCTTCTGTTTTTTATTGGAATTTTTTATAATATTTTCCAAAACTATTTCCGGCCAATAATACATAGGATATTTTTTCTTTATATTAGTAAAATTGCTTTTAAAATAATCATCTTCCTTAATAATATCTTTACCCTTTGTAATTTCCACCGCTTTGCGATACCCTTCTCCCGAAATACTTAACCATTCCTGAACTCTTGCAATCGTTCCATCCCCCACTTTCAATTCTTCTTTTATTTCCTCATAAGAAAATCTATCCAATATCATTTCTGCAATTTTTAATCTCTTGGAAATCATTTTTACTTCATTAGCAGTCAACAAATCGCTTAGAAAACTAGCTATCTCCTCTGGTTTTTTTATTTTAGAAACAGCCAAGCACAACTTATAAAACATTTTTCCCAAATCTTTTTTATCCACACCTTCTTTTTTGTTCTTATTCTCCTTTAATTTATCCATAAAAAATAAATTTGCATTTTACTGCTACGCTTTGAAGTGTGGAAGTAAAATACTTTTTTGAAATAAAAAATCCCTACGCAAAAAATGCATAAGGACGACTTGTCACGTCGCTCGAGAGCGACTGTGAATAAATCGTGGTACCACCTTAATTCAGTTTTTAGCTTATAGGTTTTAGTTTGTAGCAAAAACTATAAACTAATAGCTAACACCTAAAAACTCTTAATTACAGCTATTACAGGCTTACCCGATGAGGTCTACTCTGTCTTTCAAAAGACTTTCTTCTCACATTCTCTCGCTAGTTAAAACGAATTCAGGCAGTGATAGCCACCCTACTAAAGAATTTTACTTTTTTATTCTACCTTAAAATATTTCTTTTGGCAATAATAATAACGCAGTCATGCCCCGAGAAATAATTCAAAAGGCTTCTTTTATTTTTAGTTAGCACCGACACTTCCTGATCCATAGTTTCATCATTTTGATTCTCTGATGAAACAAAATCTACGCTCTTTTGCAACCATTGTTCTAACTGCTTTGGTTTTTCCAAATCATGATCACCACCTTCAACTAATATTTGATTTTTAAATTTTACGCTGAGACTATCTATGGGAACTGCCGCATCTGTATCTCCATGAATATGTAAAATTTGTAAACTTTCATCATCAAAATTATTTGAAAAATTGATCTCTTTTCCAGTTAAAAAATATTCTGGGTTGATATAGTTTGCCTTTGTCGTCTTGCCTTCTTTCTCACAATCTTTTATAAAATCTTTTTCATTAAAATAATCTTTGTAATTTTTCCAAGTAACTTCAAGAGTCGGATTAAATTTTTTCATTTGTGAAATTGCAAACCAATATCTTAAAAGATCTTTTTGATTCAAGGCTGGGGCCACTAAAATTATTTTTTCTATCTTATTTTTTAACTCTTTAATCTGTGTCGCCAAGACACAAGCTCCTAAACTATGCGCCACTATAGATATTTTTTTGTTTCCAATTTCCTCCCAGAAAACATTGATTGCATGCAAAAATTCCAATCCTTGCCGTTCTATTGTTGTAAATTTAAAATCACCATCAGAAAGACCACAACCGGAAAAATCAAATCTAAACGTTGCAATCATATTTTCGGCGAAAGCATCAGCCAATTTTTTAAACTTCTTTTCTGTTGCTGAACATCTTTCAAATCCATGCAAACAAATCACACCCATTTTTATTTCACCATCTGGCAACGTTAATATCCCTCTAAGCTTCTGTTTTTCACCACCTAAAAATTCTATTAATTTAGTTTTCATATGTATAAAATTATTTTAAAAATCACATTACGAATTAATTTTATTTTTTAATTCTTTTATTTCTTCTGGTTTTTCAAGTAAGATGCCTTTGTGCAGTTTATAGAGAAGTGGCAAGACTCCGCATTTTTTGCAAATGCCCCAATTGCATTTGCCACCATTTTCTTTAGAGCCTGTCCGAAATCTCATGTCATGATAAAACATTCCAATTTCGAGCGAAAACCGTGAAAAGCGAGGAAGGACTATCGAGATAATCCGACGAGCTTTGAGCGGTTTGTAGCCGAAATTGGGATGTTTTAGCGGACAAGCTGTAATTTATTATAACTTAGCGGTGAGATTTCGAACAGGCTCTATGACAAATTTTTACAAAGCAAAATCTCCCGCTCAAAAACATCTTTTTTAATAATATTTTTCTTTAGTCCTGTTTTACAATTTGGTTTTTTAGTATTCATAGAATAAAATTAAAGATATTTATCTCTCCCATTCTTTGATGTGTGGCGAAAAATCAAGTTGGTAATCAGGAATTCCCAATGATACGCCATATTCTGTCACAGCATTATACTGCTCTGATTTGGATCGTTCAACTTTAAATACTTTATCACGAAAGATGACATAGTGAAAATCATGATTTTTAAAATCAGCATACCAATTATGCTCCGAGTCCAGTGATTTGCCAATTTCTTCTGCAATATTATCAGCTTCATTCTCTAAAATCTCAACGGTATGCAAAGTCCATTGTTTTATCCAAGGGGTTTTGTGTCCTTCTGCAACCTGCTCAATATTAGTTTTAACAATTTTAACTTTTCCTAAAACATCTTTATTCTCCAAACTTTCTTCAATAATAACACCTTTAAAATTATTCATAAAATTATTTTTTATCAACCAAGACTTTCAATTATCTTTTTAAAATCTTCGAATTTAATTTTGCTTCCAGGAAATTCATAACCCAGTGGATTTTCAGGAGGAATTTTGTAATCAATAAAATCTGAAACATATCTTAATATTTCACGTGAATTGAATAAACCATAATCAGCACTGTTTAAAATCAAGCTCATAAAATTTTCTTGTGTTTTATGGGATGCCATAACATTTTTTTGTAATTGTTTTTGTTCATCTGTAAAATTTAATTCATAATCAGTATTTTTTTCTAATATAAATTTATTCCATTGTCTATTCTCGGGCCAACCATGATAGGCAGGAAAAACTAATAAAGGAATTTTTAACTCTTGCGCTACACGGGAAGCAAAAAAACTCACCAAGTCATGTCCATTATGCCCTCCTTCAAAATCATGACCAATAACACAATCTGGATTTAGTTGTTTTGATAGAGAAAGCAAGTTATCGCGCGTTTCCAAATCTTTATCCATAAGTTGTCGCTCAGGCACTTGTAGCAAATGAACATTTTCTTTTTTAACTCCGATAATTTTCATAGAATTTTCCAACTCTCTTTCTCTTTCAATGGCCACCTCCGCCCCATTATAATCACCACTCGTTATATAAATAATATCCACTTTTTTTCCTAATTTAATAAGTTCAGAAATAAAAACACATGTGTAAATTTCATCATCAGGATGAGCAAGGATAAACAAATAATGATCATAATTCAATGGACTTTTAATTTCATTCATATTATTTTATATTTTAATTAAATATTTTTATCATTAAAAAAATTCTTTAACTTTTCTGTTGCAATTTCAACTTCTTTGATATTATCTTCAGTTTTTAAATTTTCTCTGGCATATTCCATGATAGGGCGAACGGATTGGATTTTAAGACCAAATTTTTCTTCCATCCAATCAAAACGCGGAAACATCCAAATGTGAAAATGATGCGAAGTGTCTTCTTCTTGAACTAAATATATAACATCAATACTCAAAACTTCTCTTTGCGCTTTACGCACCTGGCATAAAAATTTTATAAAATCTATCTGCTCATCCTCAGTAAATTCATCCACACTCCAAATATGTCTCCTTGATGAAATAATCACAAAACCTGGGATAGGAATTTCATAATCTTGGTGCGCATCAAAATATTTAGATTTTACAATATCGCCCAAATCAATCAAACCTTTTTCGCGGTCACAACCAAGGCAAGTAATTTTCTTCGTCTCTCCCCTTAAATCAACTATGTTGTTTGCTTCCATTTTTTTATATTTGGTGAAATTGTTAATTAAATTTATTATATATCAATTTATCAAGCCCCACAAACCAAACCACCGACCGATAAAATTACCCTATCTACATCCATTCTCCCTATATCCATTCTCTATATATTTTTAATATTCCTCCTCACCAATGTCCGGCCG
>DOKP01000049.1:4058-4721 GCA_003510795.1 Candidatus Moraniibacteriota bacterium | reverse complement strand
CGGCCGGACATTGGTGAGGAAAATTAGTATTGATTATGTAAAGCAATAATGACCAAGATTAGACATTTATTGAAAAATGTTTTTTTATTCTTTTCTCATCGTCAATTTTTATAGCAATAATGATTTTTACATATTTATTGGCAGAATAAATGCGCGTCAAATCTGCAATAACTTTTTCGCAAGGATAAGGCGAGATAAAAACGCTCTGTTGCACCTTAAAAAAATAAAGAGCACGCAAATGCTGGCGCAATATCCTCCTGAATATTCTATCCCCTTCTGGAATATCAAAGATAACTATTCTCCATTTCTTATCCCATTTTTTGGGCTTTTTAAAACTGCTTATGCCCTTTAATAGTGTCAATATCCCTGCCTCTTTTCTTCCTTTTTTTGTTAGAGTTAGTTTTACTAATCCATTTGGCAATATTTTCTCTTCAATAAATTTTTCCTTCGCCAAAACAGAGAATGACCTATCAAAATTATCCTCTCTTATATTTTTCCAGTCGTTACTAATTCTCCTTAAAGTATAAAAATATTGACGAGGAGAAGAAGATAAACCTAAGGCTACACCTCCCAAAAGAGCTAATAAAATTTTCTTTTGAGTCGGTCCAAATTTATACATAATATTTAGTTATTGCTCCCTCACCAATGTCCGGCCGGACATTT
>DOKP01000049.1:2627-3993 GCA_003510795.1 Candidatus Moraniibacteriota bacterium | reverse complement strand
CGGCCGGACATTGGTGAGGGAGCTAATTTTCGAATTAAATTCAAGAAATCGAAGACCGGTTATCAGGGTTTTAGCATAGCTTGCTTTTTTAGATTAGTGGACATTTTTTCGATAGCGTATCGTAAAGCCGTTCTGGACATAGTTGATTTATGCTTCATTACAAATTCAAATATTTCCTGTTGATTAACATTGGAGGATTCTTTAAGCATCCAGCCGTAAGCTTTTTGAACCAAGTCTTCTCTGTCCAATAATAAAGTTTTTGCAATTTTCAAAATGTCATTGAGATATTTATTTTGTCTTGCTGAATAGATAAATACGACCGCGGAAGCTCTCCTTTTCCATTTATTTTTAGATTTTGTCCAGTGATGAATTTGTGAAATAAACTCAGGAAAAGCAAACAAATAATATCCTAACGCATGCGTGCACAAATCATCACAGCTCCCCCAAGTATCAACGTATTCGTCTAGCCATTTTTCAAACATTGCAAAGTCTTCTTTCGAATAATTTTTTCTAATTCTAAAAGCCCAATCAAAAGCTATGTCTCGGCAAGAACTATTTTTAAATTTTAGTAAATCCTCGCAATATTCAAGAATTTGTTTTTTATCCAAGTGCTTAATTTTTTTAAATTTTTCAGCAGAAAGCTTTCTGACAATCGGAGTTGCTAAACTGATATGGCTTTTACCATCTTTGTGAAAACGAGAATAATCCTTAATATTATCCGGATTTTTTGATAATTCATTAAGCTCTCGCAGGACTTCTTTGGCAATAGTTACAGTCCCCATAAGCTCCAGCTCTTAGGAAATTTTATACCCAATATTTTTATATAAACCACCAGTTCTCCATGGTGAAGAATTTCATGTTCGAGTAACGCTTTAATGTGTTGTTTTAAATTCAATTTTTCTCCAAACCAATCAATTTCGATGGATGAATTTTCTTTAACAAGTTTTAGCATTTCTTGATCAACTTCTCGCAGAAATTCTTGCAATTTTTCTTTTGAACTTTCAATGGTATAATCTCTTTTATATTTATTGAAACTTATCTTTCTCGCCACGAGTGCATCTGCATAACAAATTTGGACATCTCCAATATGCCTAAATTGTTTTCCGATAGTTCCCATACCTTTTCCCACAGTAAAAGAAAGATTATCTTCTGGAAGTTCTTCTAGCAAATCAAGCGTTAACTGGCGCATTGCTTGCCAATCCTCTAATAGTTGTTTCAATTCTTGCTCCATATTATTAAATCAAGCTAAAAAATTCAAAACATTTCCTTGCTTCTATAATACTCAATAAATAAGGACCTGTCCATTTTTATTATACACTTTTATTATTTATTTTTAGTCTCCCTCACCAGATGACGGCCGTCATCA
>DOKP01000049.1:1085-2562 GCA_003510795.1 Candidatus Moraniibacteriota bacterium | reverse complement strand
CGGCCGTCATCTGGTGAGGGAGAAAATTTTATTTGAAAGCTAAATCAATTTTAGAATATTTTTATACTTATTAATTCTAAAATTATAATTTTCTTCGTTGTTTTGTTTTAATTTTGATCCCATAGTATCAGCCATGGCCGATATCATCGTTTCATTATAAATAATTGTAGCATATTTTTTAAGTAAAATTAAAGCTCCAAACGATTGCAATCGCTGAAGCTTAAATTTAATGCTAGGCGCATCTTGAACTAATATTCGCGCCTGATAAATCTCAATGCCAATTGTTTTTTGGCATCAATATCGCCAACTGTGTATTCTACTTTGTGATGCAAAATATCCCAACCGAGTATTCCGATATTTCTGAAGGCAAATACCAATCTCACCTCAGCTTCGTCAAACTCGGAGAGGTATTGTCCTATCCATTTTGGAATAGAGGCAGACATCTGCTTGTCGTTTCCAGCTTTGAGCAACATAAAATCTAATGCTCGCAAAAAATCATAGTAACCTCCGCCAATTCTCGGTACAGCGTTGAGGTCAAGGAGGTAAACATCACTACCAGAAACAATGATGTGGTCACCGATTATGTTGCCATGAACCCAGCCAAAGAAATTTTCGCCTTTTTTGGCAATTACTTCTTCAAACTCTTTCTTCAGTTGTTGCACCAGTGAAAAATCAATCAACCCAGCATCAACAATCGGCTTACTCCACAAGTTGAGTCTCGAAAAAAGCCATTCTTGCCCGTCAGCTAAAAGATTTCCGAGGGATTGCGTTTTCTGGATTTCTTGAATAACTAGCTGATAGCTATCAGCAATCTTCTCGCTAACCTCCACGCACCAGTCTGACTTCTCAGCGTAGAGCTCATTGAGGAATTGACCTTTTACTTCTTCCAATAAAATCCAACCTTCGCCCTGCTTGATGATGGCAGGAACCTTAAAATAAAGCTGGCTTTCAATCAGTTTGGCGGTCTTGAGTAGCAGAACTTGAAAAGAGTCAATCCTGCCAGTCTTGAGAATAAGACGATTACCTTGAGCATCTTTTACTCTGGCGACAGTCTTTTTTTGGCGAAAAAATTCCGTCTCAATCAAATGCAAGTTATTTTCTTTAATCACAGATTCCATATCAACTTTTGGTTCGTTTTCATTCTCCTGTTGTTGTGTTGCTTTGTTGATCATAATCTTATTGAGCAGATTATATAAAAATCTACTGTGAAATACTACTTTTAGTATAACAGTTCGCAAGCTCATCCTCTAGACCTCCTATAAAAAATTTATATTTTCAAAAAATATAAGTCGCCAGATTGTCAAAGCTGACTATATTTTTTATCACATGCCACAACTAAAGTCAAGATGTATCGAGGTAACTGCTCACTGACCCTACAAAAAAATCAGACATGTCTTTGCGAGGAAGGTAATCCTGACGTGGCAATCTAGGAATATGTTTAATTAAGAGTTCTGTTTTTCTGGACTGCCACGCAATT
>DOKP01000049.1:831-975 GCA_003510795.1 Candidatus Moraniibacteriota bacterium | reverse complement strand
AAAAAAGATATGAGTGGGGGTCAAGTGAGGAGTTACGTATCGAGTTACTATTTTTATCTAAACATATTTTTTGCCTTTTAATTCTTCTGGCAGATATTCCTGACCTGTGCTGTCTTCTTTGGGCGTGTATTTGTAACCTTTGCC
>DOKP01000049.1:606-743 GCA_003510795.1 Candidatus Moraniibacteriota bacterium | reverse complement strand
AAATTTTTCATCAATTTTGTGGGAGCATTGCGAATGTGAAGCGGGACTGGAAGATTGCCAAATTTTTCCACGTCTCTTTTTGCTTTGTTGTAAGCTTCGTAAGCTACGATACTTTTGGGAGATTTGGCGAGATATAT
>DOKP01000049.1:228-539 GCA_003510795.1 Candidatus Moraniibacteriota bacterium | reverse complement strand
TTGGCGAGATATATTACGCATTGCGATAGATGCACATTGCACTCCGGTACGCCTAATTTTTGACAAGCATCAAATGTGGCGTTAGCCAGAAGTAAAGCAGTATTATTGGCTAGTCCGATATCCTCGGAAGCAAAACGCACCAAACGTCGAGCGATATAAATCGGGTCCTCTCCGCCCTCAAGCATTCGCGCTAACCAATACACGCTAGCATCGGCGTCCCCTCCCCGCATTGATTTGTGAAGAGCAGAAATAACATTGTAATGTTCATCCCCATTTTTATCGTAAAGCAGATTGGTTTTTTGAATTATTTT
>DOKP01000049.1:0-167 GCA_003510795.1 Candidatus Moraniibacteriota bacterium | reverse complement strand
AGATTGGTTTTTTGAATTATTTTTTTGATCAGTTCATTATCTATTTTAGTAGAATAATTACTGGAAGCTTCTAAAACATTCAGCGCCACCCGCGCGTCTCCATTGGCGATGTTAGCTAAAAAAGTAATCGTATCTTTGCTTATTTTAATATTTTTCTCCCCTAGCCC
>DOKP01000069.1:11367-14419 GCA_003510795.1 Candidatus Moraniibacteriota bacterium | reverse complement strand
ATCAACCTCAAAAAGCCATCACCCCCGGGCAATCAGCAGTTTTTTATTCGAAGGAGGGTGAGGTTTTGGGTGGAGGAGTTATTATATAGATACACGTTTTCCTCCTCCCCTTAGAAGGGGAGGAATTAAAGGAGGGGTTTGAGACTAAATATAATTTTAACTGTAAATATTTTAAACCCCCTCCCGACCTCCCCCTTGAGTACAAGAGGGAGGGGATGGGACGAATAAAATTATGAATTACAATACACAATCAACTGATGGAATGAGCGTAGATGAAATAAGAATGAAACGAGCTTCTTTGACTCGAGAATTAATCATGCTCAAGGAAGAGCATCAGAAAAAAAGAGCCATAATTGAAAAGTTGGATTTGGATAATAGATATCTAGCTAAAGATAAAAATGAATTACTGGAAGAATTGGAAAGCAAAAAAGGAAAAATGAGAGCGCTGGAAAATGAAATAGCACAGATGGAAAGTACTTTGGCGGAAAAAAGCAAAGCAAAGAAGATGGCTATGCTCGAGTTAAATCAAATGCAAAATAAATCCGGAGATATAGAAGCTCAGATAAAAAGTAAAAATCATGAGAAAGAAAACTGGCAAGATGAAATGCGGGATATGGACAGGGAGATTAAAAAACTGGAAATTCAGATAAGGGAAATGTGAGGAAGAAATTTTAAATTTAGAATTTTAAATTTTAAATGAATTTCTAACGACTCAATAAATCAAAAACTGTTTGGATTTATTTAAAAATTATTTCTTTATATTATTGACCACAAAATAATTTAATATTTATGAAATTAAAAATTAAGATTTGAATCAAAATTCAAAATTTGAAATTCAAAATTAATAAAAATATGGGAATTAAAGCTAAAATAGAAACGTTTGCTTCCAGCAAAGGAATAGTCCTCCGGGATTATCAAAAAAATAATTTGAGAAATATTGAAAGGGATTTTGAAAGTAAAAAAATAGAAGTAGATGCTGTGGTTTCGATGGTAAGTAGAGAAATTGGGAAAGAGGGAAGACTGTTGAGCTCGGGGGAGCAAAGAGAATTAAAAAGTAAGATGTCTTAATTGGTAAATAGACAATAAAATTTACAATTATCAATAAATTTTCAATGTAACAATTTTCATTGTAAATTAATAAATTGATCATTGATTGAAAATTGAAAAATGTAAATTGAAGATTATATTCGCAATGACGGTGTAAATTAAATTGTTAAAATGTTAATATGCTAATATGTTAAAATGAGCTCTATGAACGCATCAGAAATCAGAACTAAATATTTAGAATTTTTTAAGTCTAAAGGGCATGCTATTATTCCCTCGGCCTCAGTGGTGCCGGAAAATGATCCAACTGTACTTTTCACCACCGCCGGAATGCATCCATTAGTACCTTATCTGATGGGTGAAGTTCATCCTCAAGGAAAAAGATTGGCCGATAGTCAAAAATGTATTCGTACTGGAGATATTGATGATGTAGGAGATAATCGCCATCTGACTTTTTTTGAAATGCTCGGGAATTGGTCATTGGGAGATTATTTCAAAAAAGAAGCGATTGCTTGGAGCTTTGAATTTTTAACTGACGAAAAATGGCTCGGGCTTGATCCAAAAAGAATTTATGTAACGGTTTTTGCAGGCGATGAAAATTCACCTATTGATAATGAATCGATTGAAACTTGGAAAGAACAATATGAAAAAGTAGGAATTGAAGCGGGGGTTTGTGGAGAAAATGAAAAAGCCCAGAGTGATTCTCGCATCTTTCTCCTGGGGGCCAAAGATAATTGGTGGGGACCGGCTGGAGAGACCGGACCATGCGGACCATGCTCAGAAATGTTTTATGATGTGAGGCCAGACGAAGGATTGTTAACTGGAAAAACTCATGAACAGTGGGTAGATGAATTTCGCATTATGGAAATTTGGAATGATGTGTTTATGGAGTTTAATAAAGTGGCGCCCAAACAATTTGAAAAAATGGCACAGCAGAATGTGGATACCGGTATGGGACTTGAGAGAACTATTACGGTCTTAACTGGTAAAGAAAATGTTTTTGATACGGATTTGTTTTTACCAATTATTGCGAAAATCGAAGAATTATCTGGAAAAAAATATCTTTTTACAAAAGGTGATTTGGGATTTGAGGAAATGCCAGACTGTTGGGTAGAGGATATGAAGTCTATGCGAATTATTGCTGATCATATCAAAGCGAGTGTTTTTATCATGGCTGATGGCATCGAACCGTCTAATACGGAGAGAGGTTATGTTCTTAGACGTTTAATCCGTCGGGCGATTCGTCAAGGACATCTTTTGGGAATTAGTAATAATTTTACCGTTGAGATTGCAAAAGTTGTTCAAGGAATGTACGGAGAAGTATTTCCAGAAGTATTGAATGAAAAAGTTTTGAATATTTTAGAGGAAGAAGAAGGTAGGTTTAGAAAGACTTTGGAAAATGGAATTAGAGAATTAGAAAAAATGTTTCCTGTTGGATTTAAAGAGTTGAGAGCTGATGAAATTCCACCATCAACAACAGATATTGATCCAGAAAAAGCTTTTTTTATTTTTCAAACTCATGGATTTCCGATAGAAATGATTGAAGAGGAACTAAAGTCAAAAAATTTAACAGTAAATAGAGACGAGTTTAATAAACAATTTAAAAAACATCAAGATTTATCTCGCACAGCTAGTGCTGGAATGTTTAAGGGGGGACTCTCTGACAATAAAGAAGAAACGACTGCTTTGCATACTACAGCGCATTTGATGCTGGCTGGACTTCGCAAAGTTTTGGGTGAGCATGTGCATCAAAAAGGATCAAACATTAATGGCGAGAGACTGCGTTTTGATTTTTCACATCCCCAGAAGATGACCGATGAAGAAAAAAAACAAGTAGAAGAATCTGTGAATGGTGCAATCAATGCCAAAGTGCCAGTGGAAATGAATGAAATGAGTTTGGATGAAGCTCGCGAAAGCGGAGCAGAGGGGGCATTTGAAAACAAATATGGCGACATTGTAAAAGTATATAAAATTGTTGAGCCTGCGAAATCCGCCTCGGGCGGAAAGG
>DOKP01000069.1:11028-11304 GCA_003510795.1 Candidatus Moraniibacteriota bacterium | reverse complement strand
CGCCTCGGGCGGAAAGGTTTACTCCAATGAAATTTGTGGCGGCCCACACGTGGTTAATACGGGAGATATTAAAGGAACTTTCAAAATTCAAAAAGAGGAAAGCTCATCGAGTGGAGTGAGGAGAATTAAAGCGATATTAGAATAGTATTGATTATTGTTTAGCTAACGCATTAGAATTGAATGAAGAAGCAATTGTTTCCAAAATGGAAACAGTTCAAAAGAAGAAAAATGGGAGTATTATATTTGATTTATTGTTTTAGCGGTCCAACCGCTTTA
>DOKP01000069.1:4716-10955 GCA_003510795.1 Candidatus Moraniibacteriota bacterium | reverse complement strand
TAAAGCGGTTGGACCGCTAAAACTGATTATTTTATGGAATTAGGAATTACAAAAGAAAAGGCAGAAGAAATGTTGGATGAATATGTAAAAGACTCAATTATTAAATTGCATATGATTGAATCGGAAGCGATTATGAAAGCTTTAGCAGAAAAATTTTATAAGGAAGAAGAGCCCTCCGTTGTGGAGGCTATGGCGGACAAGTGGGGAATAATTGGACTGTTGCATGATATTGATTGGGAAATTGTGAAAGATAACCCAGCGGAGCATTGCGTACGGGTGCAAGAGATTTTAAAAAATAATGGAGCCAGCGAATTTTTAATTGAGACAATCCAATCGCATGTGTATGGGATGGAAATAATTCCAGCTTTTAAAGATAAAGTAAGAAATTCAAAAATCCAGCATTGCTTGGTGGCAGCCGAAACTTTAACCGGATTAATTGTGGCTTCGGCTTTGATGCAACCAGATAAAAAATTATCTAGCGTTAGTTTGGAATCTCTGAAAAAGAAATTTAAAAGTAAAAATTTTGCGGCCAGGTGCAATCGCGATTTAATTGCGGAATGCGAAAAGGCTGATATTCCGTTAGATGATTTTTTGGCCTTGGGGCTCAGGGCACTTCAAAATATTTCTGGAAAATTAGGTTTATATTTTTTTTAAAAATAAAAGATATGAGCAGGGGAGGATTAAATTTTTTCTTAGCGCTTTACATTATATTTTTTTTATTGCTGGTTACTCCTTTTGGAGCGCTGTTTTTTCTGTTATTTGGTAAAGCGTCTTTCTTTATTGCCTTATGCACATTAGCTTTAGCTATCGTGGTTATTTATTCGCAAAGGCAGGAGATTATTAGGGAGAGTATGGTCTTTGACTTAGTGGCTTTACTTCCAGTTTTCGCCACGGTAGTTGTAGGAAGATTATTTTGGGTAAAATTAAGCAGTAAAGAGATTGGTAGCAGTATTTCAAATGAAGAAGTCTCTTTGTATTTGGGAATATTGGGATTAATTACTCTCATAATATTATGGCTGGATAATCGTAGAAAAAAAATAATTTAAAATTTATATATTCTATATATTGTCATACTGCTATATTGATAAATTGTTGTATTGTTCTTTACTCTATGTTTCATGATTTTTGCTTCATGATTTCCCTTGCAATGTTGACCTAGTAAACAGTGTATGCTAGTCTGTCTGGAGGTCCTTTTGGATAGTTGTTTATAAAATTTTTTCCATATTTGATGGAGGGGGTGGCTATGCCTTATTCATATAGAGATTACGAGAAAGAGTTGGCATCTGATTTGGCTCAGTTTAGCGAGATAATTAAATCACAAATTGGTAGCAAAGAGTTTAATCGTTTATCTCCTGAACAAAAAGCGGACTGTATTTGGAAAATTTTTGAAAGTTTCTCTAGAGAATATAGTGTACCTAGCTGGGCAAAATGTCTTCAATTAAAATGGAGACATGAGTGCAGATGGCGAAGTGATGTTTCTGATATTTTTAGCGGAAAATCGCGCAAAGACATATTAGTTGTTTTTGAAGAGCTTGTCCGAGCTCACAAGTTGCCCGCTTGTGCACTTTGCTTCGAAAGAGCAAATAACCAATTTTTTCATGACGCATATTTCAGATGTAAACGCTGCGATAATAGCACAGCTGCAAAAAAGATTTAGTAAATATTGGTTAGCATCGTTTTTATTATTATTTGGAAGCCAGAACCTGAGGTGTAGATTTCTACGCTTCGGGTTCTTTTTATTTAATAATACTTCGGATTGATTATTATTTAGTTAACGTATTGGCTAGTTAAAGAGTTGATAATAAAAGATTTAAGATATATGATGCAAGATTTAAGAAAATATATTGTAGTGCTTTCATGTTAATTTGTTAAAATGTTAATATGCTAACATGCTATTATGATTTTTCTCTTGCAAAAAGAAAGTACTTATGATAATTTTATAATATTGCTGTAAATGCTTTTTTGATTAGATGGGGATAGTTCGTTGTTAGGATTAATTAGATGGTCAATAACAAACCGAAAGGAGCGGTTAAATATTTTTTGACTATCAAAGAGGCAGAAACTTTTTTTAAGTTGTATCAAATCAACGATGGAGGTTTCACTGAAAATGAAAAAGCAAAAAAAACTGTGTTGTGCTTTAGCTTTGGCGATGACGCTTGCCATGTTAGCATCAAGCGGATTCGCGAGCGGTGGTATCCAACAGGATAACAGTGCCGGTAATGTTCAGGCTTTGATGAACGGTCAAACGGGAAACAACGGGATGATGACGGCGACGAATACAGGAGGTACTCCACCCACGGAAATTGTCGTTGGCCAAACCAATCTGCAGATTCAGCCGGCCACAGGAAATTTCACCGGTATCATCAACATCCACTCCCCAGCTTTGACCGTCAATAACGCACAAGATGCTTCCGTCGCAGGAAGTGGTGCACAACTCGTAACCGTGAAAACCCTCGCCAAAAAAGGTTCCTCAAGTTCCGGAGGTAACTCTTTCCACGCCGGAAAGTATTTTGCTTCCTCTTTTGCTGTCGCGGGTATGATGACCTCTTCTATCGCCACATGAGCCGATGAGCTAGGCTGATTCAAGAGGCAACGGACCCGAAGTGTAGAATTTTACACCTCGGGTTCTTTTTATTTTTGTTTGTCTCTGCGAGTAATTTGAGTACCCTCAAATTGCGTGGCAGTCTAGTTAATTATTTGCAAATTAAATATATTCCTGGATTGCCACGTTGGAGTACCAACTCGCAAAGACAGACTTATTTTTGCCACAGGAATTAATGGGGGATTATGTTAAAATGCTAATATGTTAACATGTTATCGTGATTTCCATTTGACAAAACAAAAACTTTTCTATATTATTATCTTGCGCTACTAAGTAGCAGTTTTTTTAATAGTGAAATTAATTTTTTATTGTAGTGTACCTATCGTAAGGTTGACAGTTATACTATAAATCCCAAGTAATGCCAACAATAAACCAACTTAAAAAGAAACCAAGAAAAACAGTTAAAAAGAAGACTAAATCTCCTGCGATGTCTTATGTTTTTAACACGCTTCAAAATAAGCCTGTTGATTCCCAAGGACCTTTCAAGCGAGGAGTTTGTCTAAGCGTAAAAACAACTACACCTAAAAAACCAAATTCAGCTTTGCGAAAAATTGCTCGTGTGAGACTAACTAATGGAATGGAAGTAACGGCTTATATTCCTGGAATCGGACACAACTTACAAGAGCACTCAATCGTGATGATTCGCGGAGGAAGAGTAAAAGATCTTCCAGGTGTGCGTTATCATATTGTGCGAGGAGTACTCGATACTGCTGGAGTAGACGGACGAAATAGAGGTCGCAGTAAATACGGAGCCAAGAGACCAAAAAAGACTGAATAACATATAAATTTATTTATTATTAGAAATTAATATTTACGAATTACGAATAAGGTACAAATATACGAATGTGGTAGAAATCAAATTGGACGATGATTAGTATATTAGTAAAAATTAGTAATTAGTACAGAATAACATGCCAAGAAGAAAACGAACATTCCCTAGTCATTGGAAAGCTGATTCTAAGTATGGCAATATGCTACTTGGAAGATTTATCGGTTGTATTATGAATGATGGTAAAAGAAGCGTCGCTGAAAAAGTAGTTTACGATGCTTTTGATATTATTCATGAAAAAACTCAAAAAGGAGGATTGAATGTTTTTGAGCAAGCTGTTAAAAATGTTTCACCACTTCTAGTCGTTAAATCAAAAAGAGTAGGAGGTACTAACTATCAAGTACCAGTGCAAGTTTCTGGAAATAAAAGACAAGCGCTTGCCATGACTTGGATAAAAGATGTTTGTCAAAAGAAAAAAGGAAAAAGCATGCCTTCTAAATTGGCAGATGAATTACTTGAGGCTTCCGAAAAAGCTGGAGCCGCGATGAAGAAAAAAGAAGATGTGCACAAGATGGCTGAATCCAATCGAGCTTTCGCCCATTTCGCTTAAGACTACATATCTACAAATCTATACAAATTTACAAATTTTAATAAAGTTTATTGTTTATAAGCTTTATTTGTAGATTTGTAAAAGATTCGTATATTTGCGGGAATAATTTAAAATTAAAATTTATCAAAAATCATGGACATAAAAAAATTAAGAAATATTGGAATCATCGCTCATATTGATGGAGGTAAAACTACCACCACTGAGCGTATTTTGTATTACACCGGAATTACTCATAAAATCGGTGAAGTGCATGAAGGAGAAGCCACCATGGACTGGATGGAACAAGAAAGAGAAAGAGGCATTACTATCACCAGTGCCGCTACGACTTGTACCTGGAAAGAACACCAGATCAACATTATTGATACTCCTGGACATGTGGACTTTACTGTGGAAGTAGAAAGATCACTTCGCGTACTTGATGGCGCCGTGGTTATTTTCGATGGCAAAGAAGGAGTTGAGCCACAATCGGAAACAGTTTGGCGCCAAGCGGATAAATACGGCGTGCCGAGAATGTGTTTTATAAATAAAATTGACAAAGAAGGTGCTGATTTTGATAAAGCTCTAAAATCAATTCATGACAGACTTAGCCCCAAGGCAGTCGCGATTCAGATCCCCATCGGAGAAAGAGGGGGATTTAGCGGAGTAATTGATTTGGTAAAAATGAAAGCTTATGAATTTGAAGGAGCGATGGGAGAAACTGTAGTAGAAAAAGAAATTCCTGCTGAATTATCGGAAAAAGCCCAAGCCAAAAGAGATATTTTGGTGGAAAAAATTTCCGAAACGGATGATGAATTAACTATGAAATTTTTGGAAGGTGAGGAAATTTCTCAAGAGGAGCTAAAAGCTGCTCTAAGAAAAGCGGTAATTGATGTAAAATTAATTCCAGTTTTGACTGGAACGGCTCTTCGCAATAAAGGTGTGCAATTAGTTTTGGATGCCGTTTTGGATTATTTGCCTGCGCCAACTGATCTTCCTCCAGTTAAGGCTGAGGATGAAAAAACCGGAGCAGAATTGAATATTCATCCTACTGAAGAAGAACCCTTTGCAGCCTTAGCTTTTAAAGTAGCGACTGATCCTTTTGTGGGACAAGTAACATTTTTTAGAATTTATTCCGGTTCACTTAAATCCGGTTCTTATGTCTATAATTCCACCAAGGGAGAAAAAGAAAGAATTAGCCGAATTCTGCGAATGCACGCTAATCATCGCGAAGAAATTGATTTCTTGGGAGTAGGGGAAATTGGTGCTTTGGTAGGACTTAAAAATACTACCACTGGAGATACTCTTTGCGATATGGACAGACATATCATTTTAGAAAAGATGACTTTCCCAGAGCCAGTGATTGATATCGCTATTGAGCCCAAAACAAAAGCTGATCAGGAAAAAATGGCTATTGCTCTTCGCAAACTTTCTGAAGAAGATCCTACTTTTAGAGTGAGAACTGATGAGGAAAGCGGGCAAACAATTATTTCTGGGATGGGTGAGCTTCATCTGGATGTTTTAGTAGACAGAATGAAAAGAGAATTTAAAGTTGAGGCCAATATTGGTAAACCTCAAGTGGCTTATCGAGAAACTATAAAAGGTAATGCTGAGGCTGAAGGTAAATATATTAAACAATCTGGAGGTCGTGGACAATATGGACATTGTTGGATTCGCTTGGAGCCATTAGTCAAAGAAGAAAAAACTGAAGAAGAAAAAGAAGCTGAAAGAAAATCTGGCAAGAAAAAAGAAGACGCCATATTTGAGTTTGCCAATGAAATTAAAGGAGGAACAATCCCACAAGAGTTTATTCCTCATGTTGAAAAGGGTATCAAGGAAGCTATGGGTAATGGTATCTTGGCGGGATTTCCAATGGTGGATGTAAAAGCTACTCTATATGATGGAAGCTACCACGATGTGGATTCCTCCGAAGCCGCTTTCAAAGTAGCGGGTTCAATGGCTTTTAAGGCCGCGGCTAGATTAGCTAAACCAATTATACTCGAACCGATAATGAAAGTGGTTATCTCTGCCCCTGAGCAATACATGGGAGACGTAGTGGGAGACATTAATTCTCGCCGAGGTATCATTAAGGAAATTAATGACAAAGGTGAAGGAACTGCAATTATCAAAGAAATTGAAACAGAAGTTCCATTGTCAGCTATGTTTGGTTATACTACTCAACTTAGAAGTATGACCCAAGGAAGAGCTTCATCTGTAATGGAATTTACAAAATATGCCGAAGTGCCTTCCAACATTGCTCAAGAGATAATAAGTGGAGACAA
>DOKP01000069.1:4445-4661 GCA_003510795.1 Candidatus Moraniibacteriota bacterium | reverse complement strand
CAAGAGATAATAAGTGGAGACAAAAAATAAAGAATAAAATCTTTCGATCCGCCTATGCTAAGGCTTCGGCGAGACGAGCTTAATTGAGTTAATTTTTTACAACTTTTCACGAAAATGGGATTAGAGATTGTTCTAATACTAGTGCCTTTTCATAAAAAATAACCCCGATATTATATCAGGGTTATTTTTATTCTGTAGAGACGTCGATTTATCGCG
>DOKP01000069.1:0-4339 GCA_003510795.1 Candidatus Moraniibacteriota bacterium | reverse complement strand
TGGCGGTGCCACGTCTAAAATATCATGTGTCTCTGCGGAATAAAATTTGTTAAAACAAAAAATCTAGCTTATAATAATAGAAGAATAAAAATTAGAAATAAAATTAATTATCAGCTGTAGTCCTGCTGTTTTTGCACTTTTGTTTGATTTATGGTATTTTGATTATATGAAAATTAATATTAAAAAATTAAAAAAAGAAGCTTCTGCTTTGGGAATTCAAATGATTATTTTGTTTGGTTCTCAAGCGACTGGAAAAGCTCGCGTTGATAGTGACTATGATGTGGCTGTTTTGATGGCGCCAGAAAAAAATATTGGAGAAAATATGGATGACTATACAAAAATCCTATTTTTTCTGACTGAAGCCTTGCATATTCCCGATCAAAAATTGGATCTAACCAATCTGAATAATGCCAGCCCGTTTTTGCAAAAAGAAATATTTGCAAATTGTAAGTTAATTTTTGGAGATGCTTATAAATTTGCAAGTTTCAAATCATTCGCACTGCGTGAATATATAGCTACTAGTGGCTTGCGCGATTTGCGGAGTAAAATAATAGTTAAAAGGCAGGAAATATTAGCGGAAAAAATATATGGTTAAAAAGGATTTTGTTGAGAAGAAAATTGATTTAATTCAATCAGAGCTGGCAAGATTGGCAGAGTTTTCTGATTTTACACTGGAGGAAGTAGCGGCTGATTTCTACAAATACAACACTTTGGAAAGATTGTTGGAAAAAATAATTATGCGAGCAGTGGATATCAATGAGCATCTATTATCTGAGCTGGCGACGGAAAAAACAAAAGTTCCAGAGACTTACAAAGAAACATTTTTGGAACTGGCTAAACTTGGAGTGTATTCAGAAGAATTTGCGGTGCAGATATCCAGGAGCGTTGGAACAAGAAATGTTTTAGTGCATGACTACGATGATGACGAAACAGATTATCGAAGAATTTATGATTCAGTGACTGACTGTCTCAAAGAATATCATCAATATTGCGGATATATTCTAGAATTTTTAGAAAAAAAGTAGTTAATAATAACAAATAAATTAATTGTAAAATTAATTATCAACACCAATAATTAGCCTAGGAGCATATGAAAAATCAAAATTTTCTCAAAAATAACATATAAGCCTAATAATCATGGAATTTCCCAAGACACTCTACCAACCAGAAAAGAAAAAAGAACCTTTGGTTTTAACCGCGGAACAAAAAGAATCTATACGCAACATTACACTTGGTATTGAAGAAGTTGACGAATCAATTAGAATGATGGCGGTTGATAATGTGGCTAAAACCATAGAAAATGGTCATCCTCTCAATCGCATAATTACTGATAAAGAAGGAGAAATCTCTGGCTACATTGCCTGTGAAGATTTCGTGCCACACGAAGCCTATATAAAATATTTTGGCACGAGCGGACAGGTAGGACGCAACTTACTGCAAGAGGTGCCGGCATTTTTTGAATACGCCAAGTAGCAAGGATATGCCAAGCTAAATTTCCATGGTTGGAACGAGCGTCTGAATCATGTTTTGGAACATTTTGGCTTTAATCGTTTGCGCACCGACTCAATGGGCGGTTTTAGTGCGGATTTTTATGAAAAAGTATTAGTTGAACAAAAAACATCCGAAGCTGTCAGTGAAGAAAGAAAACTAGCTTTCGAGAAAAAATATCTCAGCAAATTGGAGCAGGAATATCAACAGACCATTAAAACTTTTTCAAATGACAATCGTTCAAAAAAAGAGCAGACTATTAATGAATCTTTCCAGATATTAGGTAGTCGTTTAATGAATATTGAAGGTTTTGAATTCGGCGATCGTCAAAAATCAATTCTCAAACTAAAATTAGCTCGTTATTTTCAGAAAAATGAAACTTGCGACACAAGCACGCTTTTAGATGCTATCACGGAAACACCGAAATATTTAAACACCGACAAAGGATCGCTATATAAACTTTTTGAAGTACATGAGCAAAAAACAATTGAAAAGATTGCGGAACTACGTAAGCAGCGAGCAGAGATAAATGGTGATGAGGCTTATAATCCATATGAAAGTTTGTTCACAACCAAATCGGGAAACTATATTCTGGCTCGGTTACTCAATATGCCACATTTGCAAGAAGAATCAGGATACATGGATCATTGCGTGGGCACCAGTGATTCTTATGTTAACAAAATGAGGCGCGGGGAAGTAGAAATTTTATCTTTTCGCCAAGCTCCAAAATTCAACCAAGCAACACAGAAATTTGAAGTTGACAAACCGCTAATCACAATTGAATACAATCGCCAGACCAATACCATTGAACAAATGAAAAAGAAAAATGATGAATATCTAAAAAAAGATGATTCCTATTTTACTGATGTGGTTGACGCCTTGAAACAATTACGAACTACGGAAACTGACACTGGCGAGCTAAGAAATTTTACCAAGATTTCAGCGAGCGAATTGGAAAATATTGAAGTGGAGGATTATAATATTTTAACTGAACAAGGAGAAATTTCCTTTCGCGATTTCAATCCTGATGGCAATATTTTTATTTTAAAAACCGGCAAAATGGAAATCACACCAGAAACTTCCAAAGAAGATGCGATCAAAATTATTCAAATTATAGAAGGTATTAAATGTGAATCAGAGCAACTCGCTTTGGGTGAAGATGAAATTACGGAAAATACTAAAATATATATCGGCCAATTGTCAAAAGAAATTTTGCAATCTAATATTGAACATATCTACACTTCATTTCCTGAAGGTAAAATTGAAAAAGGCACTCTGGAAATCGGAGGAAAAACCAAAGAAGAATTAAAAAAAGAAATCAAAGAAAAATTTAAAATATCTTCGTATGCTGAAAGCATGTTGGACAATCCTGATTTTGAAAAACAACTGTATGAAAACGCAGATGCGCCGAGAGAACAATGGATTTTAAAAAATCAAGAACAAATAGATCTGGTTCAACTAAAGGTTGGTGATTTTGGCTTTACAAAAAATCCAACTACAGATGAGCTTTATGCGAAAGCTAAGGAATTTGGATTAGAAATTTGTCCGGCGCAAGTTGGTCCACATTTGCGTTTGAAATATCAAGAATCTTTCAAAAAAGAACAACCAATGAATGAATATTTAATAGTTGCTATGAAACAAATTACCGACTCTGCTGGCAATTCGAATATCTTCCATGTCGGTCGGAATGGTGTTGGTCTTTGGCTCGACCGCAGTTGGACGAAGCCTGGCCGCAGGTGGGGTTTTGGCTATGAGTTCGTTTTTCGCCACCGTAAGTTAGAAGCTTAGGGATTTTGGATTTTTTAAAATTAATTCTTTGAAATTTTGATTTTGTGATGCTTTGAAACTTTTCCGCCGGAGGCGGTTAGCACCGTATTTGTTAAAATAAAAAATCTGGCTTATAATAAAAGAAATGAAGACTAAATTTTAATTAATTTTTTAATTTTATGCCTATGACATCAAAAAAATCAAAAAATAAAATTGTAAAAAATAAAGTTGCAAAACAAGATAAAAAGAAAAATGTTAAAGTAGCTAACGTGGCTAAAAAAGCGGTTAAAAAAACCAAAAAAATGCCCAAAGAAAACTTAATTCAAGCGTTAGATATCCTCGATAGAGTTGAGGATAATGATTTGCGCGAACTTACAAGATTTGCTGGTGGCAAAGAAGATTATCTTAAATATTTTCCGCAAGATGCCAATGAAGAAAAGGAGTTGCTTTTGGCAAAAATGATTAGGCAAGCAGAAGAACGTTTGGAAAATAATCTGGTTAAGATTGAAAAGCTGACTTTTGAGTTAGAAAAAATGAATATCGAAAAAGAGGTCCACGAAAAATTACTTAAGAAAAATCCAAAAATGAAAGAGGCTTGGAAATATAATTTTATGGAGGATTATTATAGTACGGAGATGCGACAGCTTAGTGAAACTGAAGAGACAATCGCTTATGATGTGGCTTGGATTGAAGAAGCTGAAGAGATGATTACTATAGAGAAATATAAAAATTTGCCAGAAGATTTTTTTGACTATTATTTTTTTGATGGGGATGAAAGCTCATCTTGGGAAGATGGTGGCAATTTTTTGAATGATGACGAAATGGAATGTGGCGATGATTGCTCGATTTGCAATGAAGCAGATGAGATTAACTTTTAAATTATTTTTTATCTTACAGTATGCAAAAAAAGATGCTCCTGCCCAGGAGTATCTTTTTATTTTTTTGGGTTATTTTTTTCCAGTTATTTTTTCCCATTTGACAACAGTCCTCATTTTAGATAGTTTTAAATCAGGACTTCTGGGGATAGTTATTTTTTTTATTTTCATTTTTTAAGGGAGGGAAAAATGAATAAGATAGCGGGCAT
>DOKP01000066.1 GCA_003510795.1 Candidatus Moraniibacteriota bacterium | reverse complement strand
ACATATTGTATTGGAAGAGACTTATCCTTGCCTATTTTTACTAGGTATTATATACTACATTATAGAGAAAATTTAATCAAGTGTTGAAGTGACCTCACCAACCATGGAGCTTGTGTTTTGGGGATTTAGCAAGATAAATCTCAAGAGTCGCCCTAATAAAATATGGGAAGCTAAGTGGAACCGTCCACGCCTTAAAAAGCAGGACCTTAGCAATTCATAATTTTATTTTGGCGTTTTTATTTTTTATTTTTAAAAATAAAAAATAAAGAAACAAATTCCAAGATACAATTTCCAAACAAATTCAAAACAACAAATTAAGAATAAACGCTTTTTCATTTGTAAATTAAGATTATCTACAATATAGCAATTTAACCATATAACAATATAACCCATATGAACAACGAAGAAAAAAATGAAATATTGAAACATTCTACTGCCCATATCTTAGCCGCAGCGGTTTTGGAAATGTTTCCCGAAGCTAAATTTGGAATCGGACCAGCTACCTCCGAAGGATTTTATTATGATTTTGAATTGCCACGCACTCTAATTCCTGAAGATTTGGAAATCCTTGAGGAAAAAATGCGCTCCATTATCAAAGAAAAATATTCCTTTGAAAGAAAAGAAATTTCTATCGAAGAAGCTTTGGAGCATTTTACTAAATTAAATCAAACTTATAAAATAGAACTAATCAATGATTTAAAAGATGCAGGAGAAACCAATGTTTCTATTTACAAGTCTGGACATTTTACTGACCTTTGCAAGGGACCGCATATCGAATCTGCTAAAGAAATAAATTTCCAAGCTTTTAAATTAACAAAAATTTCTGGCGCTTATTGGAAAGCTGATGAAAAAAATATCCAAATGCAAAGAATTTATGGCGTAGTTTTTAGCGACAAGAAAGAATTAAAAGAATATCTCAAACGGCAAGAAGAAGCGAAATTAAGAGACCATCGCAAAATTGGCAAAGAGTTAGATTTGTTTTCTTTCCATGATGTGGCGCCGGGTATACCATTTTTCCATCCTCGAGGTTCTATTATTTACAATGAATTAAAAAATTTCTGGCTCGAAACTCAAAAAGAATTTGAATATGAAACGATTCTTTGTCCTTCAATGCTCGATGTTTCAATTTGGAAAAAATCCGGTCATTGGGATCATTACAAAGATGACATGTATTTTGTCAGCGCCGGAGAGGATAATAAACAGTTTGCCCTGCGACCAATGGATTGTCCAGGCGCAATCTTAATTTACAACAACTCGCTAAGGTCTTATCGTGATTTACCCCTACGCTACGCTGAGCCGGGATTAATTACTCGCAAAGAAAAATCTGGACAACTCGGCGGACTTCTTCGCGTGCAACAATTTACTCAAGATGATGCCCATATCTTTATCGGCGAAGATCAAATCGAAGAGGAAATTAAAAAAGTAATTCAACTGGTTGATAAAATATATAAACCTTTTGGGTTGGAATATAAAGCATTTCTCTCTACTCGCCCCGATGACTCGATGGGAGAAATAAGTACCTGGGAAAAAGCCGAAACGTCTTTGAAAAAAATTCTTGAAGAATTATACGGAGAAAATTATGGACTTAAAGAAAAAGATGGGGCCTTTTATGGACCGAAAATTGACTTTCAATTAAAAGATGCTATTGGAAGAACTTGGCAATGCGCGACTATTCAATTGGATTTTCAAATGCCCTTAAATTTTAATTGTAAGTATATAGACAGAGACGGAAAAGAGAAAACTCCCGTGCTAATTCACAGAACTATAATGGGTTCTTTTGAGCGTTTTATGGGAATACTAATCGAACACTACGCTGGAAATTTTCCAACCTGGCTTTCGCCTGTCCAAGTAGCTATCGTGCCAGTCAGTGAAAAGTTTAATGATTATGCTAAAGAAGTTAAAACTAAATTATCCGCCCAAGGAGTGCGCGTGGAATTAAACCTCAAAGACGAAAGCCTAGGTAAAAGAATTCGTGAAGAGGAGAAATTAAAAGTTCCACATGTTTTGATAATCGGGGAAAAAGAAGAAGCTGACAAAACTGTGACTGTCCGCTCACGCGGAGTTAAAGAGCAAAAGACTTTGGGAATAGAGGAATTTGTGAGTGAGATTGAGAAGGAGATTGGAGAGAAGAGATAAATAATATTTTTTTAATGTCAAATTCCCAATGCCAAATATCAAATAAATGTCCGAATGACTGAATGATGAAATTGTTACCCCGCTATTTAACAGGATAGCTATAGCTAAGAAAAACAGCAAAATAAAAGTATCTACTTAGGTATATACTTTTTTATTGTATATTAGATTATTGAATATTGAATGAATATTGAGTATTGTATATTGAGCATTATATATCTACTTTCTTTTTTTAATTGTATGGGATTTTTTCTCGGTCATTTCAGATGCAAACAAATCTGTACCTACCTCTTTAATTCTACTTATGCAAGCCCGACGATCTGAGCCAAAAAGCAGTCCAAATATTTTAGAGAAAAAGTTATTAAACTTTTTGCATTCCATCGGATCTTGATGTGTCTGGCAATTGGCGCAAGTTCTATAATTATTTTCCTTGCAACAGTTTCGCACTTTGCACCAAGTGGCTTTTTCATTTTTAGCGCATCCTGGACATTTGTCCATCAAATATCTTTTACACGCTCCACAATATAGCCCGCAATAAGCGACTAGACTTTCATCTTTGATAAGTTCTTTCATAAATTTACATTTTAACATATTAGCATGTTAACATTTTAGCATCAAAACAAATAAATAATAAAACATAAAAACAATATAACAATTTAGCAATATAACAATTTATTTTACTTATTTTCGCATTAACCTCATCTACCGGAATAAATTGTTAAGATGTTAATATGCTAAAATGTTGATATGCTTTAGGCTTACCATCCTCCTCCGCCACCTCCACCGCCACCTCCACCTGAACTTCCGCCTCCGCCTGAACCGGATGGTGATGAGGTACTGGCCGCAATACTGCTTGATAAACTATTTAAAGTTGAGCTAAAGCTATCAGCATCAAATGAAGCCATATTACTTCCTACATACCAAACCGGAACATGCCTAGCGAAATATTCCTCTCCATAAATTTCCCTAATCCGTTTAATCCAAATATCGGTAATTTCAAACAAAATCGCATAAGGCAAAAATTTTTCAAAAATATTTTTTTCTTCGTAAAATTTAGCCCTATCTTTATCAACTGCTTCCATGAAAAGTTTAAAGCCTTTTATTTTCCAATTCATTTCAGCTCCTTCCGTGGTTCGCTTGGGCATGATAAATCCGAAAATCACTACAATTATTCCAGAAATTAACAATGCTAGACCCAGCCATCCCGAAACAGAAAGAATAAAAAATACACCAAAAAATACCAGAATGAATCCTATGGGAATAAAAATTAAACTATATTTTATTCCGCTTTTCCCAATCAGTCTCTTGTTGCCCAATAATTCATTTCCTTTCTTTTTCAAATCTCCTAAAACTTTATAAAATTCATTTTTTAACGAACTAACCTTGATATTGCCATCTTTTTGAAATATTTTATTTAGAATTATTTTTTGAACTTCATTTAATTTATCCTCAGCCTCTTTTTTATTAGTTCTTATAAGCTCGTAATCCTTGGAAGTAAAAAATAAAATTTTATTTTCAATCTCCTTAATCGTGATTATCCCCAACACGGCAAAATTTATAATCTCTGCCGTAACAAAGTGATTTTTGAAAGTTCCGTTGGTCATCAGCAATCCCATCTCTGTCGGCGACATATTTTCGGGAGCTTCGTACTCGGCAATCACCGTCCTATCAAATGATGGGTCATCGCCATATTTTTTCCAAATTTTAAAACAAAACATAAAAACCAAAACAGGCACAATAAAAAATAAATATTTACCATAAACTTCTAGAAAAGTTGGTTTGTATGGCGTAAAAATATTTTTAGGAAAAGTTACAGCAGTAGTAATTCCTTGTCCAGCCAATAATGTTTCCGTTGAATTGAATTCCAACATGTTACTGTTCATCCATTTAAAATCTGCCAATTTATCTTCTCCTTCATTTAAATATCCGGAATACAAATCCACAGTACTGTTATTCTTATTAACTTCTTCGGGAAGAATTATTTCAACGCGCACACTGTCAATTTCCAGCTCCCAAAAATTTCCCGTCAAATTCCAATATAATTCATCAAAATTATCATTATAAAAGCGAATAGCGTTTTTTACAGTGTATTTAATTATGTAAGTATTTTCTCCTTGAACGGTTTTATTGGCACTTCCTATTTTCCAAGTTATAGTATCATCAGAAATATTTTTAGATTCCGTGAATTCATAGTCATTGCCGTTTTCATCTTTGATGCTGATAAGGTCAACCGGGGTTCTTACCACGCCCTTGCCATCAATTGTTATTTTTTCCGGTAAAATACGAAATATACCGTGCTTATCCAGGCCAGTACCACAATCAGCTAATATTTTTTCGGTGATATTAAGACTAGAATCTCGATTAACCACTATTTGCGAGTCCAGTCTTTTTATATACCAATCCGTCACATTTTCGCGAGCCCACAGACTTGATATAGGAAAGAATAATAAAGCTAATAAAACAATTTTAAAATAAATTTTTTTCATAAGTTATGTTAGCATTACGAATTAAGTATTATGTATTATGTATTATGAATAAATGTTTTTAATTTCCACTACTTTTATTTTAGCACAAATAATTAATCAATAAAAATAAAAACTCCGCTATCAGAATAATATCCGATAGCGGAATTGACCCAGATAACCCACTCCTTTATACGCTACTTCAGACGCCACAATGCTTCGTCATAACGATCTTCGGTCGCCTTAATAATTTCCTGCGGCAACGGCGGAGCAGGCGGAGTTTTATCCCATTCTCCGGCATCGACAAGGCTCTGCAAATAATCCCGCAGATATTGCTTGTCAAAACTTGGTTGCGATTTACCCGGCTCATATTTATCCACCGGCCAGAAGCGAGACGAATCGGGAGTGAGCACTTCGTCAATCAGAATTAAAGTGCCATCTTCCGTTTCGCCGAGTTCAAATTTTGTATCAGCGATGATTATGCCTTTTGTCAGAGCATAATCCGCTGCTTTCTTGTAGAGAGCAATGCAGATATCAGCAATCTGACGAGTTTTTTCTTTGCCGATGATTTTTTCCATCTGCTTGATGGAGATGTTCTCGTCATGCGCTCCCAGTTCCGCCTTGGTCGACGGCGTAAAGAGTGGCTCGGGAAATTTATCCGACTCTTTCATATCTACCGGAAGTTCAAACCCGTTAACCACTTTGCAAGGACCATTGGCTCCTTCTGTTATCGGAGCTTTTTCATATGCGCTCCAAAAAGAGCCGGAAATATAACCACGGACAATGCACTCTACCGTCAGTGGCTTAGCTTTCTTTATCAGCATTGATCGACCGCGCAGTTGATCAGCATAAGGTTGGCAGACCGCCGGATATTCCTCGACATTGGCAGTAATAAGATGATTTTCGACGATACCGTCCAGTAAATCAAACCAGAAAAGAGACACTCGCGTCAAAACTTTACCTTTGCCAGGAATGGCATCATCCATGACGACATCATAGGCTGAGATGCGATCGGTGGCTACCATCAATAGCGTATTGGTATATCCAGGGATTCCATACATATCGCGAACTTTCCCGCGATGCACAAGATTCAACGTTGGGAAATCAGTCGTTTTTACGATTGGTGCGTTCATGGTTTCTCCTTTTGTTTAGGAAAGGACTCGTTTTGGAGATGGATCGGGAATGAGTCCATTTTGATCAAGCTCAATCTTTTCCACAATTCCCTTCTCTTCCCTTTTTACACGATAATAATCCGCGATTTTTTGTTGCACCGCAGGATCATCACGACCGATAATTCTGGCCACAGCAAGCGCTGCATTGGTAATTGATATTGTGACATCTTTTTTATTGAAGCCACATGTCAATATGGGTACTCCAGGAGGCAAATCCTGGATAGCACTCAGCGCTGCTTCATCCAACGGAATGCCAAATACAAGCTTTCCAAATTCTTCCAAATTTTGAATTGTTGATCCAGCTATTCCTGGGGCCGCCAAAGACAACCCTCCCATTATTGCAATCAGATCTTCTTCAATGCCAGCAATAAAAACAGTAAAATCATTGCCAGCACTCCAATGACAGGATGCAACAGATGGATGAACGCGAATACCAAATTTCTTCATCAACGCCAAAAACAAATTACCCATTCTCCAATCACTCATGCTTCCCATACTAAACCGCAGATGATATTTTTTCATTCCGTCACTCTCCTTTTGATGTTTTCCAGATTTTTTTTATGAAACTGTTAAGATACTACCTATTTCTCGCCCCATTGGCGATTAAGTTATTAAAGCATATAGAAAACATCTTGTAAAGAAAAAATTAAAAACAAAAAGCCCCTAGCTGTATTTAACAACTTGGGGCGTGACATCAAGAAAAACTATATCTTTTGCCTTTCGTGAGCTAGACGATAAGGCTTATTTTCAATTTTTATGCAAGTACTGGAGGAACCGGATGATCCTCTTTGACATTTATTCTGTCAGTTTTTTCGTTTGGACCGTTTCTGCCCTTTTCTCTTCGGGGATTATATCTAGATCTGATATTATCTATTGCTAAATAACTCAAATAAAGTATTAGACCAATTATAATAAGTCCTGCTACAAAAAGCCATCGTTTTCTTTCTTGGCTAAAGTTAGTAACAGCCGTTTCTGGCACACTCTCCTGAGGATTTATTATTACTAGCTCTTGGGTTAGTTCTTTTACTTTTTCTCCATTGAAACTTGCTTTCTGTTGCCTACTCATCGCTAAAATATATTCATCTTTATCAGCGATCATTTTTTCAAGATTTTTTATTTTTGCGTTAGCTATTTCTAGCAAACTCTCTGAATCTTTAGCATTCTGCCCACCACCGTCTACTTCTCCTTTTCCGACAGGCGGATTAAGCTCTGCTAGGACCGATTTACTTACACCAGAAAAACCGACTGGAACGGCAGGCGCTGATTTAGCCTCATTCAATAGTGGAGCAACCTTCATTTCTGTTATTTGAGGGTATTTTGCAACTAAAGATTCTTTTGCCAAAACTGTTCCAGTGACAGGGTCTTTGAAATTGCCCCTTTTGATCCTGAACTTCAATTTAGTTCCAATTCTGATTTTTTTGGGATCAGCAATATTGTTTTTAACTATAATGTTTTTTTCTATGAAATCCATTCCTACCTTTCTAATGGTCATTCCATTGCAAGCAGCCCAAATGGTATCTTTGTCCAACATTGCATACTCAACCAACATTTCATCCGAAACTGCATCGTAGCTCTTATTAGTAATTCCAGCCTCGGCCTCAAAAAAATTCGCGAAAATAACCGCTAGCACTACCATCAGTATGTTTACAGTTTTCATAGCACCTCTCCTTGTTTTCTTGTTTTTTTATTTAATCCGCGCAAAAAAATTCGCAGACCTATTGTCAAGTTACTGTCCTCTTTTTTTTCGTCGCACATTGGCGATTAAGTTATTAAAGCATAAAGAAAACATCTTGTAAAGAAAAATTAAAACTCCTTACTGACCCCTTTAGGACAAACAAATATAGGTATGTCTTTGCGATGTTTAAATTATCTATAGAGATGATTTAAAGCCGTGGCAATCCAGGAATATACTTAACTAAGAGTTCTATTTTTCTGGACTCCTGCCCGACAGTGCCA
>DOKP01000098.1 GCA_003510795.1 Candidatus Moraniibacteriota bacterium | reverse complement strand
TCACACCAACTCGTCCCGTCCATCGAAAGTCCCAAAGAATACCTTAATATTAGCAGAGCATCGGTAGAGTTGGAAGTCCCACTGCAATCCACATCCCCAGTTGTCGCTCCCACTTGCCAAGCGGTACCTGTCTCGCTTTGCTCACCAAGGCGGACTCGCCTCGACAAGCTTTAGCGAAGCGGGCCATTCATCGAAAGCCCGAGGGAATTGCGGAGAGTCAAAAGTGCATCGATGGTGTTGATGACGGAAGAATTAATATTAATTTCGATTATTCTTTTCATCCTAAAATTATTTTTTTAAAGTTTTTCTTTTTCCCAGCTGTTTGAAATTATTTTTAGAAACAACTGATTTGCCAATTTCTTTCTCAAGTTCTTTTCTGGCCACACCTGCAATTCTTCCTCCTCTGTTGGCATCCTGTTTCAATTTTGGGATACCTTGGGAATTTTCAGTGGTATGAATTTCTGTGGTTGAGCGTTCGCCGAGCATCGTGAAAATTAATTCAAAATCATCCATATGATCTCGCAGGTTTTCTCTTTTGAGGCCTTTATGTTTTTTGTATTGACTGGGAGTGATACCAAAAGTAGCTTTGGAAATTTCAGCGGTTAATATTTCATATTCTCTTTGTTCTTTTGCTCCTATTTTTTTCCATTCATCTGTCAATTCTTCACGAATCGCAATGCCTCGCATTCTTTTTTCAATCCAACTGTCACTATAGCCTTTCAGTTTATATAACATTCGGGTTCTTTTAGTGGCCAACTCTGGATCTTCAATTTCTTGAATTCTTTCATAACCAACTTTAGCCAACCAGCGTTTAAATGGTTCCGCTTTGGGACTAGGGACGGATTGGATTATACGAAACATTGTTTCTGTGTTAGCACAGTCCGTTTCACGCATTTTGCCATCTAGCGCGAACATCTTCAACCGTACGATTTTTTCGTACACTTCATTAAAACCATCCTTGACTAATTTTATTTTTAAATCACTCCAATATCGCTTGGGGATACTACTACCCGTAAGCGCTTCACAAATATCTATTACAGAAAACCACCATTCATTCTTATAAATAGTTTTTCTTACATTCTTGCCTTTAAAAATAGCTATCTTGGTTTCTTCTTGCATATTTTTAGATTATTATTGAATTATTTTCTATTGAAATGCCTCAATGCTTTTTGTCTTAATGCTCCAATGTTAAAATGATAACATGTTAAAACGACCTACTCACACCAACTCGTCCCATCCATCGAAAGTCCCAAAGAATATCGGAGGATTAAAAGTGCATCCGTAGAATTAGAACTTCCACTACAATCCACGTCCCCTGTCATCGCACCGACTTGCCATGCCGTGCCATCCATCGAAAGGCCGAGAGAATTTCGCAAAGTTAAAAGGGCGTCGGTGGTGTTGATGACGGAAGAATTGTCAACGTCACTGCGATATGAAATATTTAAACCTTGCTCTATCTTATCCGCCATTTCTGATCTAAGCGCTTGCATTAGATTTGGATCATTTTCCCAATTACGAATAGCCAACGCTTTCCCATCTACTACTGCATCTCTATCAACTGGTATCATTTGAGACACTATGTTATTTATGAAAATATCCTCTCCGCCAGACTTAAGTAGTTTTAAATATTCCCAATCTTCAAAACCGTCTCGGATATAGTTCAATCTGGTGGATGGAATAGGAATACCATGAGAACCACCGATAAAACCGGTTGCACCAGGATACCAGAGAGTTCCGTCTCCATTTCCATTATAACGAAATACATCATTGTAAGGATTAGTTGCTGAATTCCACGAGGCAACAGTGTCAAAATATAGAATTCCATCAAGGTCATATAGCCATGCCAGCCAATTTAAAATTCTAGCATAAACACCAGTATCCATATCAATGAAATAAGCAGGCGCACCAGCATCGTTAATCGACATGTTGCTAGTATAGGTCCAGACTTCGTCACCATTTGCTCTGGCTGCATCCAGCGTTTCTATTTCTGTTCCTTGACTATCGTTATTTGATCCAAAAAGATTTATAACCGGTACCCAGATGTCAATCCACGGATCATAATATGCCAGCGACTGTTGTCCGTCAGCGTTGTCCCGTCTTAATCCAGACGTGACTAACGTTTTGAAATTTGCATTAGCACTCTTAATAAGCTGAGCCTTCTTGCCAACCGCGTCAAAGGTATAATTTTTTGGCTCATCCGCCAAGTAAATAAATCCAGCAGCGTCCCAACCTCGAGAAACCATATCATTCCAAACGGTAGAAAACGTATCTTGATAAGCTTCATCACTCGGTTCCGTTATTGACGGATTAGGTGTGATATATTGTTGTGTTCCTTCGTCCCAAATAGTGAGCGCGGGGTTGGGTATGTTTGACTGCGTCCCTTCATCCCAGATTAATATTTTTTTACTATCATAATATGGCCACCAAACACCCATGCTATAAGCTGTTGTTAATCTATCAGTCTCAGGATTACCCGTTACTGTTTCATTAAAATATGGGATATTCATATTTGACGTTATTGATGTTGTACTGTAGCGTGTATCCCAATTTGTCTTATATGCCGTCCAACCGCCTGGGTCAATCGACATCCTATATTTAAGAAAATAATTGCGATACATTTTCCACAAATCAACTGAACCTTGCTGAATTGCATCTTTAGTGGATGCATTGTTGATATGCCAAGTGTTTAACCTTCCTTGATCAATAATATTATTCGATTTTAATCCAGATGTCGCTGGAATTGCAAAATTACGAACAGTAAATTCAAGTGGAATTATTTGCTCTGAAAACTCATTGCCATTTATAATGAGGTTGCCCGTATATATACCAGCTGGTTGATCTATGGGCACGAGCACATCAATATAAATCGGCTGATTAGAATAATTTTCCACATCAATGCTGGAAGAATTTCTTGTTTCTCCCCATATCGGATCCACAGTAGGAATTAAGGCGTCCGGCCAAAAACCAGAAGTTCCAACTGTGCCAGTAATGTGAGTATTCATTGATGCTTCTACATATTTCGCCACATATATTGTCGGAGATATTGTGTGACCATTGCCATCAGAAAAAGTATCCAAAGTCAAAGCAACTCCGGTCAAATCAGTATGGGGAATTATATCCAGTTGTAACGCTTCGCCCTCCCCTTTGGCCGCCCACCATGAGGGCGTAGGAGAATTTTCGGGTATTTCAACCGATTGAAATTTTTCTATTTTTTCAAGATTATTGACTTCAACAACTGATAAATAATCTTCCGTCAATTCCACCTGTCCATCAAGTAATGTCCACTCACTAAAAACCAAGTCATTTGTCTCGGAACGAATCCGCACATTGTATTTCCCTGTCGCATAGCCAGACGTATCCCAAGTATATTCTTTTAAATCTGCCAAGACAGCATTTGCTAAAGTAGTCCAGCTTCCACCATCCGGTTGCACGTCAATTTGCACTGTGAAAGTTGCCGGATCAAGGCTACAGTCATTATAAAAATCCCATCCTAACTGCACATCTCCCTTCACCGACCATGAGGTTGTCGGCGAGGTAAAATAAGTCTTTTGAGGGGCGATATCACCTGTATAAGAATAAGTTATTTCTAAGTATGGCCTTCGAGTAATTTCAACATTATCCAGTGCGCCAAAGACAAGGAAGCCCGTACCAGATACTCCGCGGTCAAGCGATATTCCATTATTGTTTGCAGGAGTATCTATCCATTCTTGGATCAATGAATTAGGAATATCAAACGAATAATATATACCTCCTGGCTTAGACTGCCATCCTGTGTAAGTGTATATTGGAGTCCCTGCACTATCGCCCTCTCTGGCATTATAAAAATATAAAGAATAATTTTCTCCTGTTCCATCGGAATCATATCGATACCAAAGGTTCCAACTGACAGAAGTTACTGTCTTATTATTACCGAGTAATTGATCTAGATTTGGATAGATAGCTCGATAGGATTTTGTTGTTATGTTTGCCCAATCAGTCACTCCGCCCGAACTGCCAAAATCATCAACAGCCGAATTGTATGAGCCGATACCATTACCAACTTGAACCGTAACAGTTCCATCAGCTTGAACTTTTTCCACTTGAAAAATTAAAGTTATTAACAATATAAAAACAAACTTTAGAATTAATCTATAGCTTATATAATTATTAGGAATAAACATTGTTTTTATCTTTAAACTTTTAATCTTACTTAATCTTAAATTACCTTGATTATCGCATAGAAAAAGATTTTTTTCAAATCAAAAATATTAAAATAAACCGCAGGGGGAATTTAATAAATTGTTCTTTGCTAAAATGCTACCACGCTAATTATGACCTACTCACACCAACTCGTTCCTCCCATAATTACATGTGAGTATACATTTTTTAAAGCTAAGCTTTAAGAGCAAAGCTTAGCTTTAGGGAAATTATTCAAATTTTACATCTCCCTCCATCTTTATTTGCGTACCTTCTAGTTTTATTTTTTTGGCATCGAGAGCTTCGCAAGTACCAATTGACCAAGGATTTGGCGAAGCTGGGCGCGATTGTCCGCGAATGTCATCGGTAAAAGATAAGTTTACATCAGTTGAAAGATTTACTCCTGCACCTTTAGCGGCGGTATCATCAGAACTAAGACAGAAATTTTTATTAGTAGCATCGATGAAATTGACAGTGGTTAAATTTTTAGAATTGGCCCCAGGCGCATCAGCCACTAAATCGGAAATATTATAATCTGAAGATGACGAAAAAGTTTGAACCTGAGCATAATATCCATCTGTACAATTTTGAGCAATATTATTTTTTACAGTTACTTCTTTATTATCATTCCCCGCACTACTGGAATAGCCATAATCGCAATCATATACAGTATTGTTGTATATATAATATCTTCCATTATATTGTCCCACAGCAACTCCTCTATTAAATCCGTAAATTATATTATTATAATAATATTGATCTCCCTCTGGGTTTGGATCTCCGTTTATCCCTGGTCTCAAACCTCTTAATCCTGTTTTAAGTATGCAATTTTTAAGTGTGATGTTATCTGAATTGAAAGTTGAAAATCCCCTATGGTCATTCGTTGACCCAGTTAATTCAATTTGGATGCCATCAATAACCACATCATTTTGAGATGCACTAATAACTCCGTAACCAGCCGCAGAGACTCTATATTTCCCATCATCCCACTTTCCGCTATGTCTCTGCGAAGTTCCAACTTCATTTGCATTAACTGGTGTGTAAGCTTTAATAAAATTTTGCGCGTTCGTTATCCATCCATTAATCCAAACCGCGGTCGCATCCGCTGTCGTCCCATTGGCATAACAAGCGATGTTCCATTGTTCGTTGTTAGCGACCAGGTCGCGATTACCACCGTTAAACGCGGCAAATCCCATTGTGCTTAGCGTGGAATTAATTGTGCCGGCTTCGGCGTTACTTAAACTTGTGTGAGCGCGGTAAATTTGGTAAGTATCATT
>DOKP01000072.1 GCA_003510795.1 Candidatus Moraniibacteriota bacterium | reverse complement strand
CGCAATTTGAGAGTACTCAAATTACTCGTAGAGACAAAAAATATAAAAGGTGAAACAAAAAGAGAGCAGTCCGGAATTTTCCAGACTGCCTCGGATAAATGTCAGCTCATAATTGCCTTTCTCTATATAGATAGATAAAACAGGCAATATTCACAATTAAGGACATGATGCATAAGCCGATGCATGCGTAGCCCCAACATGAGAAATTTCTAATTGATGCAAACTCCTTGTTAAATTCGAGTAGTATCAAAATGATCAAGGAAAGGGGGGCGATTATGATTGAATTTAGACCGATTTTGTATATTAGGTCAATTTTCTTGGCATAATTTTTTTTCGCACTATTCGTCAAAAATATTAAGCATGACTCTTGCATAGCATTCCTCCAAGGATTTGATTTTTTTTTAAAACTAATTCGTTAACAAAAAAACTAAAACATAAACATATGATGGCACAAATTAAAGAAATTGTCAATAGACTAAATACTTTGAAGTATTATCTTCTGGGAGCAAATATTATTTTGGTAGTGGCTTTGATAACATTATCTAATGTCGGAGTGTTACCACTTAAAAATGTGGGAGACTTTTTATTTTTTGTAGCTCTTAGTTTTATCTTTGCCCTGTACCGACCAGGCTGGAGTTTTTTATTTTTTATCGGGACAATTGCTTTGGAGAATATAAATTTAGCACCCGAAGATTTGGGTATTGCAATCCGTCCTTATCAATTTTTAGGAATCTTGACACTGGTGGCTGTGGGTGTGCGTTATTATACCAACAGACTTAATTTTAAATTGTCACGCTTTGGGTGGACTGAATATCTGGTAGTGTTGTTTGCTTTGGGTGGATTTTTGGGAAGTTTAAATGCTTCAGGTGTCGAAGTGGCTATCAAACAATCAGTTATTATCGTTTCTTTTGCATTATTATATTTTTTGGTAAGGATTTTTATCCGTGATTTGGAGGATATTAAAAGAATCATTCCTTTTTTCTTAACCTCATCTTTTGTGATTGTAATTTATGCCATTTGGCAAAATTGGCAATTCATGCGAGGCGGAAATAATTTTGAAATTATGCCAGGCAGAGCCAATGCCACATTTACCGAAGCGGATTGGCTGGGGATGTTTTTGATTTTATTGCTCACGATACTGTACGTAGTGGCCTATAATTTTTATAGCAAAATGAAAATTTTAAATCTGGGTTATAGAACGTTTATGTTTGGCTACAGCTGTTTCGTCTGGATATTAATTGTCTTGAGTTGGATGGCTCTGATAATAACGGTGGCGCGCAGTGCGTGGCTGGGAGCGATAGTGGTTACGATTGGGATGCTGGGATACTTACTCTTAAAGAAAAAAATAATTTTATTTTCGATGCTCTCCGGGGTGATTGTTTTGGCGGTGGGATTGGTTTATGTTTTAAATCTAACAAATTTTCAATTGGGTAACAGAATCCAAAGTACTGCTTCTGGCGATCAAGAAATTACCATTGCCTGTAAAGAAGATGTGCAAATTTCCAGTCCTATCGAAAATATAAATCAGTTGAGGCAATACAATTGCGAGCATATTAATTTAGAGGATTTGGAAAAAGAAATGGCAGCGGGGAAAATAATCAAAAAAATATATCGCAAAGATCCTAATGTTAGTATCCGCAAAGAAATTTATATTAAATCATGGGCAGAAATAAAAAATAATTTTCTTTTTGGAATTGGTTGGGGAAATATTTCTGATGTTCTGGGCAAAGACGAGCGGGGAGCAGGACTTAATTCGAGTAATATATTTTTAGAAGTATGGTTGGGAGCAGGAATATTTGGAATAATTTCATTTTTGATTTTAATAGGATATATTTTATTGAGGGGGAAATTATTCTTTTGGAAAAAAATACTAGGCGGGAAATTTTGGCGCCAAGATAGCGGGATGGATTTTTTCCATTTGTTTTTGGTATTGAGCGTAGTGGCAATAATTGTGCCCAATTTATTTAATGCCGGAATTATGTTAGGATTTCTGTGGGTGTGGATGGGAATAGCTATGGTCAGGAAATAGGGGAATTTCCAATATCCAATTTCCAATTTCCAATAAATTTCCAATGACTAAATTTTAAAAATATAAATCAACTGAATTGTGAATTTACAAATCGGTTACAGACTTACAAATTTCTCACAGTGATATTTTCGGAATTTGTAGATTTGTAAAAGATTCGTATATTTGTAGTGATTAACTAAATGAAAATTGCAATTGACATTAGAAATATTGGCAAACAAAGAACCGGTAGTGAGGTAGTGGTTACCGAATTGACTAAAAATATATTGGAACTGGATAAGGAAAATGAATATTTATTACTTACCAATACGGATGATGAGTTGGTGCTGAAAAATATAAATGAAAAATTAAATTTAGGTGATAAGAAAAATGCGCAGGTTATTTCGCTCGAAGCCAAAAATAAATTTGTTTGGGCGGCGTGGACGATGCCAGTATTTTTCCGTAAAAATAAAATTGATGTTTTCCACAGCGAGTATATTTTGCCATTTTTTATACCCAAAAGAATTAAAGTAGTAACTCACATTCATGATGTTTCCTTTAAAGTTTATCGGCAGATGATTCTAAAAAAAGATTTATTTTTTTTGGATTTGTTCATTCCTCGAAGCGTCCGACGCTCGGACAAAATAATTGCCGTGAGTCAATTTACTAAGGATGAAATACTGAAATATTACAAAGTGGATGCTGATAAAATAGAAGTTGTTTTTAATTCGACAAATCTTATTGAGCGGGAAATAACTGAAGAAATGGAAAAAACTATTTGTGAAAAATATAATTTACCGGAAAAATTTATTTTGTATATTGGAACTCTGCAACCCAGAAAAAATATTCCGCTCCTTATCGAAGCTTATGCCAAGATAAAAAATAAAATTCCAGAAATAAAATTAGTCTTAGCTGGCAATAAAAACGGCCACAATTTCGATAAAAAAATTAATGAAGTTTTGTTAAAAAATGATCTGAATAAAGACATCATTTTTGCCGGATTTATCGATACAATTGATAAGGTGGTTGTTTATAAAATGGCAACAGTGTATGTTTTTCCTTCTTTTTATGAGGGTTTTGGCATACCGATACTTGAAGCGATGAGTCAAGGAGTACCAGTTTTGGCTTCAGACATTCCTCCTCATAGAGAAGTGGGTGTCAATGAAGATATTTATTTTAATCCGAATAGTATTGATAATTTGTCAGATATGTTATACAATATTTGTATTGATAAAGAAAGAAGAGAAAGATTAATTAAACTAGGATTAGTTAAAAGTAATTTTTTTTCTTGGAAGGAATCAGCTCAAAAAATGCTGAATCTTTTTAATTCATTTAATAAATAGCATAAAGGCTTAAATAACTATGAGTTTATTCGGTAAAAAAAGTATTAGTGGTTTAGAGAGTGTTGCTTCCAAAAAAGGCGGAAAGAAAAAAATAATTTTTATTGTTTTGGGAATTCTGCTTTTAATAGGCGGTGTAATTTTTTGGAAAACTGGCGGACTTTTAAATAAAATTTCTACCCAAGGCGGTATTTTTAGCAGTATAGCCAAGTCTCTGCCTGGCGTGGAAAACAATTTGAAAGGTGAGAAAGAAGGGCGGATAAATATTTTGCTTTTGGGAATGAGAGGTGAAAATGTGCCCGGAGGTGGTACTTTGGCAGATACGATTATGGTTGCAAGCATTAAGCCGGCCGATAACAAGGTTGCTTTTTTGTCTATTCCGCGCGATTTGTATGTGGATAATCCAAATTTGGGAGCCAAAAGTAAGATTAATGCTGTATATGCGCTCGGACAACAAGATGGAAAAAATGCCGGAATTTCAAGCATGAAAGAAGTTGTTGGAAAAATTGTCGGACAAGAAATCCATTATGCGGTGGTTATTAATTTTAAAGGATTTACTGATTTGATTGATGCTGTTGGCGGGATTGAAGTAAATCTCGAGAAACCATTTGAAGAAGCCATGCAATTTAATGAGGAAAAAGTTTGCGATTCATATACTTTTACGAAGTCAACTGGAAATTTCGAATATAAATATCATACTCGCAAAGACGGTTCAAAATATATAGCCGCAACATATAAACTTTGTACAAATCCAAATGTTGAATGCGGTGGTGATTTCAAACTTCCTGCTGGAACACAAACGCTTAGCGGGGAAAAAGCGCTTTGTTATGCACGTTCTCGAGTTACGTCTAGCGATTTTCAACGAGCCAGGAGACAGCAGATGATTATTCAAAAAATAAAAGAAAAAGCTGTTTCTATCGGAACTCTGACTGATTTTGAAAAAATTAGCGCGGTATTTAACGCCTTGGGTGATAATTTGAAAACCGATCTTGCGCTTTGGGAAATGAAAAAGCTTTATGAACTGGAAAAGAATATGCAAAGTCCGGAGATTATTCAGAAGGTATTGGAAAATTCACAAGAAGGATTTCTCTATAACCCGCCAGAAACAAAGGAAGCTGGGTATATATTGCTTCCGATAGGAGATAATTATGGTACTATTAGTCAGATGTTTGATGGAATATTTCCAGTAACTGCTGCAACAAACGGAAAAGATGAATAGGATATCAACACATTAGTTTTGTAAATTGCAATTTTGACCTCATAATAACTTCCTACAAATGGACTTATCTATTATCATTACTAACTATAAAAATCCTGACTTGCTGAAACTTTGCATTAATTCTATTTTAAGTAATGTAAAAAATGTTAGCTATGAAATAATTGTGGCCGATAGCGACACTGAAGAGGAAACGGAAATGATGATGCGAGAAGAATTTCCGCAAGTTAAGTTCTTTCCGTTTTTTGAAAATGTCGGTTTTAAAAAATTGGTTAACATGGGCAGCACAAATAGTTCGGGAGAATACCTTTTGGTTTTAAACGGAGATATCTTGGTCAAAGAGAACTCAGTAGAAAAAATGCTAGAGTATGTAAAAAGTGACAAGACATTTGGGATGATCGCTCCGAGGTTGCTTAATTTTAATGGAACTCCCCAAGATTCTTGTTTTCGTTTTTACAAACTTATTACAATTGTTTATAGAAGAACTATTTTAGGAAAACTTCCATTTGCCAAAAAACATTTAGACTGGTTTTTGATGCGGGATTATGATCGAAAAGAGCCCAGGGAGGTAGATTGGGTTATGGGATCAGCTATGATGATTCCCAGAAAAGCTTTTAAAAAAGTTGGACCAATGGATGAACGGTTCTTTATGTATATGGAAGATGTGGATTGGTGCAGGCGATTTTGGGAAAATGGTTTTAAGGTGATTTATTTTCCTTTGGCTGAAATGTTGCATTATCATGGCAAGGGAAGTGGAAAAAACGGATTTTTTTATTCTATTTTTTTTAATAGATTAACTTGGGCGCATATAAGTAGCGCGGTTAAGTATTTCTGGAAATATTTAGGCAAAGAAAATCCGAGAATTAATAAAAGTAATTAAAAAAATCGGATAAATTTAGAATTTAAAAGTTTGAGCATTGTTTTATTTTATACGTTTCTGAAAAATATCATTTTTTCTCGCCTTTCGCAGTAGCACGGCAGTTCGAAAAAATAATATTTTTCAGAAACTAGAATCATATCCGCTTAAACGTGTAAGTTCTAAAATTAATTAAAAAAAATTCAATTATATTATTTATGAATGAACTTAAAAAAGAAAATGAAAAAAGTGAAGATGTGACGAATAATTTTAAAATTGAGCAAACTAACAAAAATGAAGCCAGAAAAGCTAAAAATAAACAAAAAAATGTTTTAGATTATTACATAAAGTTAGTGGTTATTTTTTTGATTTTAGCTCTTACTTTTTGGCTGGGCTTTGAGAGAGGTCAAAAAAATAATTCCTCTGTAAATAATTCAAACACACCGTTGGAGTTGAAAAATGTTACTGACAAAAGGCAAGTAGACATGTCTTTATATTGGGATGTTTTTGATAAATTAAAAGATAAATATGTAGATGCTAAAAAATTAACCACCGAAGAATTGATTTATAATTCAATCAGGGGAATGCTGGCTACCACCAAAGATCCTTACACTGTTTTTATGGATCCAAAAGAAAATGAAGAATTCAGTTCTGACATTGAAGGAACTTTCGAGGGAATTGGTGCGGAATTAGGGATGAAGCAAGGAATTTTGACCGTTATTTCTCCCTTGAAAGATTCTCCAGCACAAAAAGCGGGACTTCGATCGGGAGATAAGATATTGAAAGTCAATGATGAATCTACTGAAAATATAAGTATTGATGTGGCGGTTTCTAAAATAAGAGGAGAGGATGGCACGGAAGTAAAATTAAGTATTTATCGAGAGAGCGCTGAAGAAAAAACTTTAGATATAGTTGTTACGCGAGGTGTTATTAAAGTGGAAAGTGTGACTTTTGAAATGAAGAAAAATAATGTTGCTTATTTTAATGTGGTGCGTTTTGGAGATGATACGGCTATCAAATTTGGAAAATTAGTCGGAGAAATGCCCAAAAATGCGAAAGGTGTAGTCATTGATTTACGCAATAATCCTGGCGGTTATTTGGATGTAGCTATCGATATGTCAGGATTTGTTTTGCCCAAAGGAGATGTCGTGGTGATTGAAGAAGACAAAGATGAGAAAAAGAAGAAATTCTATTCTCGTGGGAAAGGTGAAATAAGTGGAATTAAAACAGTAATTTTAATCAATGAAGGTAGCGCTAGCGCTTCTGAAATATTGGCCGGAGCTTTGAATGATAATCGCCAGGATGTTACGCTGGTGGGTAAGAAATCTTATGGCAAAGGATCAGTTCAAGAATTGATAAATCTCAGGAAAGATACTTCGGTAAAAATAACAGTAGCCAGATGGCTGACTCCCAAGGAAGAGCAGATAAATGAAAAAGGAATAAATCCTGATGTGGAAGTAGGGCTAAGCGAGGAGGATTATAACAACAACAGAGATCCACAATTGGATAAGGCATTGGAGTTGTTGAAATAATTATGAATCAAATAATTAAGCATTAATTTTATTTTTACACAAAACTCATCAAACAGAGCCTCCTCCCCTTTGAAGGGGAGGATTGAGGAGGGGTTAGATTATGAATGTAGAGAATCATTTTGCGGTTCTCCATTTTTGTTTTAATAATATTTTTTCTTGCTAACTTTTTGACAGCAAAAAGTTACAAAAACTGCCACACGTACTCCTAAAATAAATAAATCTAACTCTCATCGCTAAAACTTTGTGTTCCGCATCCGCTCCATGACAAAGTTTCTTAACGCTCTTTTCAAGTTGATTTATTAAATTTTATCCGTAAAGTGTGGAC